>JBBSVA010000036.1:0-27601 GCA_038233915.1 Mycobacteriales bacterium | reverse complement strand
GCCGCGCGCGCCACCGCCCCCGCCTGACCCGCGGGCGCTGGGCAGCTCTCGATCCGGTCGGTAGCGTCCCGCCGTCGACCGACACCGGAGCGGGGGTGGCCGGTGCCCGTCTGGGATCTCCAACGCCTTCCTCGCCAGCGGCGCCTCGATCGGAGTTTTCGCCGTCGCCGCGATGCGACAGGCGTGTGCTGCGACCCTGGAGTTCGCCCGGACCAAACGCCGCGGCGGCGCCGTGCCGGTCCTCGACCATCAGTCGGTGGCCGACGCACTGTCGGACGCCAAGGGCAGGATCGAGGCGGTCCGGCTGCTCGCCTGGCGGGCCATGGACGCCGTCGTCTCCCAGCAGCCCGAGGGGCTGGAACTGGCTCTGCACGCCAAGGTGTTCGGCTCCGAGACGGGCGTGGACGTGGTGAACAGGCTGGTCCAGGTCATGGGCGTCCAGGCCTACGACGGGCACTCGCCGGTGATGGACCAGCTGCAGCACGCGCTGGCCTACCCGGTCATCGAGGGCAGCAACACCGGCGTGCGCCGTCGTCAGCTCCAGGACCTGCTGCGCGGCGCGGACTACGACCCGCTGGCCGCCTCGGGGATGGCCTGAGGGCTCAGAACCAGCCGGGACGGGCGTCCAGGGTGGTCCGGTCCAGGCTGGCGAGCAGGTCGAACTGCGGGCCGGTGCGGGGCAGCTCGTAGCGCTGGAAGTACCGCGCGGCGGCCCGCTTGCCGTCGTAGAAGTCCCCGGTCCCGTCCCCGACGGTGAGCACCTGCTCCAACCAGAGCCAGGCGACGACGACGTGTCCCACCGCCTCCAGGTACACGGTGGCGTTGGCGAGGGTGACGTCGGGGTCGCCGGCCGACCACAGCGTCGTCGTCACCTCGGCGACCCGGGCCACAGCGGCGTCGACGTCGGCGGCCAGATCGGCCCACTCGGTGCCGGCGGCGCGGGCGGTGGTCGCCGCGATCGTCTCGGTCAACACCCGCAGGCCCTCGCCGCCGCCGGCCACCACCTTGCGGCCCAGCAGGTCCAGGCCCTGGATGCCGACGGTGCCCTCGTGGATCGGGTTGAGCCGGTTGTCCCGGTAGAACTGCTCGACCGGGAAGTCGCGGGTGTAGCCGTAGCCGCCGTGCACCTGGATGGCCAGGTCGTTGGCGGCCAGGCCCCACTGGGAGGGCCAGCTCTTGGCGATCGGGGTGAGCACCTCGAGCAGGGTGTGCGCCCGGGCCCGGTCGGCGTCGGTCTCCGCGGTCTCCTCCTCGTCCACCAGCAGCGCGCAGTAGAGGCCCAGCGCCAACCCGCCCTCGACGTAGCTCTTGGCGGCCAGCAGCATCCGGCGCACGTCGCTGTGCTCGATGATCGGCACCGGCGGTGAGAGGGGGTCCTTGCCTGCCGGCGGGCGGCCCTGCGTGCGGGTCTTCGCGTAGTCCAGCGCGTGCAGGTAACCGGTGTAGCCCAGCGCCGTCGCGCCCAGCCCCACGCCGACCCGGGCCTCGTTCATCATGTGGAACATGAAGGCGAGGCCGCGGTTCTCACTCCCCACCAGGAAGCCGACCGCGCCGGGCTGGCCGCCGGGGGTGTGCACGCCCTCGCCGAAGGACAGCAGGGTGTTCGTCGTCCCGCGGTAGCCCATCTTGTGGTTCAGCCCGGCCAGCACGACGTCGTTGCGCTCGCCGATGCCGTCCCCCTCGGGCAGGAACTTGGGGACGACGAACAGCGAGATGCCCTTCACGCCGGCCGGACCACCCGGGACCTTGGCCAGCACCAGGTGCACGATGTTCTCGCTCAGCTCGTGGTCCCCGCCGGAGATCCACATCTTGGTGCCGGTGAGCCGGTACGTCCCGTCGTCCTGGCGCACGGCGCGGGTGGTGATGTCGGCCAGGCTGGACCCGGCCTGCGGCTCGGACAGCGCCATGGTGCCGAACCAGCGGCCCTCGGCCATGGGGCGGACGTAGGTGTCGATCTGCTCCTGGCTGCCGTGTGCGACGAGCAGGTGCGCGTTGGCCATGGTCAGGAACGGGTAGGCCGAGCTGCCGATGTTGGCGGCCTGGAACCAGACGGTCGAGGCCTTGCTGACGACCTGCGGCAGCTGCATGCCGCCGAGCTCCTCCGGCAGCGTGCCCGCGGCCAGCCCGGCCTCTCCGAAGACCTTCAGCGCCGCCGCCACCTCGGGGACCAGCACGACCTTGCCGTCGACGACGTGCGGCTCGTTCTCATCGGCGGTGCGGTTGTGCGGAACGAAGTGCTCGGTGGCGATCTCCGCGGCCAGGTCCAGCACGGCGTCGAAGGTGTCCCGGTCGTGGGCGGCGAACCGCTCCCGCTTGGTGAGGGTCTCGACCTGCAGCCACTCGTGCAGCAAGAAGTCCAGGTCACGGCGGGACAGGACCAACGACGAGCGCACGGGCTCCTCCTTCACGACGGGGTCAGCGGTTCCCCGAGGTTAGGCGCGTCGTCCGGCTCGGCGCCCAGGGGCCGCGGCCGCTCGATGTGACATCGAGTGGCTACGGCCGACCCGGAGGCAGCTCGCGCATCAGCGCCGCGACATCCCCGGCTCCAGCCGCGTTCAACCCCGCTCGGAAGGCGGCGATTATCGCGATTATCGCGGTCCTGGGGCCGCCGGAAGTCGCGACAATCGCGGCGGGGGCGGCGAGTTCGAGCGGGCGCGCCGAGACCCCTGGACGCGCCGAGGCCCCCGGCCGCGGGGTGCGGTCGGGGGCCTCGGGGTGGAGCTGGGTGGTGCGGACGTCAGTCCTTCGGGCGTCCGGCCGGGAGGTGGTCGGCGGGCACGCTGTCCAGGCCGGTGGGGGCGTCGTCAGCACCCTCGTGTCGGCCGTGGTCACCGGTGACGGCGTCCTCGTGCCGGCCGGCGGGCTGGTCGGTGGCCCGACCGTGCCGTCCGGTGTCCGATGCGCCGTCTGCCGTCGGGGCACCGCCCTGGGAGGGGGCGCCGGTGGCGGCACTCGAGGTCGGTGCCGCAGCACCGATCGCGTTCGCCGTGCGGGTCGCGGCGTCCTGGGACCCGGCCTCGCCCTCGTCGTCCTGCTGACCCTGCATGCCCGAGGTGGTGCGCAGCTCGAGCTGGGGCAGGAAGACCAGGACGATGAAGCCCAGGGCCACCACGCCGGCGGCGATCAGGAACACCAGGTCGATCGAGCTGGAGAACGCGTCCTTGAAGGGCGCGGCCAGCACCGAGTCGATCCGCTGGAACAGCGAGGTGTCGGACAGGTCCGCGCTGCCGGCGGTCAGCTGCGCCGCCTGGTCGGGGCTGGCGGCGGCCGCGGCCTGGAACTCCGCGGTGCCCGCGGCCGACTGGTAGGCCGCCGGCACCTTGGTGCCCAGTGAGGTGAACAGCACCGACAGGAACGCGGCGGTGCCCAGCGTGCCGCCCATCTGACGGAAGAAGGTCACCGAGGAGGTGGCGACGCCGATCTCCTTCGGGCTGACCGCGTTCTGCACGGCCAGGATGATCGGCTGGAAGTTGAAGCCCAGGCCCAGGCCCAGCATCACCATGAACGGCACCATCGACCACACCGCGGTGTCGGCGTCGACGATGAAGGACAGGCTGAGCAGCGAGATCACCATGAGCACGACGCCGACCATCGGGAAGAGCCGGTACTTGCCGGTGCGGGCGATGGTCTGCCCGGCGGTAATCGAGCCCAGCATGATGCCGCCGACGAGCGGGATCATCTGCAGGCCGGCGACCGTGGGGCTGGAGCCGTGCACGATCTGCAGGTACTGGGGCAGGAGCAGGATGCCACCGAACATGCCGGCACCCAGCACGATGGAGGACAGCGCGCTGATGGTGAAGGTCCGGTTCTTGAACATCCGGATCGGCAGCAGGGCGTCGTCGCCGTAGGACCGCTCGGCGAGGAAGAACCAGACGAAGCCGAGAGCCCCGACGACGTAGCAGGCCAGGGCCTTCGGGTCGGTCCAGCCCCAGACGCGGCCCTGCTCGGCGACGATCAGCAGCGGCACCAGGAAGACGACCAGGCCGAGCGCGCCGGGCCAGTCGATCTTGTGACGGTTGCTGCGGTGCGGCAGGTGCAGGTTCTTGAAGACGACGGCCAACGCGAAGGCGCCCAGCGGCACGTTGACCCAGAAGATCCAGCGCCAGCCGGCCAGGCCCAGGATGGTGTCCTGGCCGGCCAGGAAGCCGCCGATGACCGGGCCCAACACGCTGGAGGTGCCGAAGACGGCCATGAAGTAGCCCTGGTACTTCGCGCGCTGCCGCGGGGGCACGATGTCGGCGATGATCGTCAGCGCCAGCGACATCAGGCCACCGGCGCCGATGCCCTGCAGGGCGCGGAACGCGGCCAGCTCGTACATGGACTGCGAGATGCCGCAGAGGAACGAGCCGAGGACGAAGACGCTGATCGCGAAGAGGAAGAACGGCCGCCGGCCGTACATGTCGCTCAACTTGCCGTAGAGCGGGGTGGCGATCGTGGAGGTGATCAGGAAGGCCGTGGTCGCCCAGGCCTGCAGGTCGTAGCCCTGCAGGTCGTCGGCGATGGTCCGGATCGCGGTCGAGACCACGGTCTGGTCCAGCGCGGCCAGGAACATGCCGAGCAGCAGACCGACCAGGATCGTCATGATCTGGCGGTGGGTGAAGGCCCCGGAGGCGTCCGGTGCCGCGGCTGCGGCTCGGGCGTCCCGCTTCTCGGCCGCACCGCGCTCGCGGTCGGTGGTCTGGGTCATCGGTCCTTCTCGGGGGTGTGTCGGGTCTGCTGGGCGCCGGCGGCGGCAGCAGGGTCTGGGTGCGCGGCGCTCGTGCTGCGCCGGGGTGCATCGACCTGGGCGACGGGGGCCAGGCTCGGGAGGGCCTCGGTGAGGTCTTCGACGAAGCGGTGCAGCAGCTCGTGGAAGCAGGCCAGGTCCGCGTCCGCCCAGCGGACTGTGACGGTCTCGAAGAGGGCCTCGCGCTCGGCGCGCATGCCCTCCACGACCGTCTCGCCGTCGACGGTGATGACCAGCTGGCTGGCCCGGCCGTCGTGCGCGTCGGCGACTCGCTGGACCAGGCCGTGGTCGACCAGCACGGCGACATGCCGGCTCACCGTGGACGGGTCGGCGTGCACCATCTCGGCGAGGGCGCCCTGACGGAGCGCGCCGAGCCGGGAGAGCGGGAACAGCAGCACGTGGGCCGCCCGCTCGCGGGCGACGTCGGGTCCGGCGGAGGACGCGGCCTGGTTCTTCAGCGCGTGGATGACGCGGATCAGCCGGGACAGCTCGTCGGACAGCCCGTGGACGCCGTCCAGACGCGTGAGGGCGTCGCAGGCGGCGGTGGCGGGCCCGGAGGTGGTGGGCTCGGTGGTGGTCATGCGGCTCCGGAGGTGCAGGTGCGGTCCCGGGGCGCCGGGGCGGTTGCACGATACAAGCCGTTGCGCCGTACATGCAACGACTTGTGACCTACACGTTCTCTGGGTGTCGGCTGTGTGCCGCGACCGGATGACGCCCGTACGGCGCAACCGGGTGGCGACCGGGTGGGACGCTGGGGGGACAGCCACCGCACGTCGACGAGGAGCCCCGTGACCGAGCACGACGACCTCCGGTCGCGGCTGTCCACCCTCACCCTCGAGGACGAGCACCGCCTCCGCCGACGCCTCGACGGCCTGCGCAGCGTGCGCGACCCCGCCGCCCGGGCCCGCAAGCGGGAGCAGCTGGCCGCCGACGTCGTCCGTGCCGAGGCGCGGATTGCCGCCCGCCGGGCCGCCGTCCCCACGCTGAGCTACCCCGAGCAGCTGCCGGTGAGTCAGCGCAAGGACGACATCGCCGCCGCGATCCGGGACGCCCAGGTCGTGGTCGTCGCCGGCGAGACCGGCTCGGGTAAGACCACCCAGCTGCCCAAGGTGCTGCTGGAGCTCGGCCGCGGGGTGCGCGGGCGGATCGGGCACACCCAGCCGCGCCGGATCGCCGCCCGCACGGTGGCCGAGCGGATCGCCGAGGAGCTGGGCTCACCGCTGGGCGAGGTGGTCGGCTACAAGGTCCGGTTCACCGACCAGGTGGGCGACACGAGCCTGGTGAAGCTGATGACCGACGGCGTGCTGCTGGCCGAGGTCCAGCGCGACCGGCTGCTCCGCCAGTACGACACGATCATCATCGACGAGGCGCACGAGCGGAGCCTTAACATCGACTTCCTGCTGGGCTACCTGGCCCAGCTGCTGCCCCGTCGTCCCGACCTGAAGATCGTGATTACCTCCGCGACGATCGACGTCGAGCGGATCGCCCGGCACTTCGCAGGACTCGGCGTGGGTGTGCAGGGCGGCGGCGCCCCGGTGGTCGAGGTGTCCGGCCGCACGTTCCCGGTCGAAGTCCGCTACCGCCCGGTCGTCGACCCCGACGACGAGCAGGCCGACCCCGACCGCGACCAGACGACGGCGATCGTCGACGCCTGCCGCGAGCTGGTCGCCGAGGGCCCCGGCGACGTGCTGGTCTTTCTGGCCGGTGAGCGGGACATCCGGGACACCGCCGACGCCCTCGGGGACGCCGCGTTCGCCGGCACCGAGGTGCTGCCGCTGTACTCCCGGCTGTCCGCGGCCGACCAGCACAAGGTCTTCCAGGCGCACACCGGACGACGGATCGTGCTGGCCACCAACGTGGCAGAGACATCGCTGACCGTGCCCGGCATCCGCTACGTCGTGGACCCCGGGACCGCACGCATCTCCCGGTACAGCCATCGGACCAAGGTGCAGCGGCTGCCCATCGAGGCGATCAGCCAGGCCTCGGCCAGGCAGCGCTCGGGCCGCTGCGGGCGGACGTCGGACGGCATCGCGATCCGGCTCTACACCGAGGCCGACTACGAGGGCCGCCCGGAGTTCACCGACCCGGAGATCCTGCGCACCAACCTGGCCTCGGTGCTGCTGCAGATGGCGTCGCTGGGGCTCGGCGAGGTCGAGGACTTCCCGTTCCTGGACCCGCCGGACCGCCGCTCGGTCGCCGACGGCATCGCGCTGCTGGAGGAGCTGGGCGCGCTCACCCCCGAGGGCCGGCTCACCGAGACCGGCCGGGCGCTCGCCGCCCTGCCGTTGGACCCCCGGCTGGCCCGGATGGTCGTGGAGGCCGACCGGCGCGGGGTGCTGGAGGAGGTGCTGGTCATCGCCTCCGGGCTCACCGTGGCCGACGTCCGCGAACGCCCCGCCGACGCGCAGGCCGCCGCCGACCAGAGCCACGCCCGGTTCGCCGCGGAGAACTCCGACTTCACCTCGATCCTGACCCTCTGGCGGTACCTCGCGGACAAGCAGGCCGAGCTGTCGGGCAACCAGTTCCGCCGGACGGTCAAGCGCGAGTACCTGCACTGGCTGCGGATCCGCGAGTGGCAGGACCTGCACGGTCAGCTACGCGGCACCGCCCGCCGGCTGGGCATGGCGACCGGCGAGCTGGCCCCCGAACCCGACGAGCGCGAGGTGCACGCCGCGCTGCTGGCCGGGCTGCTGTCCCAGGTCGGCCTGCAGCAGGACCTGGGCAAGGACGCCGCGCCGGCGGACAAGCGGCGTGGATCCCGGGAGTACCTGGGGGCCCGTGGTACCAGGTTCGTCATCGCGCCCGGTTCGGTGCTGACCCGCAAGCCCCCGCGCTGGGTGGTCGCCGGAGAGTTGGTGGAGACCAGCCGGCTCTTCGCCCGGACCTGTGCCGCGGTCGACCCGGAGACCATCGAGCGGGTGGCCGACCACCTGGTCAAGCGGCAGTACAGCGAGCCCCGGTGGGACGCCAAGCGCGGCTCCGTCGTCGCCACCGAGCGGGCCACGCTCTACGGCATCCCGCTGGTCGTGGACCGCCGGGTGCAGTACGGCTCGATCGACCCCGTGGTCAGCCGGGAGCTGTTCATCCGGCACGCCCTGGTCGAGGGGCAGTGGACGACGAACCACCGGTTCTGGGCGCACAACCAGCAGGTCATCGCCCAGGTGGAGGCGCTGGAGGAACGGGCCCGTCGCCGGGACATCCGGGTCGACGACGAGACGGTCTTCGAGCTCTACGACCAGCGCGTGGGCCCCGAAGTCGTGAGCACCCGGCACTTCGACGCCTGGTGGAAGCAAACCCGTCGGCAGCACCCCGACCTGTTGGACCTGACCCCCGAGCTGCTCACCGACGCCGCGGTCGCCGACCAGGTGCGGGCCACCGACTACCCCGACGAGGTGCACCTCACCCAGGGACTCACCCTGCCGCTGAGCTACGCGTTCTCCCCGGGCGCCGACGACGACGGTGTCACCGTCGACGTCCCGCTGGCCGTGCTGGACACCGTCGCCGAGCAGACGTCGGGCGCCTCGCTGGCCTGGACGGTGCCCGGTCAGCGCGAGGAGCTGGTGACGGCGCTGCTGCGCGGTCTGCCCAAACAGCTGCGCCGCGGCCTGGTGCCGATCCCGGACCGGGTGCGCGAGGTGCTGCCGCACATCGCGCCCACCGAGCCGCTGCTGCCGGCGCTGGAGCGCGAGGTCCGGCGGGCGACCGCGGTGACCATCCCGCAGGACGCGTGGTCGCCCGAGAGCGTGGCCGACCACCTGCGCGCCACCTTCCGGGTGCTCGACGACCGGGCCCGGCCGCTGGCCACCGGCAAGGACCTGGCGGCGTTGCGTCGGCAGGTGGCCCCGCAGTCGCGGGCCTCGCTGGCCGCGGCGTCGGCCGACGTCAGCCGGACCGGGCTGACCTCCTGGACGCTGGGCGCGCTGCCGGCGACCGTGCAGGTCGCCCGCGGTGGCCACCTGGTGACGGCGTACCCGGCGCTGGTCGACGAGGGCGCCACGGTCGGCGTCCGGGTGGTGCCGACGGCGGCCGAGGCGTCCCGGTTGACCTGGCTGGGCGCCCGTCGGCTGCTGCTCCTCGTCGTCGGCAGCCCGGTCAAGCAGGTGACGAAGTCCCTGGGCCCGCGCACCCGGCTGGCCCTGCAGTTCAACCCGGACGGCGAGATCCCCGACCTGGTGGCCGACTGCGTGGACGCCGCCGCCGACGAGCTGATCGCCGTCCACGGCGGACCGCCGCGCGACCAGGCGGCGTTCGAGGCCCTGGTGGCCGGGTCGAAGACCCAGCTGCACACGATCACGGCTGACTGTGTGCGCAAGGTCGAGGCCGTGCTCACCCAGGCCCGGGAGACCGCGATCGCGATCGGTGCCGCCCCTGGCCGCCGGGTGCCCGAGGCTGCGATCGCCGACCTGCGCGCGCAGATGACCGGGCTGCTGCACCGCGGGTTCGTCGCCACCGCCGGCCGCCGCCGGCTGCCGGACCTGGTCCGCTACCTCAAGGGCATGGCGCACCGGCTGGAGAAGCTGCCGGCCAACGCCGCTCGGGACGCACTCGGGCAGGAGGCTGTCGAGGCTGTCGTCGCCGAGTACCGGCAGCTGCGCGCCCAGGTGCCGGCGGTGGGTGGCCCGGACGACCCGGTGGCCCGGGTCGGCTGGATGGTGGAGGAGCTGAGGGTGGGCCTGTTCGCCCAGGTCGTGGGCACGCCCCGGCCGATCAGCGAGCAGCGTGTCTTCAAGGCGATCGACGCGATCCCGGTACCAGCCGGCTGAGGCGCTGCGCACAGCCCGGTTTGCGACCCCCGGCCCTGGGGGAGGGCGGGGAGGACCGCACCCGGACGAAGGAGTCAGACCGCGATGACCGAGAGCCACAGCTTCCCGAGCCACACCGAGGCCGCCGGTGACGGGGTCAGCGACCGCGAGATGGTCGAGACGGTCGCCGAGCAGACCGACAGCGCCTCGGAGAACGCCCAGAACGCCGGCAAGGACTGGGACGGCGACGCCTCGGACACCCCAGCGCCCACGGAGTGAGCCTCAGGCCCGTGGCGCCGTCTCCCCCTCGGGCAGGACGACGTCGCGGGCCGCCCCCCAGCCCGCCCAGGCCATGGGCACCAGCAGCACCAGCAGCAGGACCAGCGGCCACTCCCAGCCACCGGTGAGGTCGTGCAGCGCGCCGAGGACCACCGGACCGGCCGCCGCGACCAGGTACCCCAGGCACTGCGCGACCCCGCCCAGCCGGGCCGCGGTCAGCGGGGTGGCGCTGCGCAGCACGATCAGCGTCAGGGCGAGGGCGAAGCCGCCGCCCTGGGCGATGCCGAATAGCGACACCCACAGCACCGACGCGGTGGCCGGGGCGAGCAGCAGCCCGCCCAGTCCGAGCAGGTAGGCCACCAGGACGACGACCACCAGCGGCCGTTGTCCACGCCCCTGCGCCTGCAGCCGCCCGGCCAGCGTCGGCCCGAGGAAGGCCCCGACCGCGCCGGTGACGGTGGCGACGGCGAGCAGCAGCCCGCCGTCGGCGACCGGCAGCCCGGCGTCCACCAGCAGCGTGGGCAGCCAGGCCGCGACCGCGTAGAACTGGGTGCTCTGCATGCCCAGGAAGACAGTCACCCGCCAGGCCAGGCCGTGCCGGAGCAGCCCCCACGACGGGCCGGGGCTGGCGGCCGCGCCCCGCCGGGCCCGCCCGGTGCCGGCGACCGGCAGCCAGAGCGCCAGGGCCAGCCCGGCGAGCAGCAGCCAGGACGCCAGGGCCACCCGCCAGCCCACGCCCAGGGCCGTCGCGATCGGCACGGTCAGTCCGGCGGCCAGCGCGGCGCCGGCGTTCAGTGCCGCCGAGTACAGGCCCATCATCAGGCCGGGCCGGGGGAACTCGCGCTTGACGTAGGCCGGGACCAGCACGTTCGCCGTCGCGATCGCCGCGCCGGCCACCACCGTGCCGCCGTAGAGCGCGGCGACCGGGTCCAGCAGCCGCAGTGCCGTCCCGCCGGCGAGCAGCACCAGCGAGGCGGCGACGGCGGTCTCCAGGCCCAGCCGCCGGGCCAGTCCGGGGGCCAGCGGGGCGAAGGCGCCGAAGCACAGCACCGGCAGCGAGGTGAGCAGCCCGCCCAGCGCGCTGGACAGCCCGGTGTCGGCCCGGATCTCGGTCAGCAGCGGTGCTACGCCGACGACGGCGGGCCGCTGGTTCAGCGCCACCAGGACGACGGCCGCGGCCAGCAGGACGGTGCCGGCGGACGTGCGGGCGAGCGGTGTCGGGGTGCCCGTCAGGGTCGGTGCCGGGTCCACCCGGCCAGCAGACCACGGGCCCGCCCACAGGCGTCACAGCGGTGGTCCCGGGGATGGGTGGCACTCGGTGCAACCCCTGGTCGACCGGGGGTGGTCCGGCTCACAGACGCATGCGACAGTGAGGCTCAACACCACTGTCGCACCACGATCGACGAACGACGGAAGCGAGCGCATGAGCATCCTCGGCACCCGGGTGGTCCGCACGGAAGACCCCCTGTTCCTCACCCGCGGGGCGGTCTACACCGACGACCTCACCGACGAGCGCCTGACCGGCGCCCTGCACGCGACCTTCGTCCGCTCGACGGTCGCGCACGCGAAGGTCCTGTCGGTCGACACCGAGGCCGCGAAGCAGGCTCCCGGCGTCGTCGCCGTCTACACCGCGGCCGACCTGACCGACCTCCCCCCGCTGGCCCCGCCGTTCCCGTTCGTCGCCGCCGAGTTCGTCCGACAGTGGCTGTGCACCGACACCGTCCGTTTCGTCGGCGACGCGATCGCCGTCGTGTTGACCGAGGAGCGCTACCAGGGCGAGGACGCCGCCGAGCAGGTCGTCGTCGACCTGGACGTGCTGCCCGCCGTCGTCGGCACCGCGAATGCCGCCAAGGACGAGACGCTGCTGTTCCCCGCGGCCGGCACCAACGTGCTCGCGGCCTTCGGCGAGCCGGCTCCGGCCGACTTCTTCGACGGCTGCGACGTCGTCGTCGAGCAGGCCGTCGTCAACCAGCGCGTGGCCCCGGTCCCGCTGGAGACCCGCGCGACCTCGGCCGTGTGGGGCGAGGACGGCCGGGTGACCGTCTGGTGCACCAACCAGGGCGCCCAGCAGGCCAAGGGCCAGATCGCCGAGTGGCTCGGTCTGGACGCCGCCCTGGTGCACCTGGTCACCCCCGACGTGGGCGGCGGTTTCGGCGCGAAGATCGGCGCCGACCCGGAGTACGCGCTCATCGCGCACCTGGCCAAGCTGTCCGGTCGCCCGGTCCGCTGGACCGAGAGCCGCTCGGAGAACCTGACCACGATGCTGCACGGTCGCGGCCAGGACCAGATCGTCAAGATCGGTGGCAGCCGGGACGGCAAGGTCCTCGCCTACAGCCTGGTCACCGACCAGGACGGCGGCGCCTACCCGCGCATCGGCGTCGTGCTGCCCACGCTGACCATGCTGATGACGCCGGGCACCTACGCCTTCCCGAAGGTGCACGCCCAGGCCCGCGTGCTGGCCACGAACACCACCTCGATCGGCGCCTACCGCGGGGCCGGGCGTCCCGAAGCCACCGCGGCCGTCGAGCGGGCGCTGGACATGTTCGCCGCCGAGATCGGGATGGACGCCGTCGAGGTGCGCCGGATCAACCTGGTGCCGAAGTTCGACGAGCCGCACTCCACCCCCACCGGTGCCACCTACGACAGCGGTGACTACGTCGCGGCGCTGGACAAGGCGCTGGAGGCCTCGGGTTACGCGGAGCTGCGGGCCGAGCAGAAGCTGCGTCGCGAGCGGGGTGACATCCGGCAGCTGGGCATCGGCGTCAGCACCTACGTCGAGATCACCGGTGCCGACAACGGCGCGGGCACCGGCGAGGAGGCCGAGCTCGAGGTGCACGCCGACGGCACGGCCACCGTGCTCACCGGCACCTCGCCGCACGGCCAGGGCCACGCCACCACCTGGGCGATGCTGGCCAGCGACCAGCTGGGCATCCCGGTCGAGAAGATTACCGTCCTGCACGGTGACACCGACCGGATCCCCAAGGGCGGCGGCACGATGGGCTCGCGCTCCCTGCAGCAGGGTGGCGCCGCGGTGCACCAGGCCGCGGTCGAGCTCGTCGAGATCGCCAAGAAGCGTGCAGCCGAGCGGCTCGAGGCCAACCCCGACGACCTCGTGGTCGACCTGGGCACCGCCTCGCTGACCGTCAAGGGCACCCCGGGCGTCTCGGTGAGCTTCGCCGAGCTCGCCGCCGAGGAGGCCCTGCTGGTGCAGACCACCTTCACCGCTGCCGCGGCGACCTTCCCGTTCGGCGCGCACGTCGTCGTCGTGGAGACCGACGTGGAGTCGGGCAAGGCGACAGTGATCCGGATCGTCACCGTCGACGACGCCGGCACGATCATCAACCCGCTGCTGGCCGAGGGCCAGCGGCACGGCGGGATCGCCCAGGGCGTGGCCCAGGCGCTGCTGGAGGAGGTCCTCTACGACTCCGACGGCAACCCGCAGACCTCCACGCTGGCGGACTACCCGTTCATCTCGGCGACCGAGCTGCCCAGCTTCGAGCTGGTCGACATGGCCACCCCGACCCCGATGAACCCGCTGGGTGCCAAGGGGATCGGCGAGGCCGGCACCATCGGCTCAACCCCTGCCGTGCAGTCCGCCGTCATCGACTCGGTCGCGCACCTCGGCGTCCGGCACGTCGACATGCCCGCCACCTCCATGCGCGTCTGGAAGGCCGTCCAGGCCGCCCAGTCGGCGTCCCAGACCCAGAACGGGAGCACGAACTGATGCAGGTCTCGATGACCGTCAACGGGCAGCAGCGGACCGACGAGGTCGAGCCGCGGATGCTGCTGGCGCACCACCTGCGCGACACGCTGGGCCTGACCGCCACCAACATCGGCTGCGACTCGACGTCCTGCGGTGCCTGCACCGTCATCGTCGACGGCTTGTCGGTGAAGAGCTGCACGGTGCTCGCGCTGCAGGTCGAGGGGTCCCAGGTCACCACGCTGGAGGGCCTGGCGGGCGAGGACGGCGAGCTGCACCCCGTGCAGGCTGCCTTCCAGTCCGAGCACGGCCTGCAGTGCGGGTTCTGCACCTCGGGCATGGTCATGGCCTCGGTGGGCGTCCTCGCGGCGAACCCGGACCCGACCGACCGCGAGGTCCGCGAGGGCCTGGAGGGCAACCTCTGCCGGTGCACCGGCTACCACAACATCGTCCGGGCGGTCCTCAAGGCCGCCGAGGCCGGCCCGGTGGCCGGTCAGGTCCCGCAGTCGCAGGAGGTCTCCGCGTGATTCCCTCGCCCTTCGAGTACGTGCGGGTCTCCTCGGTGGACGAGGCCGTCGCGGCGCTCGCCGAGCACGGTGAGGACGCCAAGATCCTGGCCGGTGGGCACTCGCTGCTGCCGATCATGAAGCTGCGGCTCGCCGTGCCGTCGGTGCTCATCGACATCTCCGGGATCGCCGAGCTGAACTACGTCCGCGTGGACGGCGACCAGGTCGCCATCGGCGCGGGCACCCGGCACCACGACCTGGAGAACTCCGAGGTCGCCCAGGCCGAGGTGCCGCTGCTGCCGCACGTCGCCTCCCGGGTCGGCGACCCCCAGGTCCGGCACCGCGGCACCCTGGGCGGCACGGTCGCGCACTGCGACCCCGCCTCGGACCTGCCCACTGCCCTGCTGGCGCTGCGGGCCGACGTGGTGCTGGTCGGCCCGAACGGCCGGCGCACCGTGCCGATCACCGAGTTCTTCCTCGGGTTCTTCGAGACGGCCATGGAGGAGGGGGAGCTGATCGTCGAGCTTCGCGTCCCCCGCACCGGTGACGGTGGCTGGGCCTACGAGAAGTTCACCCGCCGGGAGAACGACTGGCCGATCGTGTCCGCCGCGGCCGTGCACCTGCCCGGGGGCGAGGTCGGCGTGGCCATGGCCAACATGGGCGGTGTCGTCCTGCGGGCCGAGGCCACCGAGGCCGCGCTGGCCGCCGGCAAGTCCATCGAGGAGGCCGCCGCGCTGGCCGCCGAGGGCACCTCGCCGTCGGCGGACATGCACGCCGACGCCGAGTACCGGTCGCACCTGGCCCGGGTCCTGGTCCGCCGCGCGCTGACCGTGGCCGCCGGCGAGGCCGCACCCAGCACCGCGGAGTCCACCGCGGCCGCCTGACCCACCCGCACGCCACGACGGCCCGGCACCTCGTTCGCGAGGTGCCGGGCCGTCGTGCGTCCACCCCCGCCCGTCCTGCCCAGCAGTCGCGATCCCCGCGCCCACGACAGACACCGCGATAGTCGCGAAGAACGCCACCATGGGGGCGGCGATAGTCGCGAAGAACGCTGCTATGTGGGCGGCGATAGTCGCGAAGAACGCCGCCGGGGGGCCAGTCGGCGATGTCGACCGAGGCGGCGGTCAGCACGTCGTGCGGATCCGGGGCGCTCATGCAGCTACCCCCTGGGGTCGGGCTGGCGGGGTGCGAGCACACGGCGGACGCTGGTGGGCACGTCCCGAGAGAGGTGCCGGTGTTCTTCGCTCCGTTGGTCCCGGCCCTGGCGGTCGTCGTGGTGGGCTACCTGGTCGGCTACGGGCTCACCGTGCTGGTCAGCCGCGGCCTGGACGCCGCCTTCGACGCCCCACTCGGCCCGGGCGTGCCGGAGGTCGTGGGCTGGCTGCTGGGCCTGGCGCTGCTGATCGGCCTGGTGCGGTGGCTGCTGCGCCGGCGTCGTCGTCGGGCGGGCCGCCAGAAGTAGCACTCCTTCTTGCGGTCCTCCATGGCGGCGTCGCTGTCCTCGTCCCCGCCCGGGGTGGCGCCGCGCTCGGTCAGCCGGGTCACCGCGATCGCGGCGATGAGGTCAGCGACCGCCACGGCGGTGGAGCGCACGGCGGCGGTCAGGGGTGCTCAGCGGGGGGTGCTCCGGTGCTCGAGGACGGCGATCGGGCGGGGTGACCACACCAGACTGGTGTGAATTTCGTCGTTGAGCCCGGTTCACGGGCTGGGTCGCACCGCCGCCAGCACCCGCTCCGCCAGTTCGGGACGGCAGACGACCAGGTCCGGGAGCCACGCCTCGGCCACGTTGTAGGCCAACGGCGACCCGTCCAGCCGCGAGGTGAACAGCCCGGCCGCGCGGGCCACGGCCACCGGTGCGGCCGAGTCCCACTGGTACATCCCCCCGGCGTGCACGTAGGCGTCGGCCTCGCCGCGCACCACGGCCAGCGTCTTGTAGCCGGCCGACCCGAACGGCACCAGGACGGCGCCCAGCGCGTCGGCCGCCGCGCGGGCCTCGGCCGGGGGGCGGCTCCGCGAGACGGTCACCCGCAGCGGGCCGTCGGGCACCGGGGGCACGACGGACGCCGGTGACGTCGTCAGCACCTCGCCGAGCGCAGGCAGCCCGACCGCGGCCGCAGTCAGGTCCTGAGCCGATCGCTCCCAGAGCGCCACGTGCACCGCCCAGTCCCGCCGGTCACCGGACCGGTACTCCCGGGTGCCGTCCAGCGGGTCGACGATCCAGACCCGGTCGGCCTCCAGCCGGACCGCGTCGTCCACGGCCTCCTCGCTGAGGACCGCGTCATCCGGGCGGTGCTCGGCGAGCACAGCCGCGATGGCCCGCTGTGCGGCGGCATCCCCGGCGTCCCCGAGAGCCTCGTCGTGCAGCTCGCCGGCCAGCCGCAGCGTCAGCAGGACATCGGCCGCGGCCCGAGCGGCCAGCGCGGCGACCTCGACGTCGGTGCTCACGGGCTCTGGGAGGTGTGCGGGGCCGTCGCGTCGGTGGCCCGGCCGGGCGGGGCGTGCTTCCCGGACGCGTCGGTGATGGCCCCGAAGTAGTCGCCCATCGCGTCCTCGCGCGGGGTCACGAACACCCCGGCGACCTGCACGAGCACCCGGTCGGGCTCGGCGGCGGTGGCGATGGAGCCGGCGAGCACGGTCTTGCGGCCGGCCTCCTCGGTGATCCAGGCGCGGAACACCAGCGGGGTCTGCAGCGGCACCGGGCCGCGGTAGTCCAGCCCCAGGTGCGCCGTCATGCCCCAGCAGCCGCCGGCGATCGCCGCGGAGCCGAGCAGCTGGTCCATCAGCAGGCCGCTCATCCCACCGTGCAGGAACCCGGGCGGGCCCTCGTACTGCAGCCCCAGCGTCGCCTCCGCCACCACCTCGCCGTGTCCTCGGCCCTGCCCCCCGACCCCGCCCTGTCCTCGGCCCTGCCCCCCGACCCCGCCCTGTCCTCGGCCCTGCCCCCCGACCCCGCCCTCCGCCCGCCGGATCTCCAGCGGCGGGGCGATCGCGCTGCCCACACCGGTGACGGGGGAGAACACCCGGCGGAAGGCGATCGGGTCGTCCAGAGCCGGCAGCTGGGTTCGCTCCCGGGTGGCGACGGCGAGGTCGGCGGTGATCGCGCGGGCCCGGGCGGCGGCCTCGCGGAGCTCGGCGGGGCCGACCGTGGTGGCCACCGAGGCGCCGACCAGGTCGCGCAACGCGGTGCCCAGCTCGGTCACAGCGGACATCAGCTCGGGGTCGTACGGGCTCTCGACGGTCACCGTCGGACCGTATCCCCCGGCCCGGCGAGCAGGACGCGGTGCTGCTCCAGCTGGTCCGGGCGCAGCTCCAGGACGGTGCCCGTGCTCTCCGCCAGCACGGTGTCCGGGTCGACCGCACGGACCAGCACCGCCTCGACGTCCCAGCGGGTCGGGCTCACCGCGGTGGCTTCCGACCGCAGCTGCAGGTCCTCGCCCAGCGGCACCGGGCCGCGGAACCGGACGGCGACCCGGCTGACCAGCCGGACCCGGTCGCCTAAGCCGGCCGCGTGCCCGGTCATCGTCTCCAGCAGGCCGGCGAGCACGCCGCCGTGCGCGGCCCCCGGCGCACCCTGGTGCACCGGCCCGAGCCGGACCGACCCGGTGGCCCGTCCCGCGAACCGGGTGATCGTCAGCGGTGCTGCGACCGGGTTCGCCCACCCGGTCACCGGGTCGTGCACCCGGTCCCCGGCGCTCAAGGTCGCGCCGTCCAGCGAGGCGGGGGAGCCGGCAGGCCGGGCGTGCGCGGTCAGCCCCGCGGCCAGCGCCTCCAGCGCGTCGGCCACCTCGGCCAGCAGTTCCGCCGGCGCCTCGGTGCTGACGACGGCGACGGACAGCGCGCGAGCGGCGTCAGCGAGCCGTCGGGCGGGGGGAGGGCGGTCGGCGGGCGGCACCCCGGGGACGCTAGTCGGCGCCCTCGGGCCCGGTCCGCGGCAGCCGGACGGCGACGGTCGCGCCCTGACCGGGTGCCGTCGTCAGCCTGACGGTGCCGCCGTGTGCGGCCACCAGCGAGGCCACGATCGACAGGCCCAGCCCGGTGCCGCCGGCGGCGCGGGTGCGGGAGGCATCGGCCCGGTAGAACCGCTCGAACACCCGCTCGGCATCAGCATCGGACAGCCCGGGGCCCTCGTCGACGACCGCCACGGTGACCACGTCGGGGTCGGCCGGGTCCTCGGACAGCCGGACGGTGACCCGGGCCTCGCGCGGGGTGTGCGTGAGCGCGTTGGTCACCAGGTTACCGACCACCTGGCGCAGCCGGCCCTCGTCGCCCAGCACGACCGGGAGGTCGGTGAGCGAGGGGTCCAGGACCAGCTCGATGGGCCGCTCGGGCTGCACCGCACGGGCATCGTGGACGACGTCCCCGGCGACTTCCTCCAGATCCACCGGGAGAGCCGCGACCGGGCGCTGCTGGTCCAGCCGGGCCAGCTGCAGCAGGTCCTCGACCAGCATGCCCATCCGGGTGGCCTCGGCCTCGATCCGGCCCATCATCCGGCTGGTCTCGGTCGGGTCGCTCGAGGCGCCCTGCCGGTAGAGCTCGGCGAACCCGCGGATCGAGGTCAGCGGCGTCCGCAGCTCGTGGCTGGCGTCGGCGACGAATCGGCGCATCCGGGTCTCCGAGGTCCGGGCCTGCTCCTCGGAGCTGGCCTGCGCCTGGAAGGCCCCCTCGATCCGGGACAGCATCCCGTTCAGGGCGCGGGACAGCCGGCCGACCTCGGTGTGGTCGTCACCCTCGGGCACCCGGCGGGACAGGTCGCCGGCGGCGATGGCGGCCGCGGTGTGCTCGACGTCCAGCAGCGGGCGCAACGAGTTGCGGACGAGCAGGTACGCGGCGACGCCGAGTACCAGCAGGACCAACCCGCCGACGATCAGCTGGACCAGGATCAGCCGGCCCAGCGCCCGCTGGTCGCCCGACAGGTCGATACCCACGGTGACGACGGTGTCGACGGTCAGCTGCGCGGAGATCAGCAGCCACGACGTGGTGCCGTCGGTCGACCCCAGGGTGAACGGGGCATCGTCGTAGCGGTCGATCGACGCCGTCGTGATGGCCGAGACGTCGGGCAGGGACCCGGTGTCGCGGTCCCCGCCCTGCACGATGGTCGCGGTCGAGGCGTTGGAGCAGGCGATCAACGTCGGCCCCGGGTAGCGGACCGGGGTGTTGCACAACTGCAGGGTCTCCGCCGTCTGTTCCTGCAGCGACTGCACCTGGTCCTGCAGCTCGGCCCGCTGCTGACCGATCAGGTACTCCCGCAGCTGGGACGTCGCGACGTAGCCCGTGGCGGCCAGGGCCACGGTCACCAGCAGCACGAGCAGGGCGACCAGGGTGATCCGCAGGGGCACCCGCTGCGGGTGCATGGTCGGTGCGGTGGACGCCTCGACCGGGGGGCCGGCAGACGCCGCAACGGACGAGGGAGTGTCCTCCTCGCCCGTCCCGGTGCGGTCGGTGGTGCTACGGGTCACGAAGCGGGTCAGCTGCCGCGGGGCAGGCGCAGTGAGTACCCGACACCGCGCAGGGTGTGCAGCAACCGCGGCTCGGTGGTGTCGATCTTGCGGCGCAGGTAGGAGATGTAGGACTCCACGACGTTGGCCTCGCCGTTGAAGTCGTAGTTCCACACGTGGTCCAGGATCTGCGCCTTGGACAGCACCCGGCCGGGGTTGCTCATCAGGTAGCGCAGCAGCTTGAACTCCGTGGGCGACAGGCTGATCAGCTCGCCGGCCTTGACGACCTCGTGGGACTCCTCGTCCAGCTCGATGTCGGCGAAGGCCAGCCGCGGGGACTCCTCGACCCGGCGGGCGCCCTGGCTGCGGCGCAGCACCGCACGGATCCGGGCCAGTACCTCGTCCAGGCTGAAGGGCTTGGTGACGTAGTCGTCGCCGCCCAGCGTGAGCCCGGAGACCTTGTCCTCGGCGGCGTCCCGGGCGGTCAGGAAGAGCACCGGGGTGTGCGTGCCGTTCTGCCGCAGTCGCCGGACGACGCCGAAGCCGTCCAGGCCGGGCATCATCACGTCGAGCACGAGCAGGTCGGGCCGGAACTGGGCCGCCACGGTGAGCGCCTGCTGGCCGTCGGCGGCGGTGGCCACCTCGAACCCGGCGTAGCGGAGGCTGGCCGACAGCAGCTCGCGGATGTTCGGCTCGTCGTCGACCACCAGCAGCCGCGCCTCGGGTGCGCGCTGACCCGTGCTGCCGGTCATCCGGCCTCCCGTCAGTTCTGCCGTCGTCATGGGCACAGGTTCTGCTCAGCGACTGAGGTCGTCCTGGACGCTACCTGTGAGGACGCTGCGAAGTGCGGACTCAGCCGGCCGGCGCCATCGCCCGGCCGCGCCGCCAGTAGCCGATCGCGTGGTGCTGCCCGCGGCCCAGCCCCCACCGGCTGCGCAGGTCCGCGCGCACCGTCCGGACGGCGGCGGACTCGGCGGCCACCCAGGCGAAGACGTCGTCACCGTCCGGGCGGTCCAGCGCGGCGACGGCGTCGGCCAGCAGCGGGACGACCCCGGGTTCGGCGTCCCCGCGGTGCAGCCAGCGCAACTCGATCCCGGCCGGGTGTACCAGCGGCTGCTCCTCGGCGGGCCCGGCGACCTCCAGCAGGGCGACGCCGCGGGTGCCGGGGGCCGCGGTGGCCAGGATCCGGGCGATGGCCGGCAGCGCGGTCTCGTCACCGACCACCAGCAGCCAGCCGGCCGGCGCCTCGCCGAGCGGGGCCGCACTGGCCACCGCGAGGACGGCGCCCGGGCCGGCGGCAGCCGCCCAGGTCGCGGCCGGACCGTCGCCGTGCAGCACGAAGTCGACGTCCACCTCGCCGGCGACGGGGTCCTGCCGGCGGGCCGTGTAGCTGCGCAGGCTGACCCCGTGACTGCCCTGCGGCCAGACGACGCGGCCGTCCCGGGCCACCTCGGGCCAGTGCGGTGCGCTGTCCCCGACCCGGGGCACCAGCAGTGCCAGCGTCGGCCCTGCGGCCGCGACGGCCTCCGGCGTGCCGGTCAACGTCACCCGGCGGACGGCAGGGGTCACCGCGGCCGCGGAGACGACCGTCAGCACGTCGACCGGTCGGGGTCCGTCGGAGGTGGTCACGACGGTCGAGCCTAGGGCCGCCCGCGGGTCCGCGGGGCGGGGTGACCTGCGTGGAGCGCGGGACCGGGCCGGCCGGCCCCGGGGGAATGGGGCCGGCCGGCCCGGCGCTCGCGGACGACGTCCGGTCACGGTGCGTGAGCTCACGCCGAGCACCGGGCCAGAAGTCCTGGTCGACGTCGTCCTGACGGCCACGCTAGGTGAGGTGCGCAGGTGGGGGCAGGGTCCCGGCCAGTGGGCCACCCGCACGGGTGAGCCGGTGCCGATGTGTGCGATCGGTCCCGGCCGGGCAGGCCCGGACCCCACCGGTGCGAGGAGCGCGACATGAGCGAGCTGAAGAAGGGTGACGACGTCACCTGGAAGACCCACGGCACCACGACCGAGGGTGAGGTCACGAGGAAGATCACCTCGGAGACCGAGGCGGGCGGCCGGAAGGTGAAGGCCAGCCCGGACGAGCCGCAGTACGAGGTGGAGAGCGCCACGTCGGGCAAGACCGCGGTGCACAAGCCGGAGGCGCTGGACGAGCAGTAGCGCCCGCGGGTCAGCTGTGACCGCGCAGCTCGGCTTCCTCCTCGGCGATCTCCTCCGCCCCGCGGCGGCGGAACAGCCTGGAGCCCGGGAAACCCTTGGCCAGCTCGCGCAGGTCCTGCACGGTGTCCAGCAGCGCGTGCACGTCGGGGGCGACCTGGTCCAGCGAGGCCAGCACCGGCATGACGTCCTCGTCGAGGTGAGTCACCAGCGTGGGCAGCCGGTCGACCAGCGTCACCAGTGCCTCCATCTCGGCCGGGTCCAGGCCGTCGACGAAGCGCTGCAGCAGCGGGGCGAGCGTGGCCAGGGTGGGCTGGTAGGTCTCGACCAGCGGCGTCGCGGTGTCCAGCAGACCGGACGCCCGCCCCAGCAGCCGGTCGGCCGCGGCCCGGGTGCCGTCCACCCCGGCGATGGCCGCGTCGGCCGTCGTCCGGGTGTCGGCGACGCCGGCGATGGCGGCGTCGGCCTGCCGTCTGGTGTCCTCGACGCCGCTGATCGCGGCGTCGGCGGCGGTCCTGGTCTCCTGCACGCCTGCGATGGCGGCGTCGGCCTGCCGTCTGGTCTCTTCGACGCCGCTGATCGCGGCGTCGGCGCGCTCCTTGACGTCGGTCACCCCGCCGACGGCGTCCTCGGCGCGGTCCACGACGGCCTCCACGCGGGCCAGCAGCACCGACACCCGGTCCAGCAGCAGCTCGACCTGGCCGACCGCGGTCACCACCCGCGGCACCAGCGCCAGCGACTGGGTCACCAGGTCGCGGAGCCCTTCCGCGGCGTTCACCAGGTCGCTCGGGCCGGGGAGCAGGGGCAGCTTCACGTCTGCGGACGGTACCCAGCCCGTAGGCGCCCCGCGACGTGTCGACTCCTCGACCGGCGTGGGGAGCCGACCCGGGGGGCGCGCCGCCGTATCGTGACCTAGTCCGCCGACCGGTCCCGGTCCGGTGGGCGGGGGACGGGCGGACGCTGTCGACGGCGCCGCGGACCACGACGATGGGGTGTCGACACCGGTGGCGGACCAGCCGAGGCGGGACGGACCGGACGACGGTCGGGGGCCGGCGTCCCCGGACGGCTCCCGGCGCAGCCGGCGGGCCCGCTCGAACGGCGACCCGGCGCTCACCGTCGAGGCGATGCTGGCCCGCTCCCGCGGCACCGCGGGCGACGGCGCCGCCGGGGAGACCCGGGCCAGACGCCGTCACCGGGCCGAACGGGGCGAGGACCGCCCGTCGGCCGCGAGCCCCCAGCAGCCCACCCGCTCGGAGCCGGGCGCCGAGACGTCTCGACCTCCCGAGCCCACGGCGTCCGCCCCGCCCCGGCAGGACCGGCCCGGCCCCCCGACCCCCGGCACCCCCGGTCCCCCGTCCCCGGTCACCTCCGAGCTCCCGGCCCAGCAGGCCGCCCGTCGGCCCGCCCCGTCGCCCGCGGCCCGTCCCGCCGGGGACGCAGTCCGGCACTCCGCGCCGGTCCCGCGGCTGCCGGGCACGGACGGCGTCCGGCACTCGGCACCGGTGCCACGGCTGCCGGGCACGGACAGCGTCCGCTACTCCACCCCAGTGCCACCGCTGCCCGGCCGCGGACCCCGCACCTCCGCGCCGCTGCCGCCGATCCCCGGCCTCGACGTCCCCGCCGCCGAGCCGGCCCCACGGACCCGGGCCGAGCGACGGGCGGCCATGAGCCCGCTGCGCCGTCGACTGCTGCGCGCGGCCCTCGTGCTGACCGTGCTGGTAGCGCTGGTCGGGGCCTACTACGCCGGCCTCTACTTCGTCGTCGACCGGTCGGTGCAGCGGGTGGCCGCACTGTCCCCGGACGCACCGGAGGTGCTGGCGCCCCTGCTCCAGGAGGGTGACGAGACCTACCTGATCGTCGGCACCGGCGTCCCCGGGGCGACCGGTGCGGCCTCGGTGACCACGCTCATCGCGCACGTCTCCGCCGACCGGGACCGGGCCGTGCTCGTCACCGTCCCGCCGACCGCGCTGGTGGACACCCCGGAGTGCCGCGACGCCGACGGCGGGCTGCGCACACCGCGCACCGGGTCCTTCGCCGACGCCCTGCTCGAGGGCGGGCCCTCCTGCCTCGTGCGGGCCGTGCAGCAGCTGTCCGGACTGCGGGTGGACCACTACCTCTCGGTCGACCTGGCCGGGCTGTCCGGGATGGTCGACGCGCTCGGGTCCGTCCCCGTCTGTCTGGCCGGCGGCACCTCGACCGGGTCGGGCGACCTGACCGGGGAGGAGGTGACCGCGCTGCTGTCTCCGGGGTCGGCCGGCCCCGACGTCACCGGCGCCGAGCTGGCCCAACGCGGCCAGCAGGTGCTCTCCACGACGCTGCAGACCGGGCTGGACCTGGGCAACCTGGTCGATCCGGTCACGGCCACCACCTTCCTGACCCGCGCCGGCGACGCGCTCACCCTCGACGAGGGGGGCACGTTGGGCGACGTCCGGGCGCTGGCGGACACGTTGGGCGAGCTGCCCGCCGACGCCGTCCAGCGCACCTCGGTGCCCGTCGCCCGGGTCGGCTACGTGCCCAGCGGCAGCAGCACCGCGCACGTGCTGCTGGACGGCGACGCCGCCCGCCAGGTCTTCGACTCCGTCATCCAGGACGACGTACTGCCCGAGGCCACCGCCGACCCGGCCGCCGCGACCCCGGCGGAGACCACCGCCGTGCCCACCGCGGGCGACGACGTGACCCAGGCCGGCACCGTGACCGTCGCGCCGGGCGACGTCACCGTGGACGTGCTGGACGCCACCGGAGGAGCTGCCGAGGACCTGGGCGCGACCGTGGCCGCCGGACTGACCGCACAGGGCTTCCGCACCGGCGTCGTGGGCACCGAGCCCGGCGCGGTGGGGCAGACGCTCGTCCGGTACGGCCCGGCGTCCCTGGAGCGGGCTCGCACGGTCGCCGCGGCCGTGCCCGGTGCCGTGCTCACGCCCAGCGACGCCGTCGGCGACGCGGTGCAGCTCGTCGTCGCGTCGCCGGACGTCGCGGTGCAGCCGGTCGTCGTCGGGGCGGCCGTGCCGGAGACTGCGGTCCGCGCCGCGTCGTCCGGCAACCCCGCCACCTGCGGCTGACGACGGCCCAGGACGCAGACAGGCCCCGCCGACCAGTGGTCGACGGGGCCTTCCTCACCCGAAGCGGCCCGAGATGTAGTCCTCGGTGGCCTTCTGGTCGGGGTTGCTGAAGATCTTCTCGGTGGGGTTGAACTCGATCAGCCGACCGGGCTGGCCCACGCCGTTGAGGTTGAAGAAGCCGGTCTGCTCGCTGACGCGGGCGGCCTGCTGCATGTTGTGCGTGACGATGACGATGGTGAAGCGGTCCTTCAACTCCGTCATCAGGTCCTCGATGGCCAGCGTGGAGATCGGGTCCAGGGCCGAGCAGGGCTCGTCCATGAGCAGGACCTCGGGCCGGACGGCGATCGCGCGGGCGATGCACAGCCGCTGCTGCTGGCCACCGGACAGGCCCGAGCCCGGCCGGGAGAGCCGGTCCTTGACCTCGTTCCAGAGGTTGGCGCTCCGCAGCGAGCTCTCGACCAGGTCGTCGAGGTCGGCCTTCTTCATCTTCTTGGCGTTCAGCCGGACGCCGGCCACGACGTTGTCGTAGATCGACATCGTCGGGAACGGGTTCGGACGCTGGAAGACCATCCCGATCTGACGACGGACGTCGACCGGGTCGACGTCGGCGCTGTAGAGGTCCTGGCCGTCGATGACGACCTTGCCCTCGACGCGGGCGCCGGGGATGACCTCGTGCATGCGGTTGAGCGAGCGGAGGAAGGTGGACTTCCCGCAGCCCGAGGGTCCGATCAGCGCGGTCACGCTGCGCGGCTCGATCGAGACGTTGACACCCTCCACGGCCTTGAAGTTGCCGTAGAAGATGTCCAGGTCCGACACGTCGATGCGCTTGGCCATGAGTGGGTCTCTCTTTCCTGGGTCTTCGATCAGCGACTGGTCTTGGGGGCAAAGAACCGGCTGATCAGGCGCGCCACGACGTTGAGGGCCATGACGAGGAGGATCAGGACGAGCGCAGCTGTCCAGGCCCGGTCGATCCCGAACTGGGGCGGGACCCCGGGCTGGGTGAGCTGGTAGTAGGCGTAGACCGGCAGCGTGGCCATCCGGCCGTCGAACGGGTTGACATTCGTCGCCGCGGTGATGCCGACGATGACCAGCAGGGGCGCGGTCTCGCCGACGACGCGGGCGATCGACAGCGTCACCGAGGTACCCAGGCCGGCGATGGCGGTGGGGATGACGATCTTGAGGATCGTGCGCCACTTGGGCACGCCCAGCGCGTAGGCGGCCTCGCGCAGCTCGTTGGGGACGAGCTTGAGGACCTCCTCCGAGGAGCGGACGACCACCGGGATCATCAGCACCGACAGGGCGACGGCACCGCCGATGCCCAGCCGGACGCCCGGGCCGAAGAAGACGACGAACAGGGCGTAGGCGAACAGGCCGGCGACGATCGAGGGGATGCCGGTCATCACGTCGACGAGGAAGGTGATGGCCTTCTTCAGCCGGCCGGTGCCGTACTCGACCAGGTAGATCGCGGCCAGCAGGCCGATCGGCACCGAGATGACCGCGGCCAGCGCCGTGATGATCACGGTGCCGAGGATGGCGTGGTAGGCGCCGCCTCCCTCACCGACGACGCCGACCATCGAGTTGCTGAAGAAGGTCGAGTCGAAGCGGGCCGCGCCGCGGCTGACCACGGTGTAGGTCAGCGAGGCCAGCGGCACCATCGCGATCCCGAACGCGCTGACCACCAGGCAGGTGACCAGGCGGTCGGTGGCCTTGCGCTTGCCCTCGACGACGCGGGAGCCGACGTAGACGGCCAGCGTGCCGAGAACGACGCCGTAGACGACCAGCAGCGCCCAGCTGAAGCCGGTGACCGCGGTGAGCAGGCCGGCCAGCACGATGCCGCCGGCGAAGAGCCCGGTACTGCCCAGGCGGGGGAGCTGCTGGTGGCTGCGGACTGCCTCGTCCAGGGGCGGCGGGGCGACGTCGGGGCGCGGCGGCGTGGAGGTCGACATCAGTTCGCTCCGGAGAAGTCGGCGCGGCGGTTGACGACGTAGCGGGCGAGCACGTTGACCAGCAGGGTGATCACGAAGAGCACCAGGCCGCTGGCGATGAGCGTGCTGACCGCGAGGCCGGTGGACTCGGGGAACTGCAGCGCGATGTTGGCCGCGATCGTCGAGGGGTTCGACGAGGAGATCAGGTTGAACGTGATGCCGCCGGAGACCGACAGCACCAGCGCGATAGCGAGCGTCTCGCCCAGCGCGCGGCCCAGGCCCAGCATCGCGCCGCCGATGACGCCGGACTTGCCGTAGGGCAGCACCGCCATCTTGATCATCTCCCAGCGGGTGGCGCCGAGGGCGAGTGCCGCCTCCCGGTGCAGCGCGGGGGCCTGGCTGAACACCTCGCGGGAGATCGCCGAGATGATCGGCAGGATCATCACCGCCAGCACCAGCCCGGCGGTGAGCATCGTGCGGCCGGTGGCCGAGGCGGGGCCGGCGAAGAAGGGCAGGAACCCGAGGTTCCGCTCGGTCCAGCCATAGAAGGGCACCATCGCCGGGGCGAGGGCGTAGATGCCCCAGAAGCCGTAGACGACGCTGGGGATCGCGGCGAGCAGGTCCACTACGTAGCCCAGCGCGGCCGCGATGCGGCGGGGCGCGTAGTAGGTGATGAACAGCGCGATGCCGACGGCCAGCGGGGTGGCGACGAGCAGCGCGATCACCGCGGCGATCAGCGTGCCGAAGACCAGCGGGGCGACGTAGGAGAGCAGGCCCTCGCCGCCGGGGATGTCGGCGGAGTCGGCGGTGAACGCGGGGAAGGCCTCGGCGACCAGGAAGATCGCGACGCCGGCCAGGATGACCAGGATCAGGATGCCGGCGCCCTTGGCACTGCCGGCGAAGACCCGGTCGCCGGGCTGCTGCCGCGGGCGGTGGCGGGTCGGGGGTGCGTCGGTGGCTGTCACCACGTGCTCCGTTCGGCTCGAGGCCGTGATCTCAGGGGATCGGGGGGGTGCGGGTCGGGCTGTCGTGCGAGCGGCCCGGGGGGGGCGGGGGGGCCCCCCCGGCCGGGGGG
>JBBSVA010000035.1:0-27965 GCA_038233915.1 Mycobacteriales bacterium | reverse complement strand
GGGGGGCGCCCCGCCCCCGCCCCCCCCCCGCGCGCCCGGGGGGGGGGCCGCCCCCCAGTGGGCGGGGGAGGTGGGGGGGGGGGGGGCGGCCCCCCCCGGGCGGCCCGCGCCCCCCCCGGCCTGCCCCGCGCCGCCCCCCGGGGGGCGGGGGGGGGCCCCCCCCCCCCACGTCGGTGGCGGAGGAGCCCCTAACCGACCTGGTTCGAGGGCAGTGGCACGGGGTCGGCGCACCATTGGTTGGCCCGGGGCTGGCGGCGCAGCCCGCCCCGCCACTGCTCGATCCGGATCCCGGGAGGTGGCTCCCACGGGACGGCGATGAGGTCCTGCAACCGGCGGACCTTCGACCCGAGCCCCTGGACGACGTCCGCCTGCGCGATGCGGACTCCGATCAGGCCCAGGTCGACCAGCTCGTCGTGGCGGCGCTTCTCCTCCCACGCGACGTCAGCCGGTGAGCGGCCGCGCCACGGGTCGACCCACTTCACCCGCCCGTCGCACTCGCCGAAGGCGGCCGAGCCGGGCCACCACATGTCCAGCACGGCGAGCAGCCGTCCGCCCCGGAGGACGGCGGCCTGCAGGACCGGCTCGGGCAGGCCGGCACCGTGGAACCCCAGGCGGGTCCTGGTCTCGAGCGGGGAGTGCGCTCCGACCCGGGCCAGGTGCGCGGCGCCTGCGAGGGTGCCGACGCCGACCCAGTGGGTCTGACCGAGGACCCCCTCGGTGAGTTCGGCGAGCGTGAGGCGCCCGTCGGCCAGGGCGTCGTCGAGCGCGACCACCGTGTCGACCACGTCCCACTCCCGCCCGACGTCGAGCAGGGTGCGGCGGACGTCGGTGACCGACAGCGGACCGAGCATGCCCAGGTCGCCGACCGGGAGGCCGGCCGCCAACACCCGGTACCCACGGCCGAGCCGGAAGCGTTCGGGGTCCGTGGCCGTGACCCGCGGGTCGAGGCCGGAGGGCAGGACCAGGTCGTGCAGGCGAGCCGCCGTCCCGTGGCTCAGCACCGTGCCGCGTCGTCCCAGCCGGGCCAGGACCGCGGCGGCCTCCAGCCAGTGCTCGCTCCCGGCTGCCGCGTGCTGCTGCCGGAGCCGGTCGGTCGTGTAGACGCCCCAGCGCACCGGGTGCCACTGCCGGGCCCGGACCATCGCTGCGATGCCGTGTCGGTCGAAGCCGGCCGACCTGGCGTCAGCAGTGGTGAAGACGCCACCACGGCGGGTCATGGCAGCGAGGAGGAGTGGGTGCATGCCCGCAGCGTGTGGCTCCCGGCGGTCAGGCGGACCGTGTCCGTCGGACCGGTGGACAGTCCACCCGATGTGTAGGTCGGCGAGCGGCGCGAGCTCGACCGGGGTAGAGGTCCTCAGCCACCAGCGTGGGGCCAGCGCCCACCGGGGGGGGGGGGGCGGGCGGCCGGGGGGCGGCGGCGCGCGGCGCGCCCTCGCCGGGGGTAGCGGTCCGCCGCCACCAGCGTGCGTCCTCCGCCATCGGCGTCGGCGGAGGTGGACGCACGGTCGTCGTCGGAGCTGATCCACGCCGGAGGGGGGCGTCACCGTGCCCAGTGGACGATGGCCGCGCTGACGGCGTCCGGGACCTCCTCGTGCGGGAAGTGCCCCACGCCCGCCAGCTCGCGCCACTCGTAGGGCCCGGCCACGTACCGCCCGGAGCCGCGGGCGGTGGAGGGCAGGACGCAGCGGTCCAGGGCGCCGTGCAGCTGCAGGGTGGGGGCGGTGACGGGGGCGGCCATCCGGCGGGCGTAGCGCAGCCCGTCGGGGCGCAGCTGGGAGCGGAAGGCCCAGCGATGGAACTCCATCGCGCCGTAGGCGGCCTGCGGGATGCGGGCTGCCTGCCGGTAGCGGACGACGGCCTCGGCGAAGTCGGTGGTGTGCACCCACGTCGGGCCGGCCCAGCGGCGCAGCAGCTCGGCCACCGGGTCGTCGTCGTCGCGGGTCAGCCGGCGCTCGGGCAACCGGGGCAGCTGGTAGCGCAGCGCGTAGCGGGACGCGCGCCGCTGCGCCCCCGACGTCATCGCCGAGCGCAGCTCGCGGGGGTGCGCGGAGGAGACGACGACCAGCCCCCGGACGGTGCGCGGGTGCAGGGCGGCCATCGTCCAGCCCAGCAGACCGCCCCAGTCGTGCCCGACGACGACGGCGTCCGGCTCGCCCAGCGCGCGGACGACGGCCGCGACGTCGGCGGACAGCGTGGGCAGGTCGTAGCCACGCGGGGGCTTGTCGCTGCCGCCGTACCCGCGCAGGTCGACCGCCACGGCCCGGTAGCCGGCCTCGGCCAGCGCGACGAGTTGGTGTCGCCAGGCCCACCAGAACTGCGGGTAGCCGTGCAGCAGCAGGACCAGCGGGCCCTCGCCCGCCTCGGCCGCGTGCAGCCGCACACCGTTGGCGGAGATGTCCCGGTGCCGCCAGGGGCCGGGCAGCAGGACGCTGGTGGCGTCGGGCGGACCGTCGGCGGGGACCAGCGACACGGGGTGCGGCGGGGCTCAGCCGAGCCGGGTGTGCGGGTCCTGCCGGACGACCTGGCCATCCCGGACGACGGGGAGGTCGTGCTGGCGCTGACCGGGGGCCTCGCGCCGCATCACGTCCGGCAGGTCCTTGAGCGTCTCGATCGTCAGCTCGGGCTTGCGGACCTTCTTGGTCAGCTTGATGCCCAGGAAGATCGCCAGACCAGCGACGAGCACCAGGCCGCCGAAGACGATGAAGTAGGAGATCCAGCGGGCCAGGCCCAGCCAGGTGATCAGCTCGGCGATCCCGATGAAGAGGAAGATCGAGGCGAAGGCGAGCATCACGGCGCCGACGGCGATCAGGCCGCCGCCGATGCCGACCTTCTTCACCGAGGCACCGACCTCGGCCTTGGCCAGCTCGACCTCGCTGCGGATCAGCGTGGAGACGTCGGCCATGGCGCTCTGCACCAGGGAGCCCACGGAGGGCTCCTGCGGGCCGGCCGGCTGTCCGGACAGGCGGGTGGTGGGCGCGCTGTGGGCCACGGGTGGGTCCTCCTCGGTCAGTGCTGCCGCCAGCAGGGAGCCGGGCGGCGTCGTGCTCCGGGCCGACGGGCCCGGGTCGTCTCCGATGATCGTGCCTCATCCGGCCGGCGCACGCCCGTCCCGCTGCGCGCGGGGCCCTCGGGGACCGCTGCCCGCACCCCTCCGGGTGGGGTCCGTGCGGGTTGCAGGGACCACCATCCACCGTCCCGACCTGGGCGGGGTCGTGCCCCCGTACGTGGACGTCACCGTCCGTCGGCGGGCGAGGGTGGCGGACACCCTGTTCGAGGGCGACCCGGCCGTCTGGACCGTCTGAGCCGCCAGCGGGGTCCCGGACCGCGAGGACGACCGCAGTCCGGGACCCCGCCGCGGTCAGTCCTCGCTGGACGCGCTGGGCAGCTTCGCGCCGATGAGGTCCATCACCGAGGAGTCGGTGAGCGTGGAGACGTCGCCCAGTTCCCGGTTCTCGGCGACGTCGCGGAGCAGGCGGCGCATGATCTTGCCCGAGCGGGTCTTGGGCAGCTCGGCCACGACCATGATCTGGCGGGGCGAGGCGATCGGGCCGATCTCCTTGCGCACGTGCTGGCGCAGCGTCTTCACCAGGTCCTCACCGGAGTCCGTGGCGTCCCCGCGCAGGATCACGAACGCCACGATGCCCTGGCCGGTGGTCGGGTCGGTGGCCCCGACGACGGCCGCCTCGGCGACCGTCGGGTGGCTGACCAGCGCCGACTCGACCTCGGTGGTGGAGATCCGGTGCCCGGACACGTTCATCACGTCGTCGACCCGACCCAGCAGCCAGATGTCGCCGTCGTCGTCGAGCTTGGCGCCGTCCCCGGCGAAGTAGACGTCCTTGCCGAAGCGGGACCAGTAGGTCTCCACGTAACGCTCGTCGGAGCCCCAGATGGTGCGCAGCATCGCCGGCCACGGCTCGGTGAGCACCAGATAGCCGGTGGCGCCGGCCTCGATCGGCTTGCCCTCCTCGTCGACGACCGCGGCCGAGACGCCGGGGATCGCGCGCTGGGCGGACCCGGGCTTGGTGGCCACGACGCCGGGCATGGGGGCGATCATGTGCGCGCCGGTCTCGGTCTGCCACCAGGTGTCGATGACGGTCGCCGTCCCCCCGCCGACATTCTTGCGGTACCAGAGCCAGGCCTCGGGGTTGATCGGCTCGCCGACCGAGCCCAGCACCCGCAGCGTGGAGAGGTCGAAGGGCTCGAGCTCCTGCGCCCCCCACTTCATGAACGTCCGGATGACGGTCGGGGCGGCGTACAGGATCGACACCCCGTACTCCTGGATGATCTCCCACCAGCGGCCGCGGTGCGGGGTCTCCGGGGTGCCCTCGTACATGACCGAGGTGGCGCCGTTGGAGAGCGGGCCGTAGACGATGTAGGAGTGCCCGGTCACCCAGGCCACATCGGCGGCGCACCAGAAGACGTCGGTGTCGGCCTTGAGGTCGAAGGTGGCCCAGTGCGTCCAGGAGACCTGGGTCAGGTAGCCGCCAGAGGTGTGCAGGATGCCCTTGGGCTTCGCGGTCGTCCCGGACGTGTACATGATGTAGAGCGGGTGCTCGGCGTCGAAGGGCTGCGCCTCGTGCTCGGTGGACTGGCCGTCGACCAGGTCGTGCCACCACTGGTCGCGCTCTGGAGTCCACTCGATGTCCTGCTCGGTGCGCTTGACCACGAGCACGTGCTCGACGCCGTCGACCTTGGTCAGCGCCTCGTCCACCGCGGGCTTCAGGGCGGAGGGGTTGCCACGCCGGTAGCCGCCGTCGGCGGTGACGACGACCTTCGCCCCGGCGTCGGAGATGCGGGAGGCCAGGGCGTCGGGGGAGAAACCGCCGAAGACCACCATGTGGACGGCGCCGATGCGGGCGCAGGCCAGCATCGTGACCACGGCCTCGGGGATCATCGGCAGGTAGACCGCGACCCGGTCACCGACCTGCACGTCGAGCGCGATGAGGGCGTTGGCGCACTGGGACACCTCGTCCTTGAGCTGGGCGTAGGTGATCGTGCGGGTGTCGCCGGGCTCGCCGACCCAGTGGTAGGCCACCTTGTCGCCGTGCCCGGCGGTGACGTGCCGGTCGACGCAGTTCACCGCGACGTTGAGCTCGCCGCCGACGAACCACTTCGCGAACGGCGGGTTGGTCCAGTCCAGGACCTCCTCCCACGGCGTCGACCACTCCAGCCGCTGTGCCGCGTCGGCCCAGAAGCCCAGCCGGTCCTCGGCCGCCCGGTCGTAGTCCGCCTGGGTCACGTTGGCGTGTTCTGCCAACCCCGACGGCGGGTCGAACACACCGCCGGCGGGGATCTCGCTGGACAGGCCCTGGGTCTCGGTCTCGCTCACGGCGCCTCCTCGGTCGGGCGTCGCACAGGGAACCGGCGACGCTGCCTCGGCCCCGACCCTAGGGCGCCGGGAGGGTGGGTGACAGGTCGGCTGCCACCGGTAGGCAACGCCGAGGCCGCCGGGGGGTGCCGCACAGCCGGACGGCGGGGAGACTGGCCCGGTGACCCCGCCGGAGGACCTGCAGACCGCGGTCGCCGCCCGGTTCCCCGGTGCGGCGATGCTCGGGCTGCTGGCGCCGCCGGGCTCCCGGCCGCTGCCCGGCACGGCGCTGGCCGACATCGCCTGGACGACCGAGCACCTCGAGCTGCAGGCGATGACCGCCCGCACGCAGGACCGACGGGTGCTGGCCACGCTGTGGTGGTACTCGGCATCCCTGGTCCTGCTGGGGCCCGCGTTGGCCGGGCTGGTGGCCGGCCGGGCGCTGTCGGCCCGGCTCGAGGACACCACGCTGCACGTCGTGGGGGACCTGCCCTGGGCGGCCACCGCGACGGCGTCCACCGGGGACGTGGTCACCGAGCTGCGGGACTCCCTCGCGTCGGTCGTGGCCACGGTGGCCGAGGCCGGCGGCGTACGCGAGGCGCCACTGCGGGCCATCGCCACGGACGCGCTGGCCAACAAGCTGCTCGCGCTGGGCCGAGCTCGGGGCGACGCACCTGCAGTGACCGCCCTGGCCGGCCCGCTCGCCCGGGAGGCCGGGCTGCCTGCGCCCCGGTTCGTCGAGGCCGGCGGGCAGCTGTTCACCCGCCGGGCGTCCTGCTGCCAGATCTGGCGGGTGCCGCACGAGGTGCTGTGCACGTCGTGCCCGCGCCGGGACCCGGCCGAGCGTCAGGTCCTGCTGGAGGACACCGCCGTCCGGATGCTCAGCTGGGGCTGACCGGCCGGACCAGGTCGCGGTAGGCGGTGGCATAGGCCTTCAGGTCTGCGGCGACCCGGGCGGCCTCGTCGGCGACGCCGCCGGAGGCCGCGGGGAGCGCGGTGCTCGCCCGCACCGCAGCGGTCACCGCCGCGACCGCGGCCAGGTGCTCGCGGGCGGCGACGCACAGCTCGGCGGCGTGGTCGGCCGAGGTGGTGGTGACCCGGCGCAGCTCACGGGACAGCGTGAACGCCTCGTCGGTGAGCCGGGGGAGCACGGTGGGGACGTCGCCCAGGTGCGCGCCCGCCCGGGTGGCGACGGCGACCTCGCGGCGTAGGTGAACCGAGGCGGCGGTGACCCGCGCGGCGAGCACGCCGGTGGTCCGGTCGGCGCGGGCGGGGTTCCGGGCGACGGTGATCGCCGTGCCGGCGTAGCCGCCGAGCTCGCCCACCCGGCGGACGGTGGGGCTGGCCCGCAGTGCGCGGATGGTCTTCCGGGTCAGGACGACACCGCCGGTGACGACGCCCGCCGCGACCAGGAGCATCAGCAGGACCAGGGCGAGCAACAGCTCCACGGGGCACCTCCACCAGTCGGACCCGGACCCGGGCCGCTCCGTCCCGAGGCTACCCGAGCAGGCCGCCTGGGACCGATCCGTGACGGCGTCGAGAAGTACCCGTGGCCTCTCGACATCGGGCACCCGGACGGCGCCGACGTCGCACTGGTGACCTGCGGCGGGGACTACGAGGAGTCCGCCGGCGCGGACGAGGAGAACGTGGTGGTCTTCGCGTCCGCCGACTGAGCGGCGCGGTTGCGTTCGGGCGCTCGGGCCCCCAGCGCGACGACGTCGCCGACGACCCAGACGGCCGGCGGCCGGACCGCCTCGTCGGCGATGGTGCGACCCAGCTCGGCCAGCGTCGTGCGCAGCACCCGCTGGGTGGGCGAGGCGCCGTCCACGACGACGGCGACCGGGGTGTCGGCGGGCCGGCCGTGCTCGACCAGGCACGCCGCGATCGCCGGCGCTGTGTCCACGCCCATCAGCACGACCAGCGTGCCGCGCAGCCGGCCCAGCGAGGGCCAGTCGATCAGGGACGTCGGGTGGTCGGGGGGCACGTGCCCGGAGACGACGACGAACTCGTGGGTCATCCCACGGTGGGTCACGGGCACACCGGCCAGGCCGGGGACGCCGATCGCGCTGGTCACCCCCGGCACCACCTCGACGGGGACGCCGGCGGCGGTGCACGCCTCGAGCTCCTCCCAGCCGCGGCCGAAGACGAACGGGTCGCCGCCCTTGAGCCGGACGACGCGCTTGCCGGCCAGCGCGTGCTCCACCAGCAGGGCGTTGATCTGCTCCTGGGCCATCGAGCGGCCGCGGGGCAGCTTGGAGGCGTCGATGACCTCCACGTGCGCGGGCAGCGAGGCCAGCAGCGACTGCGGCGCCAGGTGGTCGGCGAGCACGATGTCCGCCGCAGCGACCGCCTGCCGGCCGCGGACGGTGATCAGCCCGGGGTCGCCGGGCCCGCCGCCGACGAGCACGACGCTGCCCCGGCCGTCCGGGGGGCGGGCGACGACGTCGGTGATCGTGCCGTCGGTCAGCCCGCTGAGGACGGCGTCCCGGACGCCGACGGCCCGCTGCGGGTCGCTGCCACCGTGCACGCCGATGACCAGGTCGCCCTGCCGGCCCACCGCGGGGGTCCAGACGCTGGACTGCGAGCGGTCGTCGGCCCGGGCGCAGAAGACCCGCATCTCCTCTGCCTCGGTGGCGACGGCGGCGTTGATGTCGGGGTCGTCGGTGGCGGCGACGGCGTACCAGGAGCCGGCCAGGTCACCGGGCTGGTAGCCGCGGTCCAGCCAGGTCAGCGACCCGGGGGCGACCAGCGCCTCCAGCGCCGGGGTGACCTCGGGGGCGACGACGGTGACCTGCGCGTGCGCCTCCAGCAGGCCGGCGACCCGGCGGTGCGCCACCTGGCCACCACCGACGACGACGACCCGACGGCCGGCCAGCCGCAACCCGACCGGGTAGACGACGCCGGAGCGGGGGTCGACGGGGGTGGCGGGCTTCGGCGGTCTGGTCACTCAGGCCTTCTCGGTGACGCCGGCGGAGTCGAAGGTGGCCACGTCGCGCAGCGCGCGGGCAGCGCTAACGACCAGCGGGAACGCCAGCAGCGCGCCGGTGCCCTCGCCCAGGCGCAGGTCCAGGCCCAGCAGCGGGCGCAGGCGCAGGTGGCGCAGCGCGAACGCGTGGCCGGGCTCCGCGGAGGTGTGCCCGGCGAGGACGTGCTCGATCGAGGTCGGGCACAGGGCGCCGGCGACCAGCGCGGCCGAGCCGGCGATGACGCCGTCCAGGACCACCGGGACGCGGGCGGCCGCGGCACCGAGCACGAACCCGGCCAGGGCGGCGTGCTCCAGACCGCCGACCTCGGCGAGCACGGTCAGCGGGTCGGCGTCCCCCGCCAGCCGGGTGAGTGCCCGGGTGACGACCTCGACCTTGCGGTCCAGGGTGGCGTCGTCGACGCCGGTGCCGCGGCCGGTCGCCTGCGCCGGGGTCGCGCCGGTGAACGCGCAGACCAGGGCCGCGGACGCCGTGGTGTTGGTGATGCCCATGTCGCCGGTGACCAGGCAGCCGTGGTCGGCGGCGAGCGTCGTCGCGACCTCGATGCCGACCTCGACGGCCCGGCGGGCCTCGTCCATGGTCATCGCCGGGCCCTCGGCCAGGTCGGCGGTGCCGCGGCGGACGTTGCGGTCCAGCAACCCGTCGGCCGGCGCGGTCGGGGTGGCCACGCCGACGTCCACGACGACGACGTCGGCGCCCAGCTGCGCGGCGAAGGCGTTGACCACCGCGCCGCCGGCGAGGAAGTTCGCCACCATCTGGGCGGTCACCTCCTGGGGCCACGGGGTGACGCCCTGGGCGTGCACGCCGTGGTCGCCGGCGAACACCGCGACCGCGGCCGGGGTGGGCAACGGCGCCGGGCAGACCCCGGCGGTGCCGGCGAGCTGGGCGGCGACGTCCTCCAGGACGCCGAGCGAGCCCGGCGGCTTGGTCATCGCGTCCAGCCGCTCACGCGCGGCCCGCTCGGCGCCGGGGTCCCGCGGGGTGATCGCCGCGATCGTGTCGTCCAACAGGCTCATGGTGACTCCAGGGTCTCAGCCAGGGCTGCGGCGAACGCAGCCGAGGTGGCCGGGTCGCGCACGGCGACCCGCAGGTGGTCGGGGGACAGGCCGGGGAAGGTGTCGCCGCGGCGGACCGCCCAGCCCCGTTCGCGCAGCCGCAGTCGGACTGCTCCAGCGTCCGGGACGGCCAGCAGGACGAAGGACGAGCGGGGCTCCCCGACGACTGTCACGCCCGCGGGGAGGACGGCGAGCAGGGCCGCGCGATGGTCGGTCAGCTCGCGGGCCACGCCGTCGGCCTCGGCCCGGGCCGCGACGCTGCTGCAGGCCACCAACGCCGCCAGCGCGGGGGTGGAGACCGGCCAGTGCGGCTGCTGGGCGGCCAGCGCGGCCACCAGGTCCGGCGGGCCGAGGGCGTAGCCGACCCGCAGACCGGCCAGCCCCCAGGTCTTCGTCAGGCTGCGGACGGTCAGCAGGCCGGGCAGGTCCCGCCGCCCGGCCAGGGACTGCGGCTCGCCGAGGTCGGTGTCGGCGAACGCCTCGTCGACGACGGTGACCCGGCCCGGCCGGCACAGCGCGGCGACATCGGCGGCCGGGTGCAGCACCGACGTCGGGTTGGTCGGGTTGCCGAGGACCACCAGGTCGGCGTCGTCCGGGGGCGGGGTGAGCCGGTAGGACGGCGCCTGGAGCAGGTGCCGGTGCACGACGTGCCCGGCGGCCCGTAGCGCCGCCTCGGGCTCGGTGAACGAGGGGTGCACGACGGTGGCCCGCCGCGGGGTGAGCGCGCGGGCCAGCAACGTGAACGTCTCCGCCGCGCCCGCGGTCAGCAGCACCTCGTCCTCGGGCCGGTCGTGCGCGGCGGCGACGGCGGCCCGGGCAGCGACCTGGTCGGGGTAGGCGGCGCTGTCCTCGACGGCGGCGTGCAGCACCGCGCGCAGCCAGGCCGGTGGGGCACCGGCGCGCACGTTGACCGCGAGGTCGACCAGGCCGGGGGTGGCCTCGACGTCCCCGTGGTGGTCCAGCTCGAGGGCGGACTCGGTCACCGGACCGCGACCGCCACGGTGACCCGGCCGAGCACCGTGCGGGGGACGACGAGCCGCCCGCCGCCGGCCAGCGCGGCGGCCTCGGCCACGCTCCCGGTGCCGACCGCGTCCCGCACCCGGGCCGACGTCGTCGGGGTGTCGACGGCGTCCAGCTCGACGGCGGGGTGCGCGGTCAGCGGCCAGCCGCGGCTGCGGGCGGCCTCGACCAGGCCCGGTTCGGTGGCCCGGCGGTCCAGGGTGGCCAGTGCGTCGACCGGCCCGCCGACGGCGTCGACGGCGGCCAGCACCTCGGCCGCGGCGACCCCGCTGCGCGCACCGACCCCGACGATCCTCACCACCCGCCGCCCCCCGGCAAAGGAACCTTTACACCCCCTGTCGAGCCCGAGAGGGGGGGTGAAGGTTCCTTTGCCGAGGGGGGGAGGGCGGCCAGCAGGGCGGCGGTGTCGCGGGGGAGGGCGCCGTCGGGGAGCAGGCCCAGGGCCTGCAGGCGGGCCCCGACGGTCAGGGTCCAGGGCCGGTCCAGCCGGGCCCGGGCGAGCAGGTCGTCGTCCCCGAGGACCGCCTCGGGGCGGCCCTGCACGACCCGGCCGTCGACCACGACGGCGACCTCGTCGGCCCAGCCCAGCGCCAGGTCCACGTCGTGCGTGCTCATCACGACAGTCGACCCCGACGCCTGCAGCCGGGTCAGCGCGGCGAGCGCCTCGGTGACCGCGGAGGGGTCCAGGCCGGCGGTGGGTTCGTCGAGCAGCAGCACGCAGGGCCGCATCGCGACCGCGCCGGCGATGGCGACCCGCTTGCGCTCGCCGTAGGACAGCTGGTGGGTGGGCCGGGCAGCCAGGTGCGTGACGGCGAGCAGCTCCAGGGCCTCGGCGACCCGCTCCCGGACCTCGGGCTCGGCCAGACCCAGGTTCATCGGCCCGAAGGACACGTCTTGCGCCACTGAGGCGCTGAAGAGCTGGTCGTCGGGGTCCTGGAGCACCAACTGGACCTCCTGCCGGTGGGTCTGCAGGGCGCGGCGGCTGTGCTCCAGGGTGGCGCCGTCGACGGTGATCCGGCCCTTGGTGGGCTGCAGCGCCCCGGACAGGCAGCGCAGCAGGGTCGTCTTGCCGGACCCGTTGGCGCCCAGCAACGCCAGCCGCCGGCCTTCGGGGATGGTCAGGTCGGCGCCGTCCAGCACCCGGGCGCCGCGGGTGTACCCGACGACGACGTCCAGGGCGGCGAGCTGCTGGTGGCTCACGCCATCGCCCCGTGGACCAACACGGTGACCACACACAGCACGGCGAGACCGACGAGGGTCGCGGCCAGGAACACCCGGGACGACGGCAGCACCTCGGGCAGGACCCGCAGGTCGGTGACCATGCCGCGGCCGGCCAGGCCTTCCTGCAGCCGTCGCGCCCGGTCCCACGACCGGGTCAGGACGGCGGCCGCCAGCACGCCCGAGGACCGGTAGGACCGGCGCACTGTCGAATAGCCCATCCGGGAGGCCTGCGCCTCACGGATGGTGCGCAGGCTCTCCAGCAGCACGAACAGCAGCCGGTAGGTCACCGATGCGACCTCGACGACCGCGCCCGGCACCCGGGCCCGCCGCAGCGCGGGCAGCAGGTCCGACATGGGGGTGGTGGTGGCCAGCAGGAGGACCGCGGCCCCGCCGGCCAGGGCGTGCCCGACCAGTGCGCCACCCCGGGACGCGGCGTCCGGGGCCCAGCCGATCCCGTCGGTGGACACCGACACGACCGCCGTCACCGCGCCGATGACCACGAACGTCAAGGGCAGTCGGACGGCGCGACCGAACACCCGGGCCGGCACCCGCGCCGGCCCCAGGGCCAGCACCACGGCCGCCAGCCCGACCAGCAGCGAGCCCGGCCAGACCGGCAGCACCAGCGCGCAGACCACCAGCCCGACCGACAGCAGCACCTTGTCGCCGACCGCACGCGGACGCCAGGCCGAGCCCCAGGCCGCGTCGTCGATGGCGAGACCGGTCACGGGGAGACGTCGTCCTGCTGGGCCGCGGCCTGCTTCCGCTGGCCGCGCCGGCCGCGGAGCCGGCCCAGCACGTAGCCGAGCACGCCGCCGCCGATCGCGGCCTGCAGGGCGAACAGGCCGGACTCGATCTCGGTGGAGCCGGGGGAGAAGACGTGGTCGAACCACGGCACGTAGTTCGGGTTGCTGGCCTCGATGGCCTCGGTCGCCAGGGTGTCGGTGCCCGCGTAGTTGCTCGGGGCGCCCAGCAGCAGCGGTAGCGCGAACAGCGCGACGACGCCGAGCACCAGGACCAGGGTCACCCAACGGCGGCGGGTCACGGGATCACCCCGTCGTCCTCGCGGGGTGCGGGATGCGGGGCGGTCGGCGCCGGTTCGTCGTCCACCGGGAGGGGCTTCAGCACACCCAGCCGCTCCAGCTCCGGGCGGGCGTTGACGGTCAGCACCCGGAAGAGCAGCACCCCGAGCAGGCCCTCGGCGATGGCCAGCGGAACCTGGGTGACCGCGAAGACGCCGAGGAACTTCACCGCGGCACCGAGGAAGCCCGACGAGGCGTCCGGGAAGGCCAGTGCCAGCTGCAGCGACGTCGTCACGTAGGTCGCGAGGTCGGCGAGCGCCATCCCGGCGAACACCCCGACCAGCAGGTTGCCCGAGGTGCGGCGGGCCAGCCGGTAGGCCCCGTAGCCGGCCCACGGCCCGACGATCGCCATGGAGAAAGCGTTGGCGCCCAGCGTGGTGATCCCGCCGTGCGCGAGCAGCAGCGCCTGGAACAGCAGCACCACCGTGCCGAGCAGGGCCATCACCGGTGGCCGGAAGAGGATCGCGCCCACCCCGGTGCCGGTCGGGTGCGAGGAGGACCCGGTGACCGAGGGCAGCTTGATCGCGCTCAACACGAACGTGAACGCGCCGGCCGCGCCCAGCAGCAGCGTCGACTCCGGGTTCTCCCGGACCTCCTTGACCACCGCCCGCGCCCCGTGGACGACGAACGGCGCTGCGGCGATCGTCCAGCCGATGGCGTGGGCGGGGGGCAGGAAACCCTCAGCGATGTGCACGGGCCACGTCCTGGACGCGGGCCGCGGCGGCGACGAAGCGGGTGGCCATGGTGGGGGACCCGGCCCAGTTCAGGTGCAGGTAGGAGGCGTGCACGGAGCCCTGCACGAAGCCCTCGGGGCCGTCGGCGTTCCACTGCCACGCCGGCGTTGCGCCCGCCCCGGGGTCGGTCCGGGTCCGGTGGAACTCGTGTCCGCGGACCCGGGTGCCGGCCGGGGCGAGCACGCTGTCGGTCAGCGAGACGGCGGAGCGGTAGCCCAGGGTCAGCCGCGGGTGCATGGCGGCACCCGCGTCCAGCACGCCGCACATCGGTTCGCCGTCCAGCTCGCGGGCCAGGTAGAGCAGGCCCGCGCATTCGGCGGCGATCGGGGCGCCCCGGTCGGCCAGGGCGGAGATCGCCGTCCGCAGCCCGACGTTGGCGGCCAGCGCCGAGGCGTGCACCTCGGGGAACCCGCCGCCTACGACCAGGCCGCAGGTGCCCGGGGGTAGGTCGTCGTCCCGGAGCGGGTCGACGACGACGACCTCGGCACCGGCGGCGGCCAGCAGTTCGGCGGTCTCGGCGTAGCCGAAGGTGAACGCGGGTCCGCCGGCGACGGCGACCACCGGGCGGCCCTCGGTGTGCGTGACCTCGGCGGCCGGGTCCCAGGGGGTGACGTCGAGGTCGGGGGCGGTGCGAGCCAGCCGGAGGACGGCGTCCAGGTCGACGCTGGACTCCACGACCGCGCCCAGCGCGCGGACTGTGCCGATGGCCTCGGCGGAGCGCTCGGCGGCGGGCACCAGGCCCAGGTGTCGGGACGGCGTCTGCAGTGCTTCGATCCGGCGCACCGCGCCCAGCACGGGGACGCCGGCCGAGCCCAACGCCTCGCGCAGGATCGCCTCGTGCCGGTCGGAGCCCACCCGGTTGAGCACCACTCCGCCCAGGCGCACGGTGGGGTCGAAGGTGGCGAACCCGTGCACGACGGCCGCGACGCTGCGGGCCTGCGCGCTGGCGTCCACGACCAGCACGACCGGGGCCTGCAGCTGGGCGGCGACGTGCGCGGTCGACCCGTAGCCGGGCTCGACCGAGGGGTGGCTGGCGCCGTCGAACAGGCCCATCACGCCCTCGACGACGGCGATGTCGGCCGGGGTGGGGTGCAGCGCGCCACGCAGCAGGAGCGGCACGATCCGGTCCTCGCCGACCAGCCAGTTGTCCAGGTTGCGGCCCGGGCGGCCGGCGGCCAGCCCGTGGTAGCCGGGGTCGATGTAGTCCGGACCCACCTTGTGCGGGGAGACGGTCAGCCCGCGGGCGGTCAGCGCGGCGATGAGGCCGGTGGCGATCGACGTCTTCCCCGAGGACGACGACGGCGCCCCCAGCACGATCCGCGGGATCCGGGTGCTCGCCGGGCGGTCCCCGAGGCGACCGCTCACCACTCGATCCCCCGCTGGCCCTTCTGGCCGGCGTCCATCGGGTGCTTGACCTTGGTCATCTGCACGACCAGGTCGGCGGCCTCGACGAGCCGGGGGTGTGCGGTGCGGCCGGTGATCACCACGTGCTGGTTGCCGGGCCGGTTCGTCAGCGTCTCCACCACGTCGTCGAGGTCCACCCAGCCCCACTTCATCGGGTAGGTGAACTCGTCGAGCACGTAGAACCGGTGCGCCTCGGCGGCCAGGTCGCGCTTGATCTGCGCCCAGCCCTCGGCGGCGTCGGCGGCGTGGTCGGTCTCCTCGCCGTGCTTGCGCGACCAGGACCAGCCCGAGCCCATCTTGTGCCAGACCACAGGCCCGCCCTCGCCGGTGGCCTCGTGCAGCCGGCCGAGCGCGCCCAGCGCATTCTCCTCGCCGACCTTCCACTTGGCGCTCTTGACGAACTGGTAGACCGCGATCGACCAGCCCTGGTTCCAGGCGCGCATCGCCATCCCGAAGGCGGCTGTCGACTTGCCCTTCATCTCTCCGGTGTGCACGGCCAGCAGCGGCCGGTTGCGGCGCTGCCGGGTGGTCAGCCCGTCGACCGGGACCGCAGTCACTCGTCCCTGAGGCACGAGACCTCCGCACTGGCGTTCGTCGACCCAGTGCCGGAAGGCGCTGTGTCCCCGGATGCTCCCGCGAGCTCGATCATCAGGCAGCCGCCTTCACGGTCTGGACCAGCGACTCGGCCGCCAGGTCCTCCAGGCGCATCGTCTGCGCACCCAGGTGGGCGCCCAGCACCTGCGCCAGGCCCAGCTGCACGTACCCGGACTCGCAGTCCACGACGACGCTGGCGGTGCCCGCGGCGTGCAGCAGCCCGGCGGCCCGGTGCGCCTGGCCCAGGTGATCGGTGCCCCGCTCACCGGTGGCCCGGCCGTCGGTAACCACGACCAGCAGCGGACGGCGCCGGGGGTCCCGGACCCGCTCCACCCGCAGCGTCTCGTGTGCGCGCAGCAGGCCCGCGGCGATCGGCGACCGGCCGCCGGTGGGCAGGTCGGTGAGCCGCGCGGCGGCGGCCTCGACCGACCAGGTCGGCGGCAGTGCCAGCTCGGCGCCCCCACCGCGGAAGGTCACCAGTCCGACCTTGTCCCGCCGCTGGTAGGCGTCGGTGAGCAGCGACAGGACGGCGCCCTTGACCGCGGACATCCGGGTCCGCGAGCCCATCGACCCCGACGCGTCCACGACGAAGAGCACCAGGTTGCCCTCGCGGCCCTCCAGCTCGGCCTGTCGCAGGTCCTCCCGGGCCAGCCGCAGCCCCGGGCCGGTGCGCCCGCGCGCCCGCTGGTGCGGGGCGGCGGCGACCACGGTGTCGACCAGGTGCAGCCGGGTCACGCTGCCCTCGGGACGCCGGGAGCCCACGACCCGGCCGCGCTCGCTGCGCGCCTTGGACCGTCGTCCGGCCACGCCGGTGCCCATGCCGGGGACCTCCAAGCGGCGGGCGCGGAACGCCTCGTCGGGTGCCACCGCCGCGCGCTCGGGCGCCGGGAGCCCCTCGGCGCCGGCCGTCGCGCTGTCGTCGCTGCTCGCGCCGTCGGTGGCCGGCGCCCCGGCAACACCCGCCGCGCCGCCGTCCGGCCCCTCGTCGCCACTCCCGCCGTCCCCAGGGCAGCGTTCTTCGCGACTTTCGCCGCCGTCAGGGCGGCGTTCTTCGCGACTTTCGCCGTCGGGGGGTGTCGGGTCGGGGTCGGGGTCGGGCTCCTCGTCGGGGCGGGCGTCGTCCAGGGCCTGCTCGAGGGTCTCCTCGTCCAGGCCGGGGGCGTCGAAGGGGTTGCGCCGACGGCGGTGCGGCAGGGCCAGCCGCGCAGCCACCCGGACGTCGTCCTCGGTGACCGTCTCCCGGCCGGCCCACGCGGCGTGCGCGATGGCGGCGCGGGCGGTGACGATGTCGGCGCGCAGCCCGTCGACGCCGAACGCGGCGCAGACGGCGGTGACCTGGCCCAGCGCGGCATCACCCAGCACGACCCGGGGGAGCAGCGCGCGGGCGGCGACGATCCGGTCGGCCAGGGCCCGCTCGTCGTCGGCCCAGAGCGCGGAGAAACCGGCGGGGTCGGCATCCGCGGCGAACCGACGGCGGACCACCTCGGCGCGCAGGCCGGGCTCGCGGGGCGCGGCGACCTCGACGGTCAGCCCGAAGCGGTCCAGCAGCTGCGGCCGGAGCTCGCCCTCCTCGGGGTTCATCGTGCCGACCAGCAGGAACCTGGCCGCGTGCTGCACCGAGACGCCCTCGCGTTCGACGTAGGCCCGGCCGAGGGCGGCGGCGTCCAGCAGCAGGTCGACCAGATGGTCGTGCAGCAGGTTGACCTCGTCGACGTAGAGCACACCGCGGTGTGCGGCCGCGAGCAGGCCGGGCTCGAAGGACTTCACGCCCTCGGTCAGCGCGCGCTCGATGTCCAGCGAGCCGACCAGTCGGTCCTCCGAGGCGCCGACCGGCAGCTCGACCAGCCGGGCCGGGCGCTGGGAGGCGGGGGAGTCACCGGGGTGTGGCCCGTCGGGGCAGGCCGGGTCCGGGGCTGTCGGGTCGCAGCCGAACCGGCAGCCCGCGACGACGGCGACCGGCGGCAGCACGGCGGCCAGCGCCCGCACCGCCGTCGACTTGGCGGTGCCCTTCTCACCCCGCACGAGCACGCCGCCCACGGCCGGGGAGACGGCGTTGAGCAGCAGGGCCAGTCGCATGTCGTCCATCCCGACGACGGCGCTGAACGGGTACACCACGGGTACGTCCTCTCCCCGGGTGTCCGCGCCCGGAGGTGGCAGGTGGCGACGGCTGGAGTTCCTGGCTGACCGTCCCCCGGAGGGGCCGGATCACAGTGGCGGGACCGCGCCGGGATCACACCGGCTTCCTCCACTGCCGTCGCAGTTCGAGGGCCATCAGACCACGCCGCGCCACCCCGGCGACAGGCCCCACCACTTGACGAAACGGAAAGTCACGAGGCAGACTTTCCGACATGGAAAGCGATGATCTGACGAGGGACCGCGCCGCGGCCGACCTGGCCGCGCTGCAGACCGACCGGACGGCGTTGGCCGATCGGGCTCGCCAGCCCTGGTGGTACGACCCCGCGCTGGGGCTGTTGATCTTCCTGCTGATCGGGTCGATCTCGCTGCGGTCGCTCTGGTGGACGCTCGGCGCGGGGTTGGTCTTCGCCCTGGGCCTGCTGGGGCTCAAGCGGGCCTACGAGCGACACACCGGCGCGTGGGTCAGCGGCTTGCGGCCCGGCCCGACCCAGCGGCTCGTCGCGCTCTGGGGCGTGCTCTACGTCGTGGTCCTCTCGGCGGGACTGCTGCTGGAGTTCGGGCTCGGCGTCCGTGGTGCGCTGGTCGTGGCCGGCGCTGTCGTGGGCGTGGCTGCCGCCCTGATCAGCCGACGGTGGACCACGGTCTACCAGCGCGATCTGCGGGGTGGGGCGTGACGGCGGTCGAACCCCGGTTCGACCAGATCGTGCACGCCCCACCCCGGCTGCAGGTCTGTGGGCTGCTCGCCGCTGTGGACACCATGGAGTTCGCGGCGGTGCGCGACGCCGTCGGGGTGAGCGACTCGGTGCTCTCCAAGCACGTGAAGCAGCTCGAGGAGGCCGGCTACGTGCGGGTCCGCAAGGCCACGGTGGCCTCCCGGCAGCGCACCAGCCTGTCCCTCAGCGCGGCCGGCCGGACGGCGTTCACCGCGCACGTCGCCGAGCTGCGCCGGATCACCGGCGGCTGACGCCCAGCCCGCCCAGGGCGCGCGTACCGAAGGCGGGGCTGGGCAGCCGGTGGGCGGACCGGTCGGGCTCAGGCCACGAGGCCGGCCAGGTCGCTGCGCACGGGCGGTGGTCCCTGCCTGCACCCACCGGTGTGCGGGCGTCTGGGTGCGACAGTGACGGCGATGACCGCGTGCGAGGGGGGACGGCCGCGCACGCTGCGGGACTGGGCCGCCGTGCTGGCCGTCGCCCTGGGCCTGGCCGCGGTGCTCGAGCTGGTCGGGGTGCCGTCAGCGACGCTCATCGCCGGGCTGATCACCGGCCTGGGCCGGGCGCTGCTGATCCGCCGGCCCGCGGCGTTGCCCCAGCACGCGATGACCGGTGCGCAGGCCGTCGTCGGCGTCTCGATCGGCGCGTTGGTCTCGGTCTCCACCGTCCAGGTGCTCCGGCTCGTCGTCATGCTGCTGACCGCGCCGCTGGTGTCCACGCTGCTGCAGCGGGGGCGGTGACGGTGGACCCGGTGCGTGCCGAGGGGGTCTTCGTCGCGGCCCTGGAGGACCGGCTCGGCAGTGCCAACCGGCAACGGCTCCGGATCGCCGGCGCGTTCCTCGCCGAGCTGGCCTGGGGGCTCCTGCCGCACCCCTCGGTGAGCGACCTGGTCGTGCGCCGCCGGGACGACGGCGTGCCCGTGCTCCGGTTGGACGCCGGGGACCCGAGAACCAGCGGAGACCTGCTGCGTCAGGCCCGGCAGGCGATGACGACGATGTCACCGGCCGCGTTCGAGTACCAGTGGGGCCTGGACCGCAGCTGACCCGAGGCCGGCCAGGTCACCAGCCGAGCACGCGCCGGGCCTCGGCCGCGACGGCGTCGAAGCGCCGGCGGTCCAGGGTGGCGCCCTCCCGGCGGACGTCGTCGGGGTCGACCTGCAGCACCCGGTCCACCCGGACCTCGCTGGGTCGGCCCTGCCGGTCCCACTCGCCGGTGCCGATGTCCACCCAGTGCCGGCCGCGCCGGGCCTCCTCCGCGGTGTCCCGGTCGTGGTCCTTGCTGGTCAGCATGAACCCCAGCAGGTCCGACCCGGTGCGCCCGACGACCAGCACCGGCCGGTCCTTGCCCCGGCCGTCGGCCTCCTCGTAGGGCACCCACGCCCAGACGATCTCGCCGGGATCGGGGCGGCCGTCGTCCCGCGGGGCGTAGCTGATCTCCTCGCGGCCGGTGAAGTCCCCGGCGCCCCGGGTGGCCGGCCGGGCCAGCTCGGCGTCCGAGGGCCGGTCGGGCAGCGTGGCTCGGGGCCGCTCGGCCCGAGGCGGGGTCGAGGACGAGGAGGACGACGCGCGTCGGCGCAGCTGCTTGCCGCCCTCCCGGACGACTGTCTGCACCACGCGGTCGAGGACGGACTTCCAGCCGGACGCCATGCCTCGCGACGCTAGGGGACGGCGACGACGCGCGCGCCCCGGGGTGCGCACACGGTGCGCCACCCCGACACGCCCACGACGGTGGGACACGCGGGGTCGGTGTGACCCGTGGGGACGAACCTGTCACATCCGTGGTTGAGCGGGCCCTGACCTGGACATGCACGGACACGGGCGACACAGCCCGCACGGGGGAAGAGGTGTCATGACCACCGCAGAGCCGGTCCGCACGGCGACGACCAGCAGCACCGGGGTCTTCGGGACGAGTCGGGTGCAGGCCAGCGTGCTCGCCAGCTTCCAGCTGGTCGAGGACGCCCGGCACCGGACCCCCGACCACGTCCGCAAGCGCCAGCGCGCCCGGCTGCGTGCCGGGCAGGCCGTTGCGGCCCGGCTGGTGGCCCGGGAGTTCGAGCGCGAGTGACCGCCGGCTGAGCCCCTCAGCCGATGCAGAACTCGTTGCCCTCCGGGTCGGCCATCGTCACCCAGCTGTGCGGGCCCTGCCGTCCGCGGTGCAGCTCCCGCGCGCCCAGGGAGACCAGCCGGGCGACCTCGTCCTCGGTCGGGGCCCCGCCGACCCGCAGGTCCAGGTGCACCCGGTTCTTCACCGACTTCCCCTCGGGCACCAGCTGGAAGAGCACCCGGGGCATGCCGCCCCCGGGCCGGGTGATCGCGGCACCGGTCCGCCAGACCAGCACCCCGCGGTGCTCGGTCGTCTCCTCCTCCGACGCGTGGCCGGCGGCCACCAGCTGTCGGATGAAGGCCTCGTCGCTGGGTTCCCGCACCCAGCCCAGTGCCTCGGCCCACCAGTCGGCGAGCTCGTGCGGGGCGGCGGCGTCCACGGCGACCTGGAAGGTGAGTGGCTCTCGCGTCATGGCGGCACGGTAGGGCCGCCCCCCGACAGTTCTCGAGCAGCGGACCGACGCGCCCGGGCCGTAGCCTCTCCCGCGTGCCGATCAGCTCGCCCGAGGGCAAGGACTGGACCCGTCAGAAGATCCGCGAGCTCGCACCCGAGTCGCTGCTGGACGTCGGGGCGGGGGCCGGGACCTACGCCAAGCTGCTGGCCGACGACCGTCCGGCCCGGCTGACCGCGTTGGAGGTCTTCGAGCCCTACGTGGAGACCTACGGGCTCCGTGAGCTCTACGACGAGGTGCTGCTGGGCGACGCCCGGACGACGCCGCTACCCGAGGCCGATGTCGTCGTCCTCGGGGACGTCGCCGAGCACATGACCGTGCAGGAGGCCCAGGACCTCTGGCGGCGGGCCGGCGAGGCCGCCCAACGCGCCGTCTACATGTCCATCCCGATCGTGCACTACCCGCAGGGCGAGCTGGAGCACAACCACCACGAGGTGCATGTGGTCGACGACTGGGACCACGACAAGGTGATGGCCGCGTTCCCCGGGATCACCGACGCGTTCCGGGGCGAGGTCGTCGGCGTCTACGAGCGCCGCACCGACGCCTGACCGGGGTGCTGCCGTACCCCCGCTAGAGCTCCAGGGCCAGCGAGGCGCGCATCTCGACGTCGTCCTGGGCCGGGGTGACGGCCCTGGTGTGCTCGCGCCAGACCTGGCCCATCGGCGGGAAGACCGAGCGGTGCACCTGCGTGCCCGGGTCCCACAGCTTGGAGCGCATGACCGCCTTGGCGCAGTGGAAGTACGCCCGCTCGACGTCCAGCAGGGCGACCGACAGCGGCTGCTTGCCGAACTCGGTGAGGTCCAGGTCCAGCTCTGCCGGGTCGACCAGCCGGACGCGGCCGTAGACCCGCAGCGTTTCCTCGATCCCGGGGACGAAGAACATCAGCGCCGCCCGCGGGTTCGCGCTGAGGTTGCGCAGGCTGTCCACCCGGTTGTTGCCCTGCCGGTCCGGCAGCGCCAGCGTGTGCTGGTCGACCACCCGGACGAACCCGGGGCCGCCCCCGCGCGGGGAGACGTCGGGGAACCCGTCTGCGTCGGCCGTGGACAGGGTGGCGAACGGGGACAGCTCGATGAACCGCGCGCAGTGCGCGTCGAGGTGGTCGATGACCTTGTCCACGGCGCGGGTCGAGGCGTTCGGGTAACTCGAGACGACGGTGCTCACCCGCGCAGGAGACCACAACCGGCGTTGCGTCCGTGTTGCCACACGGTGCAGACCGTCACAGCCCTACCGTCGGGCCCCGTGGCAGTCACCTGGAGCACCCCGGTCCGATACAGCGAATGCGACGACCAGCGGGTGGTCTTCAACGCCAACTACCTGGTGTGGGCCGATGAGGCGTCGAACTCCTGGTGGCCCTCGGTCGGGCTGACCTGGGACCCCGACGGCGTGGCCGGCGTCCAGCCGCTGGTGAAGGCGACGTCGCTGGACTGGTCCGCCAGCGCCCGCTGGGGCGACACCGTGGACGTCACCTGCGAGCTGGACGCGCTGGGTCGCACCAGCCTGACGCTGCGCTTCACCGTGTCGGTGGGGGAGCGGCTGTGCTGCGTCGTCCGGTCGACCTACGTCGCGACCGTGGACGGCGTCTCGGTGCCCTGGCCCGACCAGGTGCGCGCGGCCGTCACAGCCGCCTGACCGTCTCCGGGTCCTCGCCCTCGGGGTACCACTGGTCCAGGACCTGCCGGAGGAGCGGCTCGTCGGGTGCGGCGCGCGCGAAGAGGGTCATCGACGACCGCAGCTTGACGTCGTCCGGACTGCCCATGACCCGGTGCGCGGTGCGGTCGGCGTGCCCGGTCAGCAGTCGGGCGCACTCCAGCAGCCGCGGCCCCAGCACCGGGTGCGCGAGGTACGCGCGGGCGTCGGCCAGCCCCGGGAGCGCGTAGCGCCGCGACATCTCCGAGGCCCCCAGCCCGGCGACCTGCGGGAAGACGAACCACATCCAGTGCGTCCGCTTGCGGCCGGCCCGCAGTTCGGCGAGGACGTCGTCCCACTGTGGGTCCTGGGCGTCGACGAAGCGTTGCAGGTCCATCAGTCCTCCTGGTCCAGGCCCTGGACGGGGCCCACGGCAACGGTCGGGGTGCCGGCCGCCTCGGCCTCGCGGAGCAGCGCGGCGCGCACGGTCACCGGGCTCCGGGGGGCAGCAGGGGGAGGCCGGGCGGCGGGCCGTCCTCGATGAGGCGCCACAGCGCGTCGGTGTCGGCGTGGTCGGCGACCAGGTCGCCGAGGGCGTCGAGCCGGGCCTCCCGGACGGCGGCGAAGTCGGTGTCGGTGGCGACGACGAAGCGCCGGCCGCTCAGTGCGGCGACCTCGGTGAGGAAGGCCCGCCGGAAGTCGTCGTTCTCCAGCGCGCCGTGCCACGTCGTCCCGAAGACGGCGCCGACCCGGGCGCCGTCCAGGAACGGCTCGCCGCCCTCGACGGTGACCACGCCGTGGTGGATCTCGTAGCCGTGCACCGCGTGCCCGAGCGCGGCCCCGACCGGGCGGCCCAGCGTCTTCTCCCGCGCGAAGACGACGTCGGTGGGCAGCAGCCCCAGGCCGGCGACCTTCCCGGCCCGGGACTCGACGTCGTCGGTGATCGTGCGGGCCAGCATCTGGTGCCCGCCGCAGATGCCGAGCACCGGCTGCCCGGCGGCGGCGCGGCGGGCGAGGGCCACGTCCAGGCCGCGCTCGCGCAGCCAGCCCAGGTCCGACACCGTCGAGCGGGTGCCGGGCAGCACCACGAGGTCGGCATCGGCCAGCTCCTCGGGCCGGGTGGCGTAGCGGACCAGCACCCCCGGCTCGGCGGCGAGTGCGTCCAGGTCGGTGAAGTTGGACAACCGCGGCAGCTGGACGACCGACACGCGCAGCACGTCCTCGCCCACCGGCGGCAGCGCCGCGCCGCGGTCCCCGGCCAGGTCCAGGGAGTCCTCGACGTCCAGCCAGAGGCCCGGCAGCCACGGCAGGACGCCGAGCGTGGGCCGGCCGGTCAGCTGGGCGAGGGTGTCCAGGCCCGGGGCCAGCAGCCGGACGTCGCCGCGGAACTTGTTCACCAGGAAGCCCGCGACCAGGGCCTGGTCCTCGGGGGGCATCAGCGCGACGGTGCCGTAGAGGGCCGGGAACACCCCGCCCCGGTCGATGTCCCCGACGATGACCACCGGCAGTCCGGCCGCCGTCGCCAGGCCCATGTTGGCGATGTCGGTGTCCCGCAGGTTGATCTCGGTGGGGGAGCCCGCGCCCTCGCAGACGACGACGTCGAAGCGCGCCCGTAGTTCCGCCAGCGAGGTCAGGACCTGCTCCAGCAGCGCCGCTTTCATCGGCCGGTAGGACAGCGCGGTCACGTCCGCGACGGCCTTCCCCAGGACGACGACCTGGCTGCTGTTCTCCCCGCCGGGCTTGAGCAGCACCGGGTTCATCGCGGCCTCGGGCTCGACCCGGGCGGCCGCGGCCTGGAACACCTGTGCCCGGCCGATCTCCGCGCCGTCCACGGTCACCATCGAGTTGTTGCTCATGTTCTGCGCCTTGAACGGCGCCACGGACACGCCCTGCCGGACCAGCCAGCGGCAGATGCCCGCGGTGACGACGGACTTGCCGGCGTCCGACGTCGTCCCGGCGACCAGCAGCGAGCCGCTCACCAGCCGGTCTTCTCCTGGCCGGACAGCTCGGCGACGGCCTCCATGACCTGGTCGGTGACCACCCGGCGGGCCTTGCCGTTGCCGGCCAGGCCGCGCTGGTCGGCGAACGTGATCGGCGCACCGAAGGTGATCGTCACCTTGTGCGGGCGCGGGTAGCGCGCCCCGATGGGCTGCACCCGGTCGGTGCCGTGGACGGCGACCGGGACGACGGCGCAGTCGGCGGTCAGCGCCAGCCAGGCGACCCCGGTCTTCCCGCGGGCCAGCCGACCGTCCCGGGAGCGGGTGCCCTCGGGGTAGATGCCGAAGGCCTCGCCGGCCTGCAGGGCGTGCAACACGGTGTCCAGTGCGGCCTGGGCGGCCCGGTGGGTCTGTCGCTCGACCGGACGGGCGCCGAGGGCGGTGAAGACCGTCCGGGACAGCCAGCCCTTCACCCCGGTGCCGGTGAAGTACTCGGACTTGGCCAGGTAGCCCACCTTGCGGGGGGCCATCAGCGGGATCGCGATGCTGTCGATGAAGGACAGGTGGTTGCTCGCCAACAGCAGCGGACCGGTCAACGGCATCGACTCGCGGCCGACCACGGTGGGTCGACAGGTGAGGATGAACAGCGGCCGCAGCACGAAACGGGCGATGAAGTAGAACACCCGGACTCCCTCCATCGCGTCCCCGACCACGACGTCCGGGCGACCCGGGCATCATCCCCGACGGCCCTCGGCGGGCCCCTCCCCGGCCCGCCCGTCAGGATCGGTCGGGCACCGCCGGGGGGCAGGCGTCACGGAGGATCTGCCGGAGGTCCTCGGGCAGCGGGTCGTCCCCGGACGCGGACCCGACGACCAGCGCGGCGACCTCCCGGACCTTCCGGTGGGTGTGGTTGGACAGGTGCCCCAGCAGCTCGAACGCCACCTGGTCGCTGCACGCCACGAGTGCCATCAGTACGCCCTTGGCCTGCTCGATCAGCGCACGGCTGGCCATCGCGCTGCGCAGCTGCTCGACCTCCCGGCGCAGGGCCGCCAGCGGGTCGTCGTCCCCCGGCGCGGACCGGTCACGGTCGTCGGTGACATCGACGACCAGGCCGCTCACCACGGGCACCGCGTCCTCGGCCACGACGCCCGGGGCACCGGTGACCGTCGTGTCGGCGACCCGGCCGTCCCCGCGCAGGAAGCGCACGTCGACGGCGAACGACCGGCCGCGCAGTGCGGCCCCCTCCAGCGCGGTGCGCAGCCGGAGCCGGTCCTCGGCGTGCACGTGCGGCAGGCGCAGACCGGCGAGCGTGCCGCGCCGGCCGCCGCGGCTCTCCACGGCCGCCGACGGGGGCAGCTGGAGCAGCTCCAGCAGGGCGGGGGACCAGGACCAGATGCCCGATCGGGGGTGCCAGGTCCACTCACCGAGCGGGGGTCGCACGGTCTGCGGGGGCGCGGCGGGGCGGCCGGTCGACGCCGGGCTGGCGACCCGGGGCAGGGGCACGGGGGAGAGGTGGTCGGTGGTGGAGAGGGTCGAGCTCACGGTCAGCCCCCGGGGTGTCCAGCGCACCGGCCTGTGGCCGTGGCACCCTCGCCGTGATCTCGACGGGAGAACCGTCGGCCCGAGGGCCGACCGCGTCCGATGGGCACAACCTACCGAGCTGCAGCCGGTTCCGCTCGGTGCCGGCGGGCGGCCGGTGCGGGGCTGCTCAGACGACCGTCGACGCCACCGCCGGCCGCGGCACGGGCCGCCCCCGGAGCTGGGTGTCCAGTCGGGTGAGGACGTCGACGGCGGCCCGCAGCTCGGCCGGGGGGCGGGTGAACGGCAGCCGCAACCGGTCGTCGAACGCCGACCCGGTGCCGAACACCCGGCCCTCGGCCAGCAGCACCCCGGCGGGGGCGGCCGCGGCGGTGAGCGCCGCCGAGCTCAGCCCGGCCGGCAGCCCGGCCCACAGCGACAGGCCGCCGGTCGGCACGGTCACCCGCCAGTCGGGCAGTCGGTCGGCGAGCTCGGCGACCAGCACGTCGCGCTGCTCGCGCAGCTGGGCGCAGCGGTGGGCCAGCACCTCGTCCAGCCGGCGCACCAGGGTGGTCGCAGCCAGCTGGTCGAGCAGGCCGACCGAGAGCTGCCGGTGCCCGAGCACGGTGGACAGCCGGTCGACCAGGGCCGCGTCGGTGCGCAGCCAGCCCACCCGCAGGCCGCCCCACACCGACTTGGACAGCGCCCCCACGGTGATCGTGGCGGCGTCGGGCAGCCCGGCGGCGAAGTGCGGCGGCCGGTCGCCGTCCAGCACGAGGTCGGCGGCCACCTCGTCGACGACGGTCAGCACGCCCTGCTGCCACAGCGTGGCGGCCAGCCGGCGGCGGCCGGTCGCGGAGATCAGGGCGCCGGTGGGGTTTGCGTGGTCGGGCATCAGGAACGCCAGCCGGGGTCCGCTCTGCCGGGCGGCGAGCCGGGCCGCCTCGACCAGGGCGTCGGGGTCCTCGACGTCGACCGGCACCGGCACGCAACGGCCGCCGGCCCTCTCGATCGACCGGATCGCGCCGGGGTAGCTGGGGTGCTCCACGAGCACCCGGTCGCCGTTCTCCAGCAGGGTCTCCCAGACCAGCGCGGCGGCGTCGCCCGCGCCGGAGGTGATCAGCACCTGGTCCGGCGTCGTCGGCAGGCCCTGCGCGGTGAACCGGTCGGCGACGGCGCCGCGCAGCTCGGGCAGGCCGACCGGCACGTAGCCGCTGCCGGCGACGTGCCCGGACAGGTCGGTCAGTGCCTGCTCGTAGGCCGGGGCCAGCAGTGGCGACGCCGACGGCGCCGCGTGCGCCAGGTCCAGCACACCCGGGGTCTCCCCGGACTGCCAGACCCACCGCGGCCGGTCGTCGGGCAGCTCGGTGACGGTGCCCGAGCCGTGCCGGGTGCGGGCGTAGCCCTCCTCGCGCAGCGTCCGGTACGCACTGGCCACGGTCACCCGGCTGACGTCCAGGGCCGTGGCGAGGTCGCGCTCGGCCGGCAGTCGGCTGCCCACCGGGAGCTCGCCGGTGACCAGCAGCTCGCGGACCCGGCGGGCCAGCGCGGCGTACCGCGGCGGGGGCAGCTGCCCGACGTCGCCGACCAGGCCCGCCAGCTCGCGGACCGGAGTGGACTCGTCACTGCGGACTGGCATGCAGTCCACCATGCCGCAGTGGACTGTGGTTGGTCAACGCCAGCAGTGCCACTCTCGGGACATGACCTCAGGTGGAGTCCTCGTGCTGCTGTTCCTGCTCGGGTGTGGCGCCCTCTCGGTGGCCACCCTGGTGATCGCCGTCCGGGGTGGCCGTGGCCCGGCCGACCCGCCGGCCAGCCACCCTCGGGTGGACCCGGCCGGCTTCCCGGTGACGCCGGCCGCGCGCGGGGCGCTGCACCGGCGCGGTCCGGGGGAGGACCCGGCCGTCCCGACCCGCACGGCCCCGGTCGCTGCCCGGCTCGGCTCGATCCTGCCCGCCCCACGCTGACCTCCGCTCCCCCGCGGCGTGGATCAGCTCCGACGAGCACCGTGCGGGGGGGTCGCCCCCCCGGCGGGGGGGGGGACGAGCCTCGGGGTGGGGGACGCCGACACCAACCCCGGCGGGG
>JBBSVA010000034.1:0-31067 GCA_038233915.1 Mycobacteriales bacterium | reverse complement strand
CGCGCTCGTCACCCGGGACCTCGGCACCGGGGCCGAGCTGGCCCGTTCGAGCGTCCCCGCCGACCTGCCCACCGGCGGCCGGACGACCGTGGTCGGCCCGACCGTCGTCGTCGCCACGCCGGACCAGGTCGTCGGCTACCGCTGAAGAAGGACCACCGCGTCCCCCCACACCTCGCGGGCTCGACGCGGGCCCCTGACGGGCGGCCGAAACGCCTCGAGACGCGGCTGGCGCACACTGGGGGTCATGCTCCCCGGCGGCTCCGAACACACCGCGTCCGACGACCTGCGTCAGCTCACCCCCCACGACGCCACCCCGATCACCCTCGTCGGACCCGCCGGTCCGCTGGCCGCCCTGGACACCGGGCCCGGTGAGCGCGGCACCGTGCTGCTGGTCGCGGGCTACACGGGCAGCAAGGAGGACTTCGCGCCGCTGCTGACCCCGCTGGCCGAGGCCGGCTGGCGGGTCGTGGCGCTGGACCAGCGCGGTCAGTACCAGTCCCCCGGGCCCGACGACCCCGACGCCTACTCGGTGGACGCGCTGGCCGGCGACCTCGTCGGGGTGGCCCGCGAGCTGCGCGACGACCGTCCGCTGCACCTGCTGGGCCACAGCTTCGGCGGGCTGGTCGCCCGCGCCGCCGTCCTCGCCGAGCCCTCGCTCTTCGACTCGCTGGCCCTGCTCAGCAGCGGCCCCGGCGGGTTGACCGGCCCACGCGCGGACCTGCTGGAGCACCTTGCCCCGCTGCTGCAGGCCGGCGGCGTCCGGCTGGTGCGCGACACCCTGGAGCAGTTGGCACTCACCGACCCGCGCAGCCAGGCGGTGCCCGCGCCCACCCGGGAGTTCCTGGCCACCCGCTTCCTGGCCAACACCGAGGCCGGACTCACCGGCATGGCCACCGCGATGACCGGCGAGCCGGACCGCACCGCCGAGCTGGCCGCCACCGGCATCCCCGTCCTGGTCGCGCACGGTCGCGACGACGACGCCTGGACCCCGGCCGCGCAGGCCGAGATGGCCACCCGGCTCGATGCGCGGCACGAGGTCGTCGAGGACTCCGTGCACTCCCCCGCCATCGAGCAGCCCGCCCGCACGGTGCAGCTGCTCACCGACTTCTGGACCACCGTCCCCGCGACCGCCCTGGAGGCATCCGCGTGATCTCCACCCGCGACTTCACCGCCGCCGAGGACCAGGCCGGCTTCTTCGGCCCGGACTCGATCACCTGGCGGATCCACGCCGACCCCGCGTTCTCCGTCGGGGGCATCCGGGCCCTGCTGCTGCAGGCCCTGCACCCGGTGGCCATGGCCGGGGTGGACACTTTCTCCGAGGGGTTCAAGACCGAGCCGTGGGCCCGGCTGACCCGCACCGCCGAGTACGTCGCCACGCTGACCTTCGGCAGCCGCCGGGAGGCCCTGCGCGCCGTCCGCCGGATCCGCGGCGTGCACCGGGGCAAGTCCGACACCGAGCCGACCACCGGCCGGACCTACCGGGTCGACGACCCGGACCTGCTGCTGTGGGTGCACGCCTGCGAGGTCGACTCGCTGCTGTCGGTCGCCCGCCGGGCCGGGGTGCCGCTGACCGACGCGGACGCCGACGCCTACGTCGCCGAGCAGGTCGTGGCCGCCGAGCTGATCGGCTGCACCCCCGGGGAGATCCCCGGCAGCGAGGCCGAGCTGGCCGCCTACTTCGATCGGGTCCGGCCCCAGCTGGCGCTGACCGACCCGGCACGCACGGCCTACACGTTCATCGTCGTCCCGCCGATGCCGACCTGGGTGCAGGTGCTGACCCCGGCCCGCCCAGCCTGGGCGGGGTTGGCCTCCCTCGGCGTCGCCACCCTGCCGCGCTGGGCCCGGGCGATGTACGGGCTGCCCGCGCTGGGCATCACCGAGCCTGCGACCACCGCCGCGGTGCGCACGTTCCGGCGGACGGCGCTGGCCGTGCCCTCCCGGGTGCGGGACAACCCCACGCTGCGGGCCGCCCGCGAGCGCGTCGCCGTCAGCACGCCCGTGGTGGCCTGACGAAGGTCCACGTCGCCCCCACCACTCGCAAGCTCGCGGCAAGCCCCTACGACGCAGCCGTTCCAGCACCTCGCCGTGCGGCGCGCCCCTCGGGGCAGGACCGGCGGAACGAGCAGCCGCTGCACTGCCGGCCGGTGACGACGGGGAACGCCTCGTCGGGGTCGGTCCCGGTCGCGGTCGCTGCGACCGCGGTCGTGACCGCGGCGGCGGTCGCCTCGGCCCGACGCACGTGCTCGGCCAGGGTCTGCTCGGTGTGGTCGAACGCCGCGACCGTGCCGGTGGGCAAGTGGTGCAGCTCGACCCGTGAGCACGGCCGCCGCAGGGTGCGCCGCACGCCCAGGACGTACAACGCCAGCGCCGGGGAGGACGCCGCCTCCTCCTCGGTGCTGGTCCGACGGCCGGTCTTGTAGTCCACGACGACGAGGGCGTCCCCGCGGTCGTCGATCCGGTCCACCCGGCCGGACACGCTCAGCCGGTCGGTCGTCACGGTCACCTGGCGCTCGGTGGCCAGCGGCGGATCGGCCGGGTCCAGGCCGGCGACGTGCTCATCGACCCAGCCGGCGGCCCGTTCCCGCCACTGGGCGGAGTCCGCGGCGTCAACTGTGCCGACGTCGGACCAGTGTCGGTCCAGCAGCTGCCGGGCCGCGGTCGGTGTGCGGCGGGCCGGGGGCAGCTCCCACCAGGACCGCAGGGCGGCGTGCACCGCGGCGCCGACGACGGCGTTGACCGACGGCAGCGCCTGCGGCGGGGTCGGCCGGTCGACGTAGCCGAACCGGTAGCGCCGGGGGCAGGCGTCGAAGGCGGCCAGCTTGCTCGGAGTGGCGGCGAAGAGCGGTTCGGGCAGACCGGGCAGGTCGAGGAGGAGCTGGCTCACGCGCGGTCGGTGAGCGGGGCGCTCCCGGTGCCGAGGGAGACCAACCGCTCGTACTGGGCCGGGTCGGTGGTGCAGGCCGCGATCGGGGTGCGCTTGTTCGTGCCGTGGTAGTCACTGGACCCCGTCGTCAGCAGGTCCAGGTCGGCGGCCAGGGCCCGCAGGTGCTCCCGGTCGGCCGGTTCGTGGTCGGGGTGGTCCACCTCGAGGCCCACCAGGCCGGCCGTCGCCATCGCGCGGAGTGCGTCGTCGCCCACCACCCGACCCCGGCTGCGGGCCAGGCCGTGCGCGAACACCGGCACGCCGCCGGCCGCGCGCACCATCGCGATGCCCTGGAGGACGTCGGTGTCGGCCTTGGCCACGTAGTACGGGCTGGTGTGGTGCAACGGCCCGGCGAAGGCCTCGTCGACCGAGCCGATGACGCCGGCCTCGACCAGCGCGCGGGCCACGTGCGGTCGTCCGACGACCCCGCCGGCGCTGCGCTCCACCACGGCCGCCCAGCTGACCGGGTACCCGTCGGCGGCCAGCGCGTCGACCATCCGCTCGCCCCGGGACAACCGTTCGGCCCGCAGCCGGGCGCGCTCGTCGGCCAGCACCGGTGCCGCGGGGTCGAACAGGTAGGCCAGCAGGTGCACGCTGATCGGCGGCTGGTCGGCGGGGAACCAGCGGCAGGACATCTCCATGCCGGGCACCACGGTCAGGCCGGCCGGTCGGGCGGCGGCCACCGCGGCCCAGCCGTCGGTGGTGTCGTGATCGGTGAGCGCCACGACGTCCAGTCCGGCGGCGACCGCGGCGGCGAGCACCTCGGCCGGGGTGTCGGTGCCGTCGGAGACCACGGAGTGGGTGTGCAGGTCGATGCGCATCACCGGTCAGCCTGCCCCATCCCGCCGTCGTCGGCCGGGGGATGGGGCGTGTGCGGGTACGGGTTGTCGAAGCCGGGGATGGGTCCCGTGCTGTGGCCGGGTCCCCGGGTGACCGTCGGACCGGTGGCGGGCGGGGCCGCGGGGTGCGCGGCCGGGGCGGGCCGGGCCGCTGGGCGCCCGGCGGGGCGGGCCGCCTGGTCAGGGGTGGCCGGGTCAGGGGTGGCCGGGTCAGGGGTGGCCGGGTGCGCGGTGGGCCGGCCGGGCGGGTCCGTCGGGTCCGGGCCACCGCCGTCCTCCTCCTCGCCCCGTCGGGCACCCGCAGCGTCGGAGGGGAAGAGCAGGCTGCTGATCTGGTCGTAGATGACCTTGGCGCCCGGCAGGTAGGTGATCTTGGACAACGCCTGGTCCTGGCCGGCCGACTCGAACCGGAAGCCGCCGTAGCCCAGCACCTGGCCGACCAGGCTCTCGGAGTAGGTCAGGTCGGTGATGCGGCGCAGCGGCATCACCGCGACGGTGCGCACGATGACGCCGGAGGTCATCAGCACCCGCCGCTTGGTGACCAGGAAGTGCCGGACCCACCACTCGCCCACCGCTAGGCCCAGGTAGACCAGCGCGGCGAGGACGAGCAACAGCCCCACCGTGCTGGTGAACCGGTTGCCCGGTGCCCGGGTCAGCACCCACAGCCCCACCAGCAGGACCGGCAGGGTGCGCGCGGTCGGCCGGGCCAGCGCGGCCCAGTGCCGGCGCTGGTTGATCACGGCCTCCTCCCCGGGGAGGAGGTACTTCGAGGCGTCCTGGCCGGGGGCCGGTCCCGTCGTCGTCACGGCGCGGGTCTCCCCGGCCGGGTCAGACCAGCGAGCCGACGAAGGACGCCAGCGACGAGGCGGCGTCGCCGAGGGCGACGCCGGCGCTGCGCACGATGTTCGCCGACGACTCCGGCTGCTGGATCACGTAGAACAGCACGAAGGCGACGACGAGCCAGGTGAGGACCTTCTTCAGGTTCACGCGGTCACCTCGGGGTGGGTGGGCAGGCAGGCGTGGGGACGCCGACACGACCGGAAAAGGATCGCGCCACATGAGTAACACAGGCCGCACCCGTCACGTGCACGCCACGCCGACCCCGTGCCGGCGTCGGGCTCAGGCCGACGGCGGGGGTGGCGGAACACCGGGCAGCAGATGCTCCCCGGGCGGGCCGAGCGGCAGGTCGGCCGGGACCCGCTCGCGCAGGTCCAGCAGCACCAGGTCCTCGGCCAGCAGCCACGCCGCCGTCGCCGGCCAGGTGACCAGCCACAGCCAGACCCCGAAGGCCTCGCCGACGAAGGCCGCCCGGTCGTCGGAGGTGGGCACCTCCCACAGCGGCGCCCGCTGGCCGGCTGCCTGCACCGCGGCCGCCGACAGCCCACCGACCAGGCCGCCCGGGTCCAGCCAGGGCAGACCGGCGTAGCCCGCGCCCAGCCCGGTGCCGGGTTCCTCGGCGATCAGGAGCAGCTCGGCGTTGCCGCCCAGCGGTGCCGGCCCGGAGCAGTCCACGACGGTGCAGCGAGCGCCCGGTTCCCCGCCCCAGGCCAGTCCGGTCACCGTCCAGCCCGCGGGCAGCGGGTCCGGGACCCAGGCGGGCACCCGGGCGTCGGTGCACACGGCGGTGATCTCGTCGTGGGCCAGGACGGCGGTGTGGTGCAGCGGGGTGACGGCCGCGTGCAGGTGGCACCAGGCCTCACCCGAGCCCGGCCGGACTACCAGCACCTCACCGCACCGGGGGCACACCGGGCTGATGCTCATCGACGCTCACCGTCCCGGGCGCGGGGCGCGGCGTCAAGCACCGGGCGTCGGTGGGTAGGAGCCGGGCGTGACCCCCGGCCGACCGGGCGCGCCGGCAGGCGGGCACCCGGGGTGACGGACGCTCGACGCCCGGGTCATCCTGGCGTGGTGACCACACCCCGGGTCGTGCCGTGCGTCGGCGGGATCGTGCACGACGCCGCGCGCCGGCTGCTGGTGGTGCAGCGGGCGAACGACCCGAACCGCGGCTGCTGGGCGGTGCCGGGCGGGCGCGTCGAGCCCGGCGAGGACGACGTCACCGCCGTCGTCCGCGAGGTGCGGGAGGAGACCGGGCTGGACGTCGTCGCGGGCCCCGTCGTCGGCAGCGTGGAGGTCGCGGGCCCCGGCCGGGTCTTCGCGATCACCGACCTGGTCTGCACCCTGCGCGACCCCACCCAGGTGCCGGTGGCCGGCGACGACGCCGCGGACGTCGCCTTCGTGACCCGCGCCCAGCTGGACCGGTTGCGCTGCACCCCGGGACTGGTCGCCACCCTCGGGTCCTGGGGCGTCCTCCCGGACTGAGCATGCGCCGTCCGCCAGATGGCGGTCGGCGGGCTCCTCACTTCCGGACGGGCTCCGGGCGGCCGGGCTGCTCGCCGCCACGGCTGTCGCCGTAGGAGCGCTTGGGCACCATCACCTTGCGCCGGAACACGCACACCACGGTGCCGTCCTGCTTGTAGCCGATCGTCTCGACGTGGACGACGCCGCGGTCGTCCTTGGACCGGGACTCGGTCTTGTCCAGCACTGTCGTCTCGCCGTAGATCGTGTCCCCGTGGAAGGTCGGGGCCACGTGCTTGAGCGACTCGACCTCGAGGTTGGCGATCGCCTTGCCGCTGACGTCGGGCACGCTCATGCCCAGCAGCAGCGAGTAGACGTAGTTGCCGACGACGACGTTCTTCCCGAACTCGGTGGTCTCCGCCGCGAAGTGACTGTCCAGGTGCAGCGGGTGGTGGTTCATCGTGATCAGGCAGAACAGGTGGTCGTCGTACTCGGTGACCGTCTTGCCGGGCCAGTGCTTGTAGACAGCGCCGACCTCGAACTCCTCGTAGTACCGCCCGAACTGCACGTGTCTGCTCCCGGTGTCGTCGTCGCCTCAGTGGCTGGTGCGTGGTCCCGACCGGCCCCTCGCGGCGCGCGGGGCACCCGCGCGTGGGGCCGCGCCTCGCCGGTACCGGCCTGGACGTGGCGGCGATCCTACGATGGGGGCGTGTCCACACAGCTCGCGCCCGACGTGACGACCGGGCCGGAGGTGGTCGGGCTGTCGCCGACGGGACGCCGGGCCCGGTTCGCCGGCGCCGCCCTGGTGCTCGTGCTGCTGCTGGGCGGCAGCCTGTGGGGGAACGACTCGGAGTTCCCGTTCGGCCCCTTCCGGATGTACTCGACCCGGGCCGCCCCCGACGCCCCGGTGGTCTCCACCCGGGTCGTCGGTGTGACCGTCGCGGGGGCGGAGGTCCGGCTGTCCGGTGGCGAGGTGGGGTTGCGCCGCGCGGAGTTCGAGGGCCAACTGCCCCGGCTGGTCGCCGACCCGGCCCTGCTCGGGCTGGTCGCGCAGACCTACGAGGCCCAGCACCCCGGCGACCCGGCCCTGGTCCGCGTGGAGGTCGTACAACGCCGCCTGGAGCTCCGTGACGGTCAGAGCACTGGGGCCTACACCGACGACGTGCTCGTCTCCTACGACCTGACCGACGCATGAGCACCCGCCCCGTCGACACGAGCCCGGACGCACCCGGGACCGACCGGGCGGTGCCGCTGACCCCCCGCTGGTGGACCCGACCGGTCCCCCTGGCCCGGGTCGCCGTGTTCCGGGTGATCGCCTACCTGTTCATCCCGATCGACGTGTTCGTGACCACCTCCTGGGTGCGCGCCCACGCCGACGTGCCGACCGAGTTCTACCAACCGCTGCTGATCGGCCGGATCCTCCCGCTGCCCACGCCGACGCACACCGTGGTCCTGGTCGTGCAGTGGGCGCTGGTGCTGGCCGCGGTGGCCGCCGCGACCGGACGGGCCCCGCGCCTGCTCGGTTGGGCCGTCTTCCTGCTCTACGCGGAGTGGATGGTCATCGCGATGAGCTACGGCAAGGTCGACCACGACCGGATCGCCTTCCTCGTCGCCCTCGCCGTGCTCCCCACGATCGGGCGGGCCCGGTGGCGGGACCGGCGGTCCTCCGAGGCGGCCGGGTTCGGCATGGCCGCGGTCCTGGTCAGCGTCATGCTCACCTACTTCCTGGCCGCCTGGGCCAAGATGCGCTTCGGCGGCTGGGACTGGGCGACGGGCGCCACGCTGACCCGGGCCGTCCTGCGCCGCGGCACCGAGCTCTCGCTGTGGACCCTGGACGTGGCCTGGCTGCTGCCCGCCGCGCAGTGGGCCATGCTCGTCTTCGAGTTCGCCTCGCCGCTGATCCTGCTGGTGCACAGCGACCGGGCGCGGACCCGACTGGTGCTCTTCCTGCTCGGCTTCCACGTCATGGTCTACGCCGGTGTCGGCATCATCTTCCTGCCGCACTGCATCGCCATCCTCTCGATCCTGCCCTGGGAGCGGCTGCGGGGTCTGCGACGTCGGACCGCCGCCGACGAGGCGGCCGGGTCGGGGCGGGGAGCGGCGGAGCCCACCGGGTCCAACCCCGGGGCCGCCGTGCGGACCGGCGCACCACCGTCGTTGTCGGGCTGAGCCGACCGACCGGTCCAGACCCGGCTCACCGCTGACCGACGCTGGCCCTGGCCCTGGCCCTGGGCCCGGGCCCGGGCCTGGGCCTTGCCGCAGGCGATGGGCGGAGGCCGGGGCCCGGGTGGCGTTGGCGACGGCGTGGCGCCAGGCCTGTAGGCGTCAGATCATCGCGCCGATGCGTGCCGCCATCTCGGCCTCGTGCTGCTGGTAGGCGCTGGCGACGTCGGTGAGCAGCGTGCCCATCCCGGTGAGGGCGTCGCTGATGCTCTGGCTGGAGGCCCGCCACTGCTCGTAGAGAGCCCGGAACTGCTGGGCGGCCTGGCTGTCGGTCCAGCCGTCGGTCACGCCGGAGTCGATGCTCGCCGACAGCGTGCCCAGCCGGGACGACTGGTCGGCCGCCTCGGTCTGGCACTGCGCGGACATGGCCTGCAGGGTGGCGATGTCGACCTTCACGGTTCCTCCTCTGGTCCGGGCACCTCCCGGTCGGGGCAGACGCTGGCACGGCGGCAGCTCCTTCGTGCGTCGTCGTCCACAGGCCGGTGGTTGTCCACAGATCCGGCGACGGCACCCCACGGACGGCTCGCGGGCGGCACTCTCGCCGCGTGCGCCCACCACTCCCGCAGCCCCCGACCGACCCTCATGGGTCCCCGCGGTGCTGGTCGCTGCACGCCGTCGCCGGCGCGCAGGACGTCGTCGTCCGGGCGGCGGACGACGCGGTGCTGGGTGACGTGCTCCCGGCGCTGGCCGCGTACGGGCCGGTCTCGGACGGAGTCTGGGCCGGGTCCCGCCGGCTCGCCGGCACCACCCCGCTGAGCGACGCCGACCTTCGGCACGGCGCCGCGTTGGGCCTCGGCCGCTCCGGTCCCCGGACCGGTGCGGTGACCGGCGCGCTGGAGCTGCACGTGGTCGGGGGCCCCGATGCCGGCCGGGTGCTCCCCCTGGTGCAGGGCGAGGTCACCGTCGGCCGGGGCCGCGCCTGTGACCTCCCGGTCGCCGACCCGGACGTGTCCCGCAGGCACGTCACCGTCACCGTCGCGGGCACCGGTGCCACCGTCACCGATCTGGGCTCCGCCAACGGCACACAACTGGACCCGGGCCGGACGACCGTTGCCCCCGCCGGCCGGCCGGTCGCCTGGTCGCTCGGGGCCGGGGTGCGGGTGGGCGCCACCGTGCTGCGGGTGGCCGCTCCGGGCGGTCGCCCGCTGCAGGTGGCCGCCGTCCCCGGAGGCCGGGTCGCCGTCCGGGCCGCCCGTCGTCCCGTGCCGGCGCCACCTCCCGCGGTCGCCGTGCCCGTACCGGCCGAGCCCACCGAGTATCCGCGTCGCGCCCTGGCCTGGATCGCCGTTGCGGTGCCCGCCGTGGCCGGTGCGCTGATGGCCTGGCTGCTGTCGGCACCCCAGTTCCTGTTCTTCGCCCTGCTGAGTCCGGTGGTGGCGGTGGGCAGCTGGACATCGGACCGTTGGTCGGGCAGGCGGGGCCACCGGCGGCAGGTCACCGAGCACGCCGCGGCACTCGCCGGCGTCGAGGTGCGGGTGGCAGCCGCGGTGGAGGCCGAGATGGTGGTCCGGGAACGGGCGGCCCCGGACCTCGCCACCCTGGTCACCGCGGTTCGCCGCCGCTGCGAGCCGCTGTGGACCCGCGGCTGCCGCGACGAGGACGCCCTCGTGGTCCGGGCAGGCAGCGGGCCCGGTGCCACGCGGGTCAGCCGGGTCGCCGAGGACGGCACCAGCACGCCGGTGTCGAGTCCACACCTGCCGGTGACCGTGGAGCTGCGGGCGGGCGGGCTGGGGCTGCACGGGCCACGCCAGGCGGCGCTCGCGGTCGCCCGGTCGCTCGTCTGCCAGGTCTGCTCGCTGCACCCGCCCAGCGACGTCCGGGTCGAGCTGCTCACCACCGCGGACACACTGCCGGACTGGCGGTGGACCCGCTGGCTGCCGCACCTGGAGACCACACCGTCTCCCGGCGACCTGCTGCGAGTCGTGCTGGTGGACGGCCCGTTGGACGACGCCCGGGTGCAGCAGGTGCGTGAGCTGCGTGCGGCGGGGACCGCGTGCCTGGTGCTGTCCGCGGGGCCCACAGCACTGGACGCCGACGGTCCCCCGGTCCTCGCCCTGACCGGGGAGACGGGCAGCAGCGCCCGGCTGGTCCGCGCCGGGCTGCCCGAGGTGGAGCTGATCGTCGACGGCGCCGGTCCGGACACCGCGGCCGATCTCGCTCGTCACCTGGCCCCGCTCAGCGCGCAGGTCGAGTCCGGCGGGCTCCCCACCGTCGTCCGATGGCGCGACGTGGCCCCACCGGTGTCGTGGCCGAGGTCCCGGTCGACCCTGACGGCCACGCTCGGTGTGGGTCCGCACGGCCCGGTCGAGCTCGACCTCTGCGCGTCCGGTCCGCACGCGCTGGTGGCGGGCACGACCGGCTCGGGCAAGTCCGAGCTGCTGCGCACCCTGGTGCTGGGGCTGGCCTCGGCGCACCCGCCGGACCGCTGCAGCCTGCTGCTCGTGGACTACAAGGGCGGGGCCGCCTTCGCCGAGGCCGCCCGCCTGCCGCACACCGTGGGCGTGCTGACCGACCTGGACGGCGCCTCCACCGCCCGGGCGCTGCGTTCCCTGACCGCGGAGCTCACCCGCCGGGAGACGGTGCTGGCCGACCACGGCGTCCGCGAGCTCGCCGCGCTGGCCGACGACGTGCTGCTCCCCCGGTTGGTCATCGTGGTCGACGAGTTCGCGACGCTGACCGACGAGCTGCCCGGCTTCGTCTCCGGCCTGGTCGGGATCGCCCAGCGGGGTCGCTCGCTGGGCGTGCACCTGGTGCTGGCCACCCAGCGCCCCGCCGGGGTGGTGAGCCCGGAGATCCGCGCCAACTGCACGGCGCGGCTGTGTCTGCGCACCACCGACGAGGCCGGTTCGCGAGACGTGCTGGGCGTGCCGGACGCCGCCTGGCTGCCCGTCGACCGTCCCGGGCGGGCCCTTCTGCGGGTCGGCTCAGGCACCCCCGTGCCGGTGCAGATCGCCCGGGTCGCCGTCCCTGCGGTGGCCCGCGCCGCCCCACCGACCGTCGCGCTCTGGGCGTGGCCCGCGCCGGTCGGCACGCCCACCCGGTCCGAGGACGACCAGGCCCCGACGCCCAGTGACCTGGCCGAGGGCGTGGCCGCGCTGATCGCGCGCGCGAGCGCAGCCGGTCTCGGGACCCCGCCAGCACCGTGGCTGCCCCCGCTCCCCGACGAGGTGGCCTGGGAACCCGATCCCCCGACCGAGCGAGACCGCCCCGAAGTGCTGCGCTGGGGTCTGCGCGACCGCCCGGACACCCAGCGCCAGGACCCGCTCCTGCTCGACCTCGCTGAGGGCGGCAGCTGGTTGCTGCCGGGCGGACCGCGCAGCGGCCGGACCACGGCCCTGCGCACGGTCCTCGGCGAGGCCACGCACGCCCTGGCCCCCGAGCGGCTGCACGTGCACGTCGTCGACCACGGCGGCGGCGCGCTGGCGGCGGCGTCCCAGGGTCACCCGCACACCGGCACCGTGCTCGGTCGGGACGACGGTCACCGGCTGGTCCGGCTGGTGACACGCCTGCAGGAGGAGGTGGACCGACGGCGCGCGGCACCGGACCCCGGCGGGCCCCTGCTGCTGCTCCTGGTCGACGGGGTCGACAGCGTGGTGACCGCGCTGGAGGACCTGGTCCCCGGTGCAGGCACCGGCCTGCTGCTGCGGCTGGTCCGCGACGGCGCCGCGGTCGGGCTCACCGCCGTGCTGACCGCCGACCGAGTGCTCCCCGGCAGCCGGCTGTCGGCCGCCGTGGGCCACCGGCTGGTGCTGCCCTTCGCCGACCGGGCCGACTACGTGGTCGCCGGGGTGCCGGCCCGAGCCGTACCGGGACACCGACCACCGGGCCGGGGGTTGTCCGGCGACGATGCCGGACAGGTGCAGGTCGCGCTGCCCCGGCCGACCGGTCGCCGGGACGCCCGGCATGCGGTGTCGGTACGGGGTCGGATCAGCGTGGTGGAGCTGCCGGCCGACCCACGTCCAGGCAACCAGGGGTCCCGCACCGGGTTACCGGTCGTCGAACTGGGCCCGGGCGGTGACGAGGGTGACCCCGTGCGGGTGGACCTGGCCCGCACCGGCGGCCTGCTGGTCTGCGGGCCGGCCGGCTCCGGACGCACCACCACCGTGGCGGCACTCGCCGCGCGACTGGTGTCCGGCGGCGTCCCGGTCGCGGTCCTGACACCGCGGGACGGGGCGTCGTGGGCCCGAGCCGGCGGCTCGGCACCCACCGAGGACCTGACCGGCTGGGCAGCCGACCTGGCCGGCCGGACCGGCGTGCTGGTCGTCGACGACCTGCACCTGCTCACCGACGCCCGCGCCGACCAGGTGTCCGCCGTGTGCCCGCCCGGTGGAGCCGTCCGGCTGGTGGCAGCCTCGACCGCGGTGGACGCCGCAGCCGCCTTCCGCGGGCCGGTGCTGCCCCTGCGCCGGGCCCGCAGCGTGCTGCTGCTACGCCCGGGCCGCGGGGACGCCGAGCTGCTCTCACTCCGGCTGCCCCGGGCCCCGCTACCGTCCCGGCCCGGGTCGGGGTGGCTGGTCACGCACGGGGTGACCACCCGGGTCCAGGTCGCTCGCGAACGCCCCGACCCACCCGCACAGCGCGTACCGGCCGACGAGGTCTCCGACGTCGTGGCCCGCGTCGGGCGGCACCGTGCCGCCTGACGCGGGCTCAGAGCAGGTCCAGCGCGGGGCCGATCTCCTGGGTGGCGTACCAGGCGAGCTCGTGACCCTCGGCCTGGTCGACGACGAACTGCGCGTCCTCGCTGCCCAGGTCGGCCTCCAGAACCACGTTGACCGCGCGCCGGACATCGTCCTCGGCCCCGGTGACGTCGATGTGCGCGCTGGCGACGTCGGCCATCGTCAGGTCGGCGTCGGTGCGGGCCGCGCCGCGGTCGGTGTCCGGGTCGCCCAGCGGGCTCACCGAGCCGTCCGTGACGTCGGCGGCCAGCACGACCCGGCGCCGGGCAGCCGTGGGGTCGACGTCGACGAGCCGCAGACTGGCCCGGGCCGCGGCGAGGAGTGCGGCGTACTCCAGCTCCTCGGAGTCCGCGTCGGAGTCCGACAGCGCGTAGAAGGACCGCAGCTCGGGGGTCACCGCGAACACCGTGTGCGGGCCCACCAGCCGTCCCTCGTCCAGCAGTCGGCGCAGGACGGTCGTCGTCGCCGGCAGGTACACGCGCACGCAGGTCTCCTCGGGGGGTCGTCATCGGACAACCGGCCCAACGTACGGGGCGGCCCGGACCATCCCCCGAGCGCGGCCCGCGGGTCAGCGCACAGTCTCGACGAGCTGCGCGACCTCCTGCTCGATCAGGTCGGCGAGCACGTCGACGTCTCTGACGGAGTCCCGGTCGGCGTTGAGCCCAAAGTAGACGGTGCCGTCGTAGCTGGTCAGCCCGATCGCCAGACCCTGGCCCCGGGCCAACGGGACGACAGGGAACACCTCGAGCATCCGGGCGCCGGCGGCGTACAGCGGGACCTGCGGGCCGGGCACGTTGGTAACCACCAGGTTGAACATCCGGCGGGACAACCCACTCGCAGCGCGGGCACCGAGGGCGTGCAGCGTCGGCGGGGCGAACCCCGAGATCGCCACCAGGGTGTCGGCCCCGACGGACTGACCGCTCTGCGACGCGCCCCGCATGCCGTAGCCGATCCGGGCCAGCCGGACTCGCGGGTTGGACTCGCCGACGGGCAGGTCCAGCAGGAACGAGGACACCCGGTTGGCCGAGGCGTCCTCGTCGTCCCCGCTGTCCCCGCGCACCGAGACCGGCACCAGGGCACGGATCGAGGTCGAGCCGATCACCGGCTCCCCGCGGGACATCAGCCACTCGCGCAGCGCACCGGTCACCGTGGCCAGCAGCACGTCATTGACGGTGCCGCCCAGTTCCTTGCGCACCGCCTTGAGGTCGTCCAGGTCCGCCCGGGCCACGGCCACCCGACGCTGCCGTCCGATCGAGCCGTTCAGCGGGCTGGCGGGGGCCGGGCGCACGGTCGTGCGGGCCAGCGCCTGCAGCACGGTGCCCGCCGTCCCCAGGAAGCGGCCGGCGGTGGCGCGCACGTCCCCGGCAGCCGTCCGGGCGGTCTCCAGGACCGCGGTCGGGCGCTGCACGTACTCCTCGACGGCCTCCCAGACCAGGGCCACCGGGCCGGGCGGGCGGCGCGGGTCCCAGTCGTCGACCGGCGCCGGACGGTCTGCGGGCACCGGGGCGTCGTCCAGGATGACCTGGCCGATGTCGATGGCACCGAGGCCGTCGACCAGCGCCGGGTGGGTCTTGGTGACGATGGCGATCCGGTCGTCGGCCAGACCCTCGACCAGGTACATCTCCCACAGCGGCCGGCTGTGGTCCAGCGGTCGCGCGGTGAGCCGGGCGACCAGGTCGAGCAGCTGCTCCTCGGTGCCCGGACGCGGCAGCGCGGACCGCCGCACGTGGTACGTCACATCGAAGTCGGGGTCGTCCACCCACGCCGGGTTGGCCAGGTGCCCGGGCACCTCGACCACCTTCTGCCGGTAGCGGGGCACCAGTGGCAGCCGCGAGCGCACCAGGTCGATGAGGTCCTCGTGGTCGAGCCCCCCGCGGGGGGACTCCAGCACGAGGACGCCCCCGACGTGCATGGGTGTGTCGGGTTCCTCGAGGTAGAGGAACGAGGCGTCCAGCGAGGTCAGACGGTCGACCACAGTGCTCCCTCCGGTGGGACCCCCACGCTACGGGCGCGACCGGGCCCCGCCCACCCGGCGGCGCGCCCCGTCCCGGTGGCAACCCCCGAGAAACCGGACGCGGGGCTCACCGCGACCGGCGGCGGACTCCCCGGCGGGCGGGGGCCGGCACACCGGCCAGCTGGGCGGCCAGGGTGCGCAGCCCGGTCCGCAGCGGGGAGCGGTCCGCGACCTCGGCCAGGGTCCGGCCGGCGGCCAGGGCGGCGTCGGTGGCCCGTCGATCGGCCGGCAGGAAGGCGCCCACCCGGGTGCCGGCGAACCGGCTCAGCGCCGACGCGATCTCCTGCTCGGGGTCCCCGGGCACCGGTCCACGGCGGACCTGGTTGACCACGACGACCGGCTCGACGTCGGGCAGCACCTCCCGCAGGTGGCCCAGTGCGCGCACGGTGCGCTGCAGGGCGACCGGGTCGGCCCCGCTCACACAGAGCACCGTGTCGGCCTGCTCCAGCACGGTCACGGTGGCGCCGTTGCGCCGCGGGGCCGCGGTGTCGAAGGAGAGCTCCTCGTCCTCCTCCACGCAGAACGCGCAGTCCACGACGGTCAGCGAGGAGAGCCGGCGGGCCTGCTCGAGGACCGTCCCCACGGCCTGCGGCCGCAGCTCGGGCCACCGGTCGGCCCGGGCCAGACCGGTGAGCACCCGCAGCTGGGGGGACACCGCCCAGGCCAACCGGGCCAGCCTGGCGACGTCCAGCGAGCCTGCGGTGGCCTGCCGGGCGGCGGCGGTGACGCCGGGGGCCTCATCCAGCAGGCCGAGCACCTGGGCGACCACCCCGCCGTAGACGTCGGCGTCCACCAGCAGCGTCGAGACGCCCAGCCGGGCCGCCTCGTCGGCCAGGCCGACGGCGACCGTGGTCCGACCGGGCGCCCCGGTCGGACCCCAGACGGCCACGACCCGGCCACGCCCGGCGGGCCGGTCCGCCGGGTCCTCGGGCAGACCCAGGGCCGGCAGGGCCGACCGCGGGTCGCCGACGTCGCGTCCGGTCGGCGGGGCGCCGGTGACCGCCTCGCGCAGGGCGACGGCGATCCGGGCCGCGTCCGCGTCGGCCGGCAGCACCCGTGCGACCCCGAGCTGCCGCAGCCGGTCCGCGCCCGCGTCGTCCCCGGGCTCGACCAGCCCGACGACGGCGACCCCGGCGGCCAGCAGGCGGGACACCGCGTCCCCGTCCAGCCGACGGAGCTCGGCCGAGAGCAGCGCGGCCTGCCCGACACCGGTCGCCGCGGCAGCGAGCAGGTCGGCGATGTCGACGCACCGCCGGACCACGGTGACCCCGTGGTCGGCCCGGTCCAGGGCGCCGACCAGCTCGGACTCCCAGGCGGCCCCGGTGACGGCGGTGAAGACCTGCAGGGCCATCAGCCGGTCGGCCCGGCGGTGGTGGGCGACGTCGGGGAGCCGGACGACGGGGCCGGGGGACCCGGCGAGCCACTGGCCGCGGCCCCCGCGTCCACCGAGTCACGCACGACGACCACCAGCGCCCGGCCCCCGATGGCGGCGAGCACGTCCTGCGCGTCGTCGGCCGCGACGGTCACGACGACCTGGACGGTGGTGGTGGCGGTGGACAGCACGCCCTCGCCCCGGCCGGAGACCGCCTGGACCGGGGCAGCGGTCACCACGAGGGACACGTCCCCGCTGACCTGTGCAGCGCCGGCCGCGGGGTCCGCGACGGCGTAGACGTCGATCAGCTGGCCGCGGGCCAGGCTCGGCGGCACGTAGCCGGCCTGCACCGGCAGGGCCAGCTGCACCAGGTCCGAGGCCGGGTCCAGGGCCGCGCGGGGCACCAGCTCACCGGCCGAGACTGCCCGGCCGAGCACCTGTCCGGCGGGCTGCGTGGTCGTCGACAGGTAGGAGGCGGCAGCGTCGTCCAGCCGGACCGAGACGGCGACCAGGTCGTCGGCGGTGAGCATGGTGCCCGCGGCGAGGTCGCCGGCGGCCGACCACACCGGCACGGTGGCATCGGCGGCGGTGACCACCCGGGCGCCGAGGAGCACCGATCCCAGGACCAGCAGGACCCCGAGCACCAGGCGCAGGTCCAGCCAGCGCGGCGGCCGGACCCGCCGGGGGGTCGGCCCCGGGGGCGCGTCGGGACCCACGCCGGCCGCCCTGCCGGGCGGGCCCGCCGTGTCGCGTCCCGTCGTCGTGCCTGTCGCCATGCCGCTCCCCGTGTCGCACTGCACCCGACCGTGCCGTTCGGTGGTCGAACCGGCCGGTGAGCTGCCGTCGGACGCAGATGATGACGTAGGAGACCGAACTCGTGCAGTGGTTGTCCACACCTGCGGCTGTGGACTGACCCCACGGGGGCACCGGAGGGCTGCCACACTGGGGCCACCTCTGGAGGGAGACGACCGACCCGATGGCCACCCAGCGCTTCCTGACCCTCGACGACGTCGCCGAGATCCTCAACGTCTCGTGGGCCCAGGCCTACGCCCTGGTGCGCCGCAAGGACCTGCTCGCGATCCAGATCGGCGGCCGCGGTCAGTGGCGCGTGGAGAAGGACGAGCTCGAGCGGTTCATCGAGCAGAAGTACGTCGAGGCACGGGGCAGCACCCCCCCACAGGCCTCCGACGTCGTGGCCGACGCCGCCGCCGACACCGCGGCCGGGGCGACCAGCCCGGGCTGACCGGACTCACTCCAGCGCGGGGACCTCCCCGACCAGCACGGCCACCGCTCCCAGGGCGACCGCCCGGACCTGACGCACCGCCGCGCGCCGGCGGGGCTGGTCCGCCGGGTGCTCGGCCAGCTCCAGGAAGTCCGCCCCCACCCGGTCGACAGTGCCGGTCAGCACCGTCCCGTCGTCCAGCAGGCAACGCACCGGCGCCCGGTCCCGGGCCAGGCCGCGGGCCGCCCGCCGCAGGTCCCACGCCCGGGCGACCGCACCGTCGTCCTCCCCCGGGCCGGTCTCCCGTCCCAGTCCCGCCACGGCCAGTAGTGCTCCGGCCGCCACCAGGTGGTCCCGCCCGCGCTCGTCGACCAGCAGCACCCAGTCGGCGCCGACGTCGACGAGCCGGCCCCGCACGTCACCGACGCCCCGACAGGTGAGCACGACGGGGTGGCCCACCGCGCCACGCAGCCGGTCGACCAGGCGGACCCGGCCCGTCTCGGCGCGTGACCGGGAGGCCGACCCGCCGGCTTCCTCGGCCGCCGCCTCCTCGGCGTCGAAGCGCGCCTCCAGGTCCGCGAACAACTGCTCCCAGCGCATGGCCCCGAGGCTAGCTCGTCCACAGATGCTTGTGTTTGGTTGCGTTTGATGTTGTTCACGGTGTTCAGTGGTGTTGACCGATGACGAAGGGACGTGGCAGGTGACCGTGCGGCGATGGGTGACGACGACGCTCCTGATGACGTCGGTCGGCGCTGTTCTGCTGGCACTGGCCCCCGACGGGGTGCTGGTCCGGGCTGCAGTCACCGCGCCGCAGGCCCTGGTCGACACCAGCGGGCCGGACGCGCTGCTGGTCCTGCTGGCCTGGGTGCTGGCGGTGCTCTGCTGGGCCTGGGGCTCGCTCGGGCTGGTGTTGACCGGGCTGAGCGCGCTCCCCGGGCTGGCCGGCCGGGTCGCGGGGATCGCCGTGGGCGTGCTGCTGCCGGCGGGTCTGCAGCGGGCGGCAGCTCTTGCCGTCGGGGTGTCCCTGGTGGCCGGCCCGGTCGTCGGGTGGCACTCCCCCGGCCTCGGCACACCGGTGATCAGCACGGCCGGTGCCGAGCGGAGCGTCGTCGCGCTGCCCGAGGGGGCCGTCCCCGACTGGCCCAGCAGCGCACCCGTCCCGGCACCCGAGCCCCCGGCCGAGGCGAGCCCGGTGCCCGACTGGCCCGCCGCCCCGCCCGACGGCGCCCACGTCGTCGTCCGGGGCGACGTGCTCTGGGACCTCGCCGAGCAGTGGCTGCTCGACCGCCAGCCCGACACCCCGCCGACCACGTCCGCGATCGCCACCGCCGTGCAGGCCTGGTGGCAGGCCAACACCGACGTCATCGGCCCCGACCCCGACCTGCTGCTGCCCGGCCAGGTCCTCACCCCACCGGCGCCGTGACAGCGCCGACCACCCGCCCGCCACGACCACCCAGGAGCCCCACGTGACCGCACCCCAGACGGACGACCCGACCCCGCCCACAGCCGACGGCGGGACCCCGGGCGCGGACGCCCCCGCGGTCAGCGCGGTCACCCGCCCGCACGGGGTGCACCTACGACTGGTCCGCACCCCGGGTCCCCCGTTGGAGACCCGCCCGGTCACCCGCCTCACGCTGCCCGGCGTCCGGTCACCGCGATTGCTGGCGGTCCCCGGGCCGCGACCGGCGCTGGACCGCCCCGAACACGACGAGTTCGGACCGGCCGCGACCCGCCGCCGCGACCTGCCCGACCCAGCCGTGGTGGGCCGGGCACTGGTGACCACGACCCTGGAGGCCTTCGCCGGACGGCGCTCGTTCACCCAGCTGCAGTCGGGGTTCAGCCTGCCGGTGTTCGCCGCCATCAGCCGCGGACGCCGTCCGCAGTGGTGCACCGAGGGCACCGGCCCGCTGCTGGTCAGCTCGGTGCGGGTGGCCGAGCCGGTGGACGGCGTCGCCGAGGTGAGCGCGGTGGCCCGCCGGAACGGCCGGGCGCACGCGGTCGCGGCCAGGCTGGAGGGTATCGACGGCCGATGGCGGTGCACGGCGCTGCAGGTGGGCTGAGGCAACCCCGGACACGACGACGCCCTCCCGACCTGCACGGTCGGGAGGGCGTCGTCGCTCCGGCCCGTCTCAAGGGCTGGCGGGACGGGCGGAGGAGGGGGTCCTCCGTCAGCCCGCCGAGCCGTGGCACTGCTTGTACTTCTTGCCCGACCCGCACGGGCAGGGCGCGTTCCGAGCCGGGGCCTTGGTCCCGGTGACCGTCGCGGTCTTGGCCGCCTTGGCCGCACCCGAGGTCGACGGCGAGCTGTCCAGCGACGGCGCGGAGTAGCTGAGCTGCTCCTCGTGCCGCTCGTCCAGGCCCTTGACCGACAGTTCTGGGCCGGTGCCCGTGCCGACCGTCTCAGCCGCCGGGGCAGCCGGAGCAGCAGCCCTGGTCGTCGACCGACGGGCCGTCGGCGCCGGTGCCGCCCCGTCGGTGACCGAACCGGTGCCGTTCGCGGTGACCGTGGGGGTCGCCGCCGGTGCCGCGGTCGGGGCGGCAGCAGCCGCGGCCGCCTGTCGGGCGAGCACCCGCTGGTTGCCCGCCTGGGCGCGGGCCAGCGCCTCGGCCTCGGCGGTGTCCTGCTTCGCCTTGGCCTCGGCCTCCTGCTGCTCTTTGGTCTTCACCTCGAGGTTGAACAGGAAGCCGACGGACTCCTCCTTGATCCCGTCGAGCATCGCGTTGAACATGTCGTAGCCCTCGCGCTGGTACTCCACGACCGGGTCGCGGTTGGCCATCGCGCGCAGGTGGATGCCGGCCCGCAGGTAGTCCATCTCGTAGAGGTGCTCGCGCCACTTGCGGTCCAGCACGCTGAGCAGCACGCGGCGTTCGAGCTCGCGGGTGACGTCGCTGCCCAGCGCGGCCTCGCGGTCCTCGTAACGGGCCTGCACGTCGGCCAGCAGCTCCCGCTTGAGGACGTCGCCGGTGAGCGCGGACTGATCGCCCTCGGCATGGGAGTGCAGCAGGTCCTCCTGGGTGAGGCCGACCGGATAGAGCGCCTTGAGCCCGGTCCAGAGCTGGTCGAGGTCCCAGTCCTCGGCGTAGCCGGCCTCGGTCGCGCCGTCCACGTAAGCGGCGACGACGTCGTCCAGCATCGACTCGATCTGCTCGTGCAGGTCCTCGCCGTCCAGGACCTTGCGGCGCTCGTCGTAGATGACGGTGCGCTGCCGGTTGAGGACCTCGTCGTACTTGAGGACGTCCTTGCGGGTCTCGAAGTTCTGCTGCTCGACCTGGGTCTGCGCCGAGCGGATTGCCCGGCTGACCATCTTGGACTCGATCGGCTGGTCCTCGGGCACCCGCAGGGTGTTCATCATCGACTCGAGCATCGGGCCGTTGAACCGCCGCATCAGGTCGTCGCCCAGCGACAGGTAGAACCGGGACTCCCCCGGGTCGCCCTGCCGGCCGGAGCGGCCGCGCAGCTGGTTGTCGATCCGGCGGCTCTCGTGCCGCTCGGTGCCCAGCACGTAGAGCCCGCCTGCCTCGACGACGTCCTCGTGCTCCTTGGCGACCTGCGCCTTCGCGTCGGCGAGCGCTTCGTCCCAGGCTGCCTCGTACTCCTCGGGGGTGTCGGTCGGATTCAGCCCCCGGGCCCGCAGCCCGTCGTCGGCGATGACCTCGGCGTTGCCGCCGAGCTGGATGTCGGTGCCACGCCCGGCCATGTTGGTGGCGACGGTGACCGCCGCCAGCCGCCCCGCCTGGGCGACGATCGAGGCCTCCCGGGCGTGGTTCTTGGCGTTCAGCACCTCGTGCGGGATGCCCCGCTTGACCAGCAGCTTGCTGACGACCTCGGACTTCTCCACGCTCGCCGTGCCCACCAGCACCGGCTGCCCGGCCTCGACCCGATCGGCGATGTCGTCGACGACCGCATCGAACTTGGCCTTCTCGGTCTTGTAGATGACGTCGGCGCGGTCTGCACGGACCATCGGGCGGTTCGTCGGGATCGGCACGACGCCCACGCCGTAGGTCTGGTTGAGCTCGGCCGCCTCGGTCTGGGCGGTGCCGGTCATCCCGGAGAGCTTCTCGTAGAGCCGGAAGTAGTTCTGCAGCGTGATCGTGGCGAGGGTCTGGTTCTCGTCCTTGATCGCCACCTTCTCCTTGGCCTCGATGGCCTGGTGCATGCCCTCGTTGTAGCGCCGCCCGGCGAGCACCCGGCCGGTGAACTCGTCGACGATCAGCACCTCGCCGTTGGTGACGATGTACTCGTGGTCCTTGTGGAAGAGCTCCTTGGCCTTCAGCGCGTTGTTGAGGTAGCCGATGAGCGGGGTGTTGACCGCCTCGTAGAGGTTGTCGATGCCGAGCTGGTCCTCGACGAACTCGACGCCCTCCTCGGTGATCGCGACGGTCCGCTTGGCCTCTTCGACCTCGTAATGCCGGTCCTTCTTCAGCAGCGGGGCCATCCGGGCGAACTCGCCGTACCACTTGGCCGACTGCTCGGCCGGGCCGCTGATGATCAGCGGGGTGCGGGCCTCGTCGATGAGGATCGAGTCGACCTCGTCGACGATCGCGAAGTGGTGACCGCGCTGGACCAGGTCGCCCTGGGCCCAGGCCATGTTGTCGCGCAGGTAGTCGAAACCGAACTCGTTGTTCGTACCGTGGGTGATGTCGCAGGCGTACTGCGCCCGGCGCACATCGGGCTTCTGACCGGAGACGATGGTGCCCACGGTCAGGCCCAGGAAGCGCTGCACCCGGCCCATCCACTCGGCGTCCCGCTGGGCGAGGTAGTCGTTGGTGGTGACGACGTGCACGCCGTCACCGGTGAGCGCGTTGAGGTAGGCCGCCAGGACGCCGGTCAGCGTCTTGCCCTCACCGGTCTTCATCTCCGGGACGTTGCCCAGGTGCAACGCGGCGCCGCCCATCAGCTGGACGCGGTAGTGCCGCTGGCCCAACGTGCGCCCCGCGCCCTCGCGGACGACCGCGAACGCCTCGGGCAGCAGCGAGTCCAGCGACTCGCCGTCGGCGTAGCGCTCCTTGAACTCCTCGGTCTTGGCCTGCAGCTCGGCGTCGGTCAGGTCGACGACGTCGGGCTCGAGGGACTCGACCGCATCGGCGATCTTGGACAAGCGCCGGACGAGCTTGCCCTCGCCGGCACGCAGGATCTTCGAGAACACCACGACGTCCAATGTAGTGCGACCCTGCCAGCGCCCCGGCCCGCCGACCTGCCGACGGCGTCAGCCTGTGTGTCGGCTCAGCGCAGGACGAGCTCGCCGGCCCGCGGGTCGAGCACGACCTCACGGCTGCCCCGGCGCAGGCCCTCCAGCACCGTCGCGACGACGGCCTGCTGGTCGAAGCCCTCCGGTAGCCGCGGTGGGGAGCCGGCCAATGCCCGGTCGACCAGGCCGGTGTCCACGTGCGGCGGCTTGACGTCGAGCACGGTCACCTTGCGGGACCGCAGCTCCCGGCGGAGCACCGACGCCCACGCCGACAGGGCCGCCTTGGACGCGGAGTACTCGGCCATCTGCAGGGTGGGCGCGTCGGCGACGATCGCGGACAGCAACACCACCGCCCCGCCGTCGGACAGCCGCGGCAACGCCGCCCGGACCAGGCTCATCGGGCCCAGCGTGTTCACCGCGAAGAGCTCCTCGACGACCGCGTCGTCGGCGTCGGCGGCCGGACCGAAGGCGACCACACCGCTGGCCACGACCACGACGTCCAACCCACCGAGGGCGTCGGCGGCGGCGGTGACCGCGACCCGGCCGGACTCGACGTCGACGGCGTCGACCTGCTGGGTGGGCACCCCGCCGAGCTCGTGGGCCAGCGCGGCCAGCCGCTCGGGGTCCCGGCCCGCCAGCGCCAACCGGGCACCGGCCCCGGCCAGCCCGCGGGCCAGCGCACCACCCAACACCCCGGTCGCCCCGACCACCCACACACGCGCTCCCTGGAGTTCCACACGCTGATCCTGCACCGCCGCGCCCACCGGCGCTTGCGCAGGCCGGGGCCGAGCGCCCAGCGGCCCCGTACCCTGCGCCGGTGGCCCGTGACGAGCTCTCCGACGACCTGCGCACCTTCTTCACCGAGCGGCACCTGGCGACGCTCACCACGCTGCGCGCCGACGGCACGCCACACGTGGTGCCGGTCGGGGTGACCTTCGACCCGGACACCCGGACCGCCCGGGTGATCACCTCGGGCACCTCGGTCAAGGCCCGGCACGTCCGGGACGGCGCCGGCACGGCCCGGGTGGCGGTGTGCCAGGTCGACGGCCGCCGGTGGACGACGCTGGAGGGTGCCGCGACGGTCCGCGACGACGAGGCCTCGGTGGCCGACGCGGTGCAGCGCTACGCCGCCCGCTACCGGCAGCCCCGGGTCAACCCCGCTCGGGTCGTGCTGGAGATCGCCGTCGACCGGATGCTCGGGAACGTCTGAGACGCACCACGGGCCGCCCCCGTGTGCGGGGGCGGCCCGTGGTGAGCGAAGGGAACGGCCCCCTCGCAGGGACCCGCGGCACGCGAGCGTGTCGTGGGGGGCGAGGGGGTCCTTCTTTCAGACGGCGGCCGACTCGCGGACCACGTTCCCGGTCTCCTCGCCCGCCGACCCGCCGAGCCTGATCAGCCCGTAGTCGTAGGCGTGCCGGCGGTACACGACTGTCGGGACGCCGGTGTCCGCGCAGGCGAAGAGGAAGAAGTCGTGCCCGACGAGCTCCATCTCGTGCAGTGCCTGGTCCACCGTCATCGGCTCGGCCGGGTGCTGCTTCTCCCGGACGATGCGTCCGGGCAGGTGCTCGTCGAGGTCGGTCTGCTGCTTGCCCTGGGCCAGCTGCAGGTCGCGTTCGATCGCGGCGACCGCGTCGACCCGGGCGGCGGTGCCGTCCAGCCGGACGCTGGCCGGGGTGCGGCGACCGTGGTGCACGCGGCGCCGGTCAGCGGCACGCCGGAGCCGGCTCTCGAGCTTGGCCACCGCGGCGTCGAGCGCGGACTGGAAGTCCGCCGCACAGGCCTCGGCACGCACCACGGGGCCCTTGCCCCGCAGGGTGATCTCCACGCGCTGGCAGTTCGCCGACTGACGCGGGTTCTTCTCGTGGAGCAACTCCACGTCGAAGCGCTCGATCTTGGCGTCGAAGCGCTCCAGCTGGCCGACCTTGTCCTCGACGTGCTGCCGGAAGTGCTCGGGCACCTCGACGTTGCGACCTCGGACGACGATCTCCATGTGACCTCCCGAACTCGGGTGTGATCGATCCGACGCTAGCCCTGGACCGGCTGGTCCGACAGTCCGGGCTACCGCTCCCGGACGGGCTCACTGCTCACGCACGGTGAACACCCCAGGACCAGGCGGCCGCGACACCGCCCGGGGGCCCAGCGGGGTCGCCGCGACGACGGCACCCACGACCGGCGCGTCGCGGGCGTGCCGGGTGCCAGCCAGGGCCCGGGCCGACTCCGTCATCGTGGCGCCGGTGGTGACCACGTCGTCCACAAGGACCAGCAGCGAGGCCCGGGCCCGGTCGCGGACCCGGGCGGACGCCACGAAGCTGCCCGCCAGGTTCGCGCGTCGCTCCTCGGCGGACAGGCCGGCGGAGTCGCGGACCCGGCCCTGGCGGGCGAGCAGCGACGCGTGGTGGACGGGGACCCCGGCCGCACCCAGTTCGCGGACCGCGGCCGCGGTCAGCTCGCCCACGTGGTCCCGCCCCCGCTCGCGCAGCGCCGCCCGGCTGCTGGGCACCGGGACGAGCAGCACCGGCCGGGCCGGGGAGGGACTGACGCCGGCCGGCCCGTCCCGGGCGGCCTGCAGCACCGCCGTCACCGCCAGCGCGAGCGCCGCCCCGAGCGGGGCGGCCAGGTCGGTCTGGCCCCGCTCCTTGAAGGCGTTGACCACCGGCCGGACCGCCCCGGCGTAGCCGCCCGCGGCGACCGTCGGCGGGAAGCCGTCGGGGTGCCGGCGGGGTTGCGCCGGTCGCGGGTCTGCCAGCAGCGCCGCACACCGGCCGCACAGCACCCGGCCCGGCCGTCCGCAGCCGGCGCAGGTCCGGGGCAGCACCAGGTCGGCCAGCGGCGCTACGAGCTCGCTGCCGATCCACCCCCACCACGTCACCCGGGCAGCGTGCTGCACCCACCCCGACCCGGGGGACGACGGGGCGGTCTGTGCACACCACCCGGCAGTGTGGACGACGGGCAGCAGCGCAGGCTCAGAGCGGGTAGAAGGGCGCACCCCCGGGCAGCGGCTCCTGACCGCGCACCAGCGTGGCCCACGTGCCGCCGGTCAGCTGCCACAGCGTCCCCCCGGCCACCACCAGCGGCAGCCGGCTGGGCGCGGCCGCGACGGCGGTCGCCTGGCTGGGCAGCCCGGACGTGGTCACCGCGGTCAGGCCCCAGCCGTCGACGCCCACCGCGTAGGGGACGGTGCTCTCGGCGCTGGCGTCCCCGGCGAGCACCAGCAGGACCGCGGAGTTCCGCCAGGCCACGTCCACCACCTGGGACAGCGAGGGGGCCACCGACCGCAGGTCCCGGACGGCGATCTGCTGGTCGGTGCGCACGACGGTGCCCACCAGCAGCTGGCCGCCGTCGGGACCGTCGACCACCAGGGCGGCCCGGACCCCGTCGGGGGACAGCTGGAACTGCCGGGCCAGGCCCTGCCCGGCCAGGGTCGTCGCGCTGACCGTCTGCGGCGACCCGGATGCCGGCACCCGGATGACCTCCGTGCCGTCCCGGACCGTCCACACCTCGGGCCGGGTGGCCGCCGTCGTGGGGTCGGTCAGCGTGCCGGCCGACAGCACCGGGGCGAGCTCACCGCCGTACGGGCCCAGCAGCAGCGTCGCGGTCCCGCCCGCCTCGGAGACCCCGGCGAGTGACCCGAGCTCGTTGGTCCCCACGTCCGCGGTCACCGCGGCCGACCGCAGGGCGTAGACCCCGGTGCCCGCCGGTCCCGGTGCCGGCTCCCCCGTCGTCGCGGTCAACAGGGCGCCGGCATGCAGGTAGTGCCCGACGGACTCGACCGGGACGGCGTCGGGGTCCAGCGCGGCCCAGTCGTCGACGGACTGCACCTCGGGGGCGCCGGGCACCCGGACCGGCTGACCGTCCAGCAGCACCCGCACCGCCCGGACGTCGTCGAGCTGGTCCAGCGACCAGACCAGCTGGGCGCACAACACGCTGGGGTCCTCGGCCACGTCGGTGGGCAGGCCGGTGAGGTCGACGGTCGCCACCTGGCGCCGCACGTCGACGTTGCTGCGCAGCTCGGACCCGGCGAGCGGGTTGAGCACCCCGGCGGCGACCGTCGTCGAGGCGCCGGCGAGCAGCCTGTCGACCAGTGCGGTCGGCTGGGCGCCGCCGTCCACCAGGAAGCGCGGGTCGGGCACGACCCGCGTGCCGGTGGGGTCCAGGAAGTAGGCGTTGACCTGGTCGTAGGTGCGGACGAAGTCCGGCTCGAGCAGGACCAGACCGTCCGGCGGGTCGGTGATCCGCCACTCGCCCTGCTCCTCGGTGAGCGCGAGGCTGCGGGTGTAGGCCTGGCCGGTGCCGACGGTGAAGACGCCCTGGGTATCGACGGTGCCGACCAGCTCCGCGGTCACCTCCACGGTGCTGGAGTCGGTGGCCACCGGTGCGTAGTCGGCGCTGATCACCGTGACGCCGTCGGTGTCGCTCCAGCTGTCGGCGGCCTCCGCGGTGAGGAACTGGCGGGCCACCGGGTGGTTGCGGGTGGTGCTGGCCATCGCGTCGACGAACCCGCGCACCACCTCCTCCGGGCTGGCACCGGCCTCCGGGGGCAGCGCCTCGATCCCGACGTCGGCGGGCGGATCGGCGATCTGGGTGATCTCGACAGTCGGCGAGCTGGTCGGCACCGTCGTGCAGCCGGCCAGCAGTCCGGTGAGCAGCACGGCCAGGGCGCGGGCCCTCACGACCGGCCCCCGGTCCGCCGGACGACGGCCGGGCGCAGCGGCAGCGGCGACCCGGTCAGGTCGGCGCCGGCCACCAGCGGCAGGGTCAACCGGAACTGGGCGCCCTGGTCGGGCTGACCCCACACCTGCAGCCAGCCACCGTGCAGCCGGGCGTCCTCCAGGCTGATCGACAGGCCCAGCCCGGACCCGCCGACCGTGCGCACCCGGGCCGGGTCGGCCCGCCAGAACCTGTCGAAGACGTGCTGGGCGGCGTCCGAGCTCATCCCGATGCCGTGGTCCCGCACGGTGACGGCAGCCGCCGTCCGGTTGGCGGCCAGGGTGACCTCGATGGGCCGACCGGCGCCGTGCTCGATCGCGTTCCCCACCAGGTTGCGCAGCACCCGCTGCACCCGGCGGGCGTCGACCTCGGCGATGACCTGCCGGGCCGGGGTGGCGACGTCGAGCCGGCAGCCGTGCCGCTCCGCGAGCAAGGCCATCCCGTCGGCGACCCGATGCAGCAGCGGGCCCAGCTCGGTGGGCTCTGCCTCCAGGACGGCGGCACCGGCGTCGTACCGGCTGATCTCCAGCAGGTCCGACAGCAGCAGCTCGAACCGGTTGACCTCGGCGTAGAGCAGCTCGGCGGAGCGGGCGACGTGCGGGGCGAAGTCGGCCCGGGACTCGTGCAGCACCTCGGCGGCCATCTGCACCGTGGTCAGCGGGGTGCGCAGCTCGTGCGAGACGTCGGAGGTGAACCGCTGCTGCAGCTGCGACAGGCCCTCCAACTGGACGATCTGCTGCTGCAGGCTGTCGGCCATCGCGTTGAAGCTGCTGGCCAACTGGGCCAGGTCGTCCTCCCCGCTGACCGTGAGCCGCTCCTCCAGCCGCCCCCCGGCCAGCCGCTGGGCGCCGCGGGCCGCCTGCCGCACCGGGTCCACCACCAGGCGGGTGACCAGCACACCGATCCCGACGACGAAGAGGGTCAGCGCGATGCCACTGATCGCCACGGTGCTGCGGACCAGCGAAAGCGTCTCCTGCTCCTGGTCCAGCGGGAAGGCGTAGTAGAGGTCGACCTGCTCCCCGCCCTGCCCGTCGATGGGTACCGGAGCGCCGATCAGCAGGGTCGGCACCGGCTCCTGGGAGCTGTTGGGCACCAGCGCGTACTGATAGGCCTGGGTGCCGGCGTCCACGGCGTCGACCAGCTCGGCCGGCAGCGCCGAGTAGAGGAACTGCCGACTGGCCGCCGGCCGCGGGGTGTCCCCGGCGCGGTAGACCAGCACGCTGTCGAAGTTGCCGGCCGCGCCGTTGCGGCTCTGCAGCTCGCGGACCGTGCGGTCCAACGTGGAGCGCACGCTGGCCGCGTCGCCGGTGACGATGCCGGCCACCTGGGACTGGGCGTAGGAGACGCCGGCCTGCGCCTGGTCGATGGCGGCCCCACGCTTGACCCGCAGCAGCTGGTCGCTGATCTGGTTGAACAGCACCACGCTGACGATGACGACGACCACCCCGGCGACCAGCATGGTGATCGCGCCGATCCGCAGCTGCAGCGAAGAGCGCCAGGCGTGCCAGGCCGCCCCGGACCAGCGGCGGAGGACCCGCTGGGCCCGGCGTCGGACCCGGTGGGCACGCCGCTGCAGTCCGCGGCGGACCCGACGCAGCTCCGTGGCCCGGTGGGCCGAGCGGGGAGCCGGGGACGACGTCGTCGCCGGCTCCGTGGTGGGCAGGCTCACCGGCGCGCAGGGACCCCGGCCCTGCTCGGGCTCACGGCGGGCCGGCCTTGTACCCGACGCCGCGGACGGTGAGCACGACCTCGGGACGCTCGGGGTCCTTCTCGACCTTGGCCCGCAGCCGCTGGACGTGCACGTTCACCAGCCGGGTGTCCGCGGCGTGCCGGTAGCCCCAGACCTGCTCGAGCAGCAGCTCCCGGGTGAAGACCTGCCGGGGCTTGCGGGCCAGCGCGACCAGCAGGTCGAACTCCAGCGGGGTCAGCGCGATGGCCTCGCCGCCACGGGTGACCTGGTGCGCGGGGACGTCGATGGACACGTCGCTGATGACCAGGTTCTCGGCCTGTCCGGTCTCCCCGCGGCGCAACTGCGAGCGCACCCGGGCGACCAGCTCGACGGGCTTGAAGGGCTTGGTGACGTAGTCGTCGGCGCCCGCCTCCAGGCCCTGGACGACGTCGATCGTGTCGCCCTTGGCGGTCAGCATGATGATCGGCACACTGGACTGGGCGCGGATGTCCGCGCAGATCTGCAGGCCGTTGCGGCCAGGCAGCATGAGGTCCAGCAGCACCAGGTCGGGCCGGGTCTGCTGGAACGTGGCCACCGCCCGGGCGCCGTCGGAGACGAAGGCCGGTTCGTAGCCCTCCCGGCGCAGCACGATGCCGAGCATCTCGGCCAGCGCGGCGTCGTCGTCGACGACGAGGACGCGGCCGCGGGAGGAACCGGACAGCGGAGCAGATGGCGGCACGCCCCCATTGTGCGGGAAACGGGCCGGAACGAACCGCACCCCGGCCGGAGAATGCCCCGGCCGGGGTGCGGAGGTGACGTGTTCGAACGGCCTGCCTTCAGGGCCCCGCGGCGTGCGGAGCGCGTCGTGGGGGGAAGGCAGGTCCTCTTTCAGTAGCGGTAGTGGTCGCTCTTGTACGGGCCCTCGACCGGGACGCCGAGGTAGTCGGCCTGCACCTTGGACAGCTCGGTGAGCTTGACGCCGAGGGCGTCGAGGTGGAGGCGGGCGACCTTCTCGTCGAGGTGCTTGGGGAGCACGGTGACGCCGGGGGTCTGGCCCTCGTAGGCCGCGCGGTTGCCCCACAGCTCGATCTGGGCGAGCACCTGGTTGGTGAAGGAGTTGCTCATCACGAAGCTGGGGTGCCCGGTGGCGTTGCCCAGGTTCAGCAGCCGGCCCTCGGAGAGCACGATGATCGTGTGGCCGTCCTCGAAGCGCCACTCGTCGACCTGGGGCTTGATCGTCGTCCGGACGACGCCCGGGGTCTTGGCCAGCCCGGCCACGTCGATCTCGTTGTCGAAGTGCCCGATGTTGCCGATGATCGCCTGGTGCTTGGTCGAGGCCAGCTGCTCGGCGGAGATGATGTCCTTGTTGCCGGTCGTCGTGATGATGATGTCGGCGGTGCCGATCACGTCGTCCAGCGTGGTGACCTGGTAGCCCTCCATGGCCGCCTGCAGGGCACAGATCGGGTCGATCTCGGTCACGATGACCCGGGCACCCTGGCCGCGCAGCGCCTCGGCGCTGCCCTTGCCGACATCGCCGAAGCCGCAGACGACGGCGACCTTGCCGCCGATCATGACATCGGTCGCGCGGTTGATCCCGTCGATGAGGGAGTGCCGGCAGCCGTAGAGGTTGTCGAACTTGCTCTTGGTGACCGAGTCGTTGACGTTGATGGCCGGGAAGAGCAGCCGACCGTCGCGGGCTAGCTCGTAGAGCCGCATGACGCCGGTGGTGGTCTCCTCGGTGACACCCTTGATCTCCTTGCCGATGCGGGTCCAGCGCTGGCCGTCCGCAGGCAGCGACTCGCGCAGCACGCCGAGGATCACCGAGTACTCCTCGGAGTCGGACTCGGTGGTGTCGGGGACGACGCCGTCGGCCTCGAAGCGGGTGCCCAGGTGGACCAGCAGGGTGGCGTCGCCGCCGTCGTCGAGCAGCATGTTCGG
>JBBSVA010000033.1:0-31419 GCA_038233915.1 Mycobacteriales bacterium | reverse complement strand
GCCGGCCGGTCGGCGGGGAGCTTGGCGTGCTGGACCGCCACGGCCCCCGAGACCCCCATCCCTCAGCGCCTGACCAGACAGAATGATCACGCAGCAGCCGTCGCACACCACGCCAGCGGACTTGACCCAATGACTCTCCCGGAGCCCGCCGGCAAGTCGTCAGCTAACCGGTGGACGGACGCCGACGGTATGACCTGGCCCGCAACGGCAGCGCCCGTCACCTGACGCATGGTCCAGTGGGGACCGCCACCTGGGACGTCCTGACAATGACGTGGCGGTTGGGCCGGGCGGCCCTCTAGCGTCCGCCCGTGACTATTACGTACGACTGGCGCGGCCCGTTCACCAGCCAGGAAGTCAACGCACTGCACGCCCAGGCCTTTGGGACGCGTGTCTTCAGCGACATCGAGTGGGACTGGCAGCAGCTGACCGCAGATCACAGCCTTGGCTGGTCGACCGCTCGAGGCCGCGAAGGCCGCCTCATTGGCTTCGTGAACGTCCTCTGGGACGGGCTGGTTCATGCCTGGATCCAGGACCTCATGGTCGACCAGAAGACCCGTCATCAGGGTGTGGGACAGCAACTTGTAGCCCGCGCAGCTGACGGGGCCACGCACGCCGGATGCGAGTGGCTCCACGTCGACTTCGAGGACGAGCTACGTCCGTTCTACTTTGCCGCCTGCGGGTTCTCCCCCACCAACGCCGGCTTGCTGCGGCTGTAGCGGCGACACAGCTGGACCCGTGCTGGAGACGGACGTCTACTTGGACAGGTCCGCTGGCCACTTGACCCTGACCTGCGGCTTCTCCTGTCGTCCCGATGGACCCGTCCGAAAGGAACTACCACAGACGGCCGTCGTGCGGCACACGTGACAGACCACTCGCAGACGCGTGTTTCCGCGGAAACACGCGCGGCCCGAAGCTACCGTCGCCGGGAACCGAGCCCGCGGCGCAGCGGCGGACCGGCGCCGTTGGAGGCCCGAGCAATCACGACTCTCACCCACCCGGTGCCTCCACGCAGATCACCGGCGGTGAGGACGTCCACAGCGGCCGTTCCTCCTCAGACCAGCGGCAGACCAGTCACCACTCGAGCGGCGACCCGGCCGGCCCGCCGCCAGTCCGGGGCCTCGCCGTCGGGCACGGAGAGCGCGGGCCGGTCGGCCGGGAGCTGGGCGTGGTGCACAGCCACCCCGCCTGCGGCGGACACCCCGACCCCGACCGAGAGCCGGGAGTCCAGGGCCGCCGTGTGCCCGAGTTCCACCTCGCCGTCCCCGCTGACGGCTTGCACGCGCAGCGGCACGCCCTCCTCCTCCGCGCCGGCGGCGACCTCGCGCAGCACCGCCGCAGGCGCGCACCGCGCGTGGTGAAGAACGATCGCCGGCTTCTCCACCGGCTCCTCCCGCGGTCGTGGGCTCACGACGGTCGGGCGGCGAACGCAGCCACCAGCCCGGTGGCGACGGCGTTCCGCGGCCCCTGGTCTCCCTGCACGTTGCCGGTGCCGCAGACCACACCGTGCCCGGCGAGGGCATCGGCGATCAGGTCCGGGATCTCGAAGTCCAACGCCGACCCGCCCAGCAGCACCACGAAGTCCAGCTGCCGCAGCTCCCCGCCCGGGGCGACCTGGCGCAGCGCCCGCAGCGTGTTCACCACGAACACCCGTCGTTTGGCCTCCCGGCGCACCCGACGGACGTGGTCGAGGGTGTGCCTGGTACCGATCGGGATCGGGCCCTCCTCGGTGAGCACGACCACCCGGGCAAAGACGTGCGGCGGAAGCGGCTCGTCGAAGAACTGCACCGTGCCGTCCTCGTGCCGGACGTGGAAGAAGCTCTCCACCTTGGCCAGTGGCCAGCGCTTGACCAGCTCGGCGACCTCGCGGTCCTCCAGCGCCAGCTCCGAGTCGATCAATTTGGTGACCAGCTCCCCCGCACCGGCCACGTGCACCGCCGTCGAGGTGCCCTCGGCGGTGAGCAGCGCTGCGTCGGTGGATCCGCCCCCCAGGTCGACCACCACGACGGGCGCCCGCACCCCGGGCGTGGTGAGCGCACCGAGCGCGGCCATCTCGCCCTCCACCCCACCGATCTCGGTGGTCGCGGCCAGCGCACCGGCCACCCGGTCGGCGACGGCCTTCATCCGGCTGCGGCTGGTGCGCACCATCGCCGCCAGCCCGACGGCGTTCTCCAGGGCGATCTCCCCGGCCAGTCCGCCGCGCACCTCGGCGGGCACGAAGGTGTCCACCGCCAGCACGTCCCGGATGGCGATGTCCCCCGGGTCCACGCCCTCGCCGTCGTCCATGGTGTCGGCCATGGTGTCCCGGACGGCGGCCAGCATCCCGCCCACGTGCGTGCCCGGCTCCCCGTGCGCGTCCTCCAGCGGCTGCACCCGGGCCAGGGCCTCCATGATCGCCTCGGCGCCGGCGTCCACGTCGACCTTCACCGTCCGTCCGGCGCCGCGCAGCTCCAGGACGCCGACCGGGATCCGCCGGTCCGTGACGTCACCCGCCGGTGTCCGGACGACGACGGCGGACCGGTTGCCGGTGAGCGCCCGGGCGACCGGGGACACCTGCCGGGTCTGATCGGGGTCCAGGTCGAACACGGTGGCGATGCCGTAGGTGTTGCTCAGCGTCCGGATGGTCCGGCCCGGCCCGGCGACCTCCACCGCGGCGCGCATGCCCAGCGGCACCTTCTCCACGGCGGACACCTCGTCGACCACCGGCACGGGGGTGTCGAGCCGGTTGCTGACCAGCACGGCGTCGTCCCCGGCGAGTACCGCCGCGACCACCGGCAGCCCTCGGCGGACCGCGGCGTTCACCGCGGCAGCCACGTCGTCGAAGTCCCACCCGGGCGGGACGACCACGACGGCCGGCTCGTCGACCGGGTGCTCGGCGAGGTCAGCGACCGACACCGTGGTGCCCACCCCGAGACCGAGGCCCCCGGGGGTCGCCGGGTTGTGCCCGATCATCGTGGACTCGGTGATCACCGTCTCGGTGATCGTCTCCATGGCCAGTCCGCTGATCACCGGGGTGGCCTCGTTGAGCAGCACGACGTCGAGCTCCTCGGGCCGACGCCGGACATCGGACAGCGCCCGGCGGACCGCCGTGAGAGCACCCTCGGTCGATGCCGGGGTGCCCTTCACGCCGGTGGTCCGGGTCAGCGCGGTGCCCAGGTACCGCACCCCGCCATCGGCACCCAGCACCGCGAGGCAGACCTCGGTGGTGCTGTTGCCGATGTCGACGCCGACGACGAGGCGGTCGCCGGCGGTCACCCCTCGGCGCGCTCGATCGTGGCCTCGAGCTCCACCGGTCCGACCCCGGCCCGGATGCACTCGAACTCCTTCAGGTGCAGCAGCGCGGCTTTGGCCTGCCAGCGCGGGCGGGCCATCTGGTCGTTGCGGGTGGGCACCGGTTGCGGGGACTCGCCCTTGGCGTACTGCGCGGCGTTCGAGCCGATGGACCGGAACACCTCGGCGTCCAGCAGCGGGGACTGCGGGAAGAGCTCCAGGTTGGACAGCCGGGCCAGGTCCTTCTGGTGGATCATCGTCGTCCCGCGGGACAGCATGCCCACCGAGATGCCCGAGCCGGACAGCTTGGCCGCCACGTGCGAGATGGCCGCCAGGTCGGCCGTGGCCCAGACACGAATGATCCGCACCGCCACGCCCTGCTCCTCGATGCCGGCCATCAGCTGGCGGAGCACCTCGGCGTGCGGGACGCCGACGATGGTCTGGGTGAAGGTCTCGCCGAAGGCCGGGGACAGCGCGATCACCACCTCGTCGGGCCGGGTACCGCGGCGGGCCGGGCCCGTCTCGGTGAGGGTCAGCGTGCGCTGCGGTGTCTCGAGCGACGTCATGGTCAGCCCACCTCGGTCTCGGGGTTGGTCGCGGAGGTGACGTGGCGCAGCTGCTTGAGCTGCTCCCAGCGTTCACCCTCGAGCCGGTAACCGGTGCCCGGTCCGGCGTAGTCGTTCGCGTCGTTGATCGCCGAGAGCGGCACGAAGTCCGCGGTGAGGATCGCCGAGGTCTGCAGCAGGTCCCCCGAGACCCGCTGCCGCAGCACCGAGAGCAGGTTCTCCGCGACGTCGTGGAAGCCCGAGGCCTCCAGCCCGCGCACCAGGTCCAGCCCGGTGATGCCCCGGTCCATCACCGACTGAGCGCCGGTGAGGTCGGCCAGCACGTCGCGGAACGGGTAGTCGTTGGAGCTGTTGGCGTAGGTGGCTGCCTCGACCTCGGCATCGGTGATCGTCGGCAGCTCCAGCTGGAGGAAGAGCGCCTGCAGCGCGCGGGCCGCCTTCGCCCGGACGGCGAGGACCTCGGGCTCGCGGACGTGCCGGAGACCGCCGTCGACCTGGAGGTCGCGCTGGATGGTGTTCCAGTCGTCGTAGTCGTCGGTGTCGAAGTTCGAGCCGGCGAACATGTTGTCCTGGTTGGGCACCCCGGAGAACCCCGAGCAGACGAAGTCGGTGCCCGGCAGCAGCTGCGGCATCATCCGGGCGGTCCGGCGCATCGAGGAGTGCGAGAAGGACTGGTCGTTCCCCGACGCACACTCCAGGTCCATCATCGAGGCGACCAGGTTCTCCGCGGCGACCGCCCGGATCCCGCCCGGCACCGCACCGGGCACACCGATGCAGCTGATCGAGCCGTTCTGCAGGCCCTGCACCCCGGCGCCCTTGGCCATCAGGATGCAGCGGATCTCCAGGTAGAGCATCGAGCGGCCCTCAGCGTTGCCCATCTGCACCTCCGAGCCGGTGCCGGAGGTGAACCGCATCTTGATCCCGCGGGAGGCGTAGGCCGAGGCCAGGAACGTCTTGGACCATGGGGTGTCATCGCCGTCCACGAAGACCGATTCGGTGCCGTAGACCGAGATCGTCTCGGCGTAGGCGGTGATCCCGCGCATCCCCAGTTCGAGCTCGGTGGCCTCCTCCAGCGCGCACTGGGTGAGCACGCCGCCCCGACCGACCTGCCCACCGACCTGCAGTGCGATGGCCACCAGGGGGGCGTACCGCAGCACGCCCAAGGTGGTCTCCAGCTCGGCGAACCCGCGGAGCGCGCCTTCGGCGGCGTCCACCGCGACCTGCAGCGGGTTGTCCCGGGCGCTGGTCGAGTGCGCCTGGTTGGCCGGCGTCCGCCGGGCCCGCATCTTCTGCATGCCCTGCATGATCTCCACGACGTTCATCAACTTGACGACGTCGAGGACCTTGGCCGGCGTGAGCCCTCGGGTGACGGCGAGGACCTCGGAGCGGGACACCCCCGGGTCGATGATCATCCGGGCGATCTGCGCCGAGGGGAGCCCGACGGAGGCCTCCGCGCTGCTCACGTCAAGGGCGTGGTCGGCGATGAAGCTGTCCATGAAGTCGAAGTCGGCGCGCTCCCGGCCGTCCATCTCCACGATCCGGCCGTCCTGGACCCGGACGCTGGGCTGCGGGTCGAAGTCGCTCTCCATCGCGACCAGGCCCTTCTCGGGCCACTCCTCGACGAACCCGTCGAGGTTGACCGGGCGGTTCTCGAGGATCTCGGTGCGCAGTGAGTGCCTGGTCTGCGCGGCGGGGCGGGGGGCGACGGCGGTCATGAGCGGGTCTCCTCGTCGGTGGCGACGGCCGGGGTCACGGCACTGTCGGATGTACCGGCGGGCTCCGGGCCGCCGTCGGTGTCTGCGTCGGCCAGCAGCCGGCGCCGGCCGTAGACCTCGGCGGCCTCGCGGACCAGCGCCGCGTTCACCGGAGCCGAGTACGTGGACTCCAGTCGGTCGGCCATCGCCAGCAGCTGGGCCTCGGTGGAGGCCCTCGGGCGCAGCGCGTTGTACATCTGCAGCACCTCGGCGTCCGGGATCGCGGTCATCTCTGCCGCCCGCCGGAAGTTCGCGGCGAGCTGCGGGCGTCCGGCGGACTCGGCGAGCTGGGCCTGCAGCTCCAGGGTCTCCGGGGCGATCCGGAGGTCCTCGGCGGTCAGCTCGCCGGAGACGACGGCGTCCATGGTGAGCGCGGTGACGGGCTTGCCGGTGGGAGTGCGGAGCAGCTCCGGGCGGTTGATGGACAGCGGGTAGTCGGCGGCGGTGAGGGGTGCGGTCGAGGCTGCGGTCATCGCGGGCTGCTCACGGGGGGACGCTCCTGGGGATCGGCGGACCGGACTCGCTCGCAGTGTGACCCGCACCACGTTGCACGTTCGTTGCCCGGGTCCAGGGGGTGGTGGACCGGGCCCGGAGACGGTGTGATGCACGCCATGAGTGCATCCCTGACCCACACCGCTGCCCGCGCCGTGCTCGACGCCGGCATCGCCGAGGCGGTCGCCATCGGCCAGCCGATGAACATCGCCGTCGTCGACGATGGCGGTCACCTGGTCGCCTTCGCCCGGATGGACGGTGCAATCAAGGCCAGCATCGACATCTCCACCCGCAAGGCAGTCACCTCGGTGCTGATGGAGGCCCCGACCGAGGCACTGAGCCCCCTGGTGCAGCCCGGCGCCGAGCTGTTCGGCCTCGGCGCGACCGCCGGCGGGCTGGTCACCTTCGGCGGGGGCATCCCGCTCGTCCGGGACGGCCTCCTGGTCGGCGCGGTCGGGGTGAGTGCTGGGTCGGTGGCCCAGGACGTGGCCGTCGCGACGGCAGCGGTCGCGGCACTCCCGGACTGACCTGTCACGCGGGGGGACGCCGTGTCCACGACGCGCGCGCTGGGGCCTTGCCGGGCCTGTCCTGGCAGCCGATGATCCGGGGGCGGCCCCCGACGGTGGGGGACGACGAGCCACCCGGGGGTGGGATGTCGGGAGCACGGTCCGACGGGCGCCGCGTGCGGTCTGCAGCCGCGGTCAACCCGGTGGCCGACGGTGCGCACGCCGACGGCGTGCCCGGATCCGTGCGACCCGACGACGACGCCGTGGCGCACGCGAAGGTGCTCGAGGGGATCTTCGACCGGGTGCTGTCCGACGACCCGCGGGGCCCTCGGCCCCGCGGGGTCGTCTCGGCCTCCTGGCGGCGCAGCCTGGCCGCGCACGTGGACCCCGAGCACCGCACCCCGCCGGTGGTCTACGACCAGGCCCAGCTGAGCGCCGCCCGGGAAGCCCACCCACTCGCCGAGGTGCTGCCCCTGCTGCGGGGCACGCTGGCCAGCATCGCCGACGAGGCCATGCACGTGATGCTGGTGACCGACGTCGCGGGCAACGTGCTGTGGCGCGACGGCGCGGCCAAGCTGCTGGCGACCGCGGACGGCGTGGGCCTGCGCCCGGGCACGAACTGGAGCGAGCAGGCGATCGGGACCAACGCCATGGGCACCGCACTTGCCGTCGGTCGACCCGTCCAGATCCACTCCGCAGAGCACCTCGTGCGCACGTACCACTCCTGGACCTGTGTGGCCGCCCCGGTGCACGACCCGGACACCGGCGCGATGCTGGGTGCCGTGGACGTCAGCGGTCCCCTGCACACCGTGCACCCCGCCCTGGTCCAGCTGGTCGCGGCCGCCGCGCAGCTCGCCGAGCACCACCTCCGGGTGCGGATGGCGATCGCCGACGAGCGGCTGCGGATGGAGAACATGGCCTACCTGACCCGACTGGGACCGACCGAGTCCGGTGCGCTGGTGACCCGGACCGGGCGGCTGCTGGCTGGTCAGCCCTACGGCTGGTGGCCCGACCGGGTCACGCTGGCCGACGGCCTGCACGGCGGATCGGCGGCGGGGTCGGACCGCATGCTGCTGGACAACGGAGCCGAGGTCGTCCTGGAGGAGCTGACCGAGGGCTGGTTGCTGCGCTCCCCGACCGCGCCGGTCCGGCGAGCCCCGGCCCCCTCGAACGCTCCCGCGCTGACCCTTCGGTTCCTCGGCGACGGCCCACCGCGAGCCACCCTGGACGGCCGACCACTGGCCCTGACACTGCGCCCGGCCGAGGTGCTCACCGCCCTGGTCGTACACCCCGACGGGCTGACCGGCGGGCAGCTGGCCCACCTGCTCTACGGGGACGCGGGCAATCAGACCACCGTGCGCGGCGAGGTGCACCGGCTGCGCGGCCTGGTGGGAGCCGACCTGCTGCTCACCCGGCCCTACCGGGTGTCGGCGACCGTGGACAGCGACGTCGTCACCGCCCGGCAGGCGCTGACCGACGGTCGGATCGCCGACGCGCTCGCCGCCTCCCCCGGTGTGCTGCTCCCCCGCTCGGAGGCCCCGCTGGTCCGGGACCTGCGGGACGAGCTGGCCGCCGGTCTGCGCCGCGCCGTCCTGGACACCGACGACGCCGACCTGCTGCACCGCCTGGCGGTGTCCCCGGTCGGCGCGGACGACCTCACGCTGCACGAGCGGCTGCTGGAGCTGCTGGCCTCGGGCGACCCCCGTCGGCCCGCGATTACCGTGCGGCGGGACCGGCTGCTGCAGGCCTGACGGCAGGGCCGGGCAGCTGCACCGTCCGTGCGACGATCCGGGGCGTGCCACCACCTGCTCGGCGGGACATCCCCCGGGAGGTCCGGGTCCTCGCTGTCATCGCCTTCGTCGTCGCCCTCGGGTTCGGCATCGTCGCACCGGCGATCCCGCTCTACGCCCGGTCCTTCGGCGTCGGGACCACCGCGGTCGGACTGGCGATCAGCTCGTTCGCCTTCTTCCGCTTCGTCTCGGCGTTCGGGGGCGGATCCCTGGTCGAGAGGTTCGGGGAGCGGCGGGTGCTGGCCACCGGGCTGGTGATCGTCGCCCTCTCGACCGGAGCGGCCGGGCTGGCACCGTCCTTCGGCTGGTTCCTGATGTTGCGCTCCGCCGGCGGGGTGGGCAGCGCGATGTTCACCGTCTCCGCGCTGTCGCTGCTGCTGCGGGTGGCCCCTGCCCAGCACCGCGGGCGGGCCGCGGCGACCTTCCAGGGCGGGTTCATCCTCGGTGGGATCGCCGGCCCCGCGGCCGGCGGGTTGCTCGCCGAGCTCTCACCCCGGTTGCCGTTCTTCCTCTACGCCGGCTTCCTGCTGGTCGCCGGCGGCGTGGCGGTGGTCCTGCTGCGCACGCCGGTGGTCACCGGCGCCGCCCCGGACCCGGCTGCCGCACCCACCCCCGCCCTCCCGCCGATGAGCTTGGCCGCGGCGTTCCGCACCCGGGCGTACGTGGCCGCCCTGGTCGCCAACCTCGGGGTGGGCTGGATGCTCTTCGGCGTCCGCAACTCACTCGTCCCGCTGTACGTGACCGAGGAGCTGGGCCGCACCGTGGCCTGGGCCGGGGCCGGACTGCTGGTCGGCTCGCTGGCCCAGGCGCTGGGGCTGCTGCGGTCGGGCCGGCTGGTCGACGGCTGGGGTCGGCGTCCCTCGCTGGTGCTCGGCGCGGCCCTGGCCACCGGCTCGGTGGCCCTGCTGGCCGGGCCACCCTCGACGCTGGTCTTCCTGGTCTCGATGGCGGTCTTCGGCCTCGCCGCCTCGCTGTTGGCCAGCACCCCGGCCGCACTGGTCGCCGATGTCAGCCCGGCCCGCGGCGGCCGGGTGGTCGCGGTCTTCCAGATGGCCTCGGACCTGGGCGGCATCATCGGGCCGCTGGCGGCGGGGTACCTCACCGACCGGTTCTCCTTCCAGGTGGCCTTCGGGGTGACCGCGGTGGTGCTCGCCGCCGGGTTGGTCGCCGCACTGCGGCTGCCCCGGGTCCGTCCCGTCCCCTGACCGGCCGGGTGCACCCACGGGTCCTGCCGTCTGCAGCAGTACCCCCCGGGACGAGCGGCCGGGCGCCGCCGACCCACAGCGCCCGTGGCCGGTACCTGGATGCATCCAGCGAGCGACTGCGTCCCAGCGCCGGGGTCCCAGCACCCAGGTCGGAGCACCCAGGTCGGAGCACCCATATCAGAGCGCGGCGACCTTCGGTGCCACCTCGGTGCCCAGCAGCTCGATGCCGCGCAGCAGGTCCGAGTGCGCCAGCCGCGGGTTGGTCATCTGCAGCGAGAGCCGGTCGACCCCGCCGAGCTGCTCGGACACCCGCTCGATCTTGTCGGCCACGGTCTGCGGGTCGCCCATGAAGAACGCCCCGTCCTGGCCGGACGTCGCGTCGAACTGGGCCCGGCTGGGCTGCCGGAAACCGCGCTCCCGGCTGATCGTGGTGAACATCTCGTTCCAGCCCGGGTAGATCGTGTCGGCCGCGGCCTGGGTGCTCTCCGCGACGTAGCCGAAGACGTGGATGCCGACCTTGAGCTTCTCCGGGGCGTGCCCGGCCTGGGCACCGGCCCGGCGGTAGAGGTCCACGAGCGGGGCGAACTGCCGGGGTTCGCCTCCGATGATGGCGATCATCAGCGGCAGGCCGAGCAGGCCGGCCCGCGCGAAGGACTCCGGGCTCCCCCCGACGCCGACCCAGATGGGCAGCTCGGCCTGCGCCGGGCGCGGGTAGACGCCCTGCCCGCGCAGCGCCGGGCGGTGCCGGCCCGACCAGGTGACCTTCTCCGAGTCCCGGATCTGCAGCAGCAGCTCGAGCTTCTCGGTGAACAGCGAGTCGTAGTCGGCGAGCTCGAGGCCGAACAGCGGGAACGCCTCGGTGAAGGAGCCCCGCCCGACGACGAGGTCGGTGCGCCCGCCGGACAGCAGGTCCAGGGTGGCGAACTGCTGGAACACCCGGACCGGGTCTGCTGCCGACAGCACGGTGACCGCGCTGCCCAGCCGGATCTTCTCCGTGCGGGCCGCGGCGGCGGCCAAGATGACGGCCGGCGCCGAATCGTAGTACTCGGGCCGGTGGTGCTCACCGATGCCGAAGGAGTACAGCCCGACCTGGTCGGCCAGGGCGATCTCCTCGAGCAGGTCCGACATCCGCTGCGCGGGGCCGACCTCCGCACCCGTTGACGGGTCGGTGACTGCTGCCACGAAGCTGTCGACGCCGATGTGCACGGTGGACCTCCCACGGTCGTTGGACCACCGGGTGGCGGCGGCCCGCAGTTTAGTCAAGTGTTCAATTTCTTTGTCTGTTCCCGGGGGTCGACGTCGCCCGCCCGGATGGGTCAGGGTCCTCGTGTGACGCACGCCCCCGCACAGCAGACCGCCCAGCGCGACGCCGACACCCGAGCCGTGCTGGACCCGGCGACCTACGAGACCGGCCCGCCCCTGGAGGCACTGGCCCGGCTGCGCGCCGAGGACCCCGTCGTCTTGGTCGAGGAACCCGCGCTGCACGGCCAGCCGGCCGGCCCGGGGTTCTGGCTGGTGCTCCGGCACGCCGACGTCGAACGGGTGCTGCAGGAGGCCGGCACGTTCTCCTCCTGGTTGGGCGGCACCCAGGTCCGGGACGCCGCCGACCTGCCGTTCGCCCGCCGGATGATGCTCAACACCGACCCGCCGGACCACGCCCGGCTGCGCCGGCTGCTCACCAGGAGCTTCACCCCGCGCGCGGTGGCCGCGCTGACGGCGGCGATCGAGGGCCACGCGGCCGGCCTGGTCGACCGGGTGCTGGCCGGTCCGTCGACAGTGGACGTCGCCCGGGACGTCGCCGCGGACCTGCCGCTGCTCACCCTGGCCGAGGTGCTCGGCGTGCCCGCCGAGGACCGCTGGCTGATGTACGACTGGTCCAACCGGGTCATCGGCTGGCAGGACCCGGACTACGCCACCTCGGCGCACTTCGACGGCAGCACCGGCACCGAGCTCGCCCGGCAGGCGCTGCGGGTCCGCCCGCAGCCCGACGCGGCGGGCCGGATGCCCGACCCGCGCACCCGGGACGGCATGCCCGACCTCTACGCCTACGCCCGGCTGCTGGCCGAGCACAAGCGCGCCCACCCGGGCACCGACGTGATGAGCCTGCTGCTGGCCCAGGTCGACGGCGACGCCGGCCAGGTCAGCGATGTCGAGTTCGAGTCGATGTTCTGGCTGTTCGCCGTCGCCGGGAACGAGACGCTGCGCAACGGCCTGCCCGGTGGGCTGATCGCCCTGCTGCAGCACCCGACCGCGCTGGCCGAGCTGCGTGCGGACCCCGGCCTGCTACCCGGCGCCGTGGAGGAGATGCTCCGCTGGTGGACGCCGGTGATGGTCTTCCGACGCACCGCCACCCGGGACGTCGAACTCGGCGGGCAGCACATCGCGGCGGGCGACAAGATCGTCGTCTCCTTCACCTCGGCCAACCGGGACCCCGCCGTCTTCACCGACCCGGACGTCTTCGACCTCCGCCGCTCCCCCAACCCGCACCTGTCGTTCGGGCACGGCCCGCACTTCTGCCTGGGCGCCCAGTTGGCCCGGGTGCAGATGCGGGCGCTCTTCGGTCAGCTGCTGGGCCGGACCCGCACCCTGGAGCTCACCGGTGAGCCGGCGCTGCTGCGGTCGAGCTTCCAGCGCGGGGTCAAGAGGCTGCCGGTGACCTGGACGGCCTGACCGCGGGCGCGGCCGGGGTTCGCGAGGTAGCCGGGTCCTACAACGCCGTTCACGGTCGGGGGGCCGCGGACGAGGAACCGCTGGCCTGCTGACCGAGACGCCGCAGGGGCGCTCACCGACGGCTGCCGGCGAGCGCCCCTGGCGGGACGGGCGGGGTGCTCAGGAGGTGGCGACCGTGATGGTGGCGATGCCGATGACCAGGTTGGCCGGGATCGCGGTGACGCCGAAGGTGGTGTTCAGCAGGTCGGCAGCCTCGGGCGACAGCTCGACCGTGGTGCCCGCGAGGACGGCGTTGCCCTCGGCGTCCCTGGTGACCGGCTTCAGCGTGGAGCCGTTGAGGTCGAACAGCGGGGCCGAGGGGACGGCGAGCTCGCCGTTGACGCTGACATCACCGAACAGGCGGGCGGGCTTGCCCGGGTCGACGACGAAGTTGCTCAGCTCGACGGTGGTCTCACCGGCGGTCAGCGACAGACCCGAACCCTGGTGGAAGATCACGCCCTGGACGAAGGGCCGGTAGCCGGAGTCCTTGTCGTAGAGGGTCACCGTGCCACCGGTGATCGGGAAGTCCACCGCACCGTCGGCCAGCGTCGCGGTGCCGGTGACGCCGGGGGTCACGCCGAGGCCGGTGAGGGCGTCGAGGAAGCCCTGGTCCAGCGCGACGGAGGTGTCGCCACCGGAGATGGCGGGCACGACGGCCGCGGGCTCGGGGTTGGTCACGGTGCTCGAGGTCGAGGCCGACGAGGAGGTCGAGGACGCGGTCTCGGTGCCGGAGTCGGTGCCGCAGGCAGCCAGGCCGAACGCGGCGCTCAGCGCGATCGCGGTCACCATCGTGCGCTTCACTGCGATGTTCTTGAGGTTCATGGTCACTCCCAGGATCGGTCCGTCCCCGGTGCGAGGACACAGGGCCTTCGCCCCGGGTGGGGCAGCCGGATGGGTGAGGAAGCCAACCCATCCGATCGGGTGGCTCGGCACGAAAGGCCAGCTCAGCGGTCTGTCTGCTGGGTGGACGCACAGCCGGACCGGAGTCGCGCGGACCCACCAGATCTGAACGGCTGACCGGGTCCCGGCGAGACGACGTCGTCCGCGCGTCCGGCACGCGGGCGCAGGTACCGTCCCGCCCGTGGGGGGACTCCGACGGACCGTGACGCTGCTGGCGGCGACAGCTGCCCTGGCGCTGCTGCCCGGCGTCGCCTCGGCTGCACCTGGGACCGCGCCCGAGACCGACCCCTCCGGCGGCGTCGACCTGGGCTTCGACGTCTCCTACCCGCAGTGCGACACCCCGCTGCCCACCGGTCAGGACTTCGGCGTCGTCGGCGTCAACGGCGGGGTGGCGACGACGGTCAACCCGTGTCTGGCCGAGCAGCTGGTCTGGGCCGCCGGGTCCTCGGGCGCCGCCCTCGACCACCCGGTGCTGCAGGTCTACGTCAACACCGCGAACCCCGGGCACCGGCAGGACCTGGTCAGCACCTGGCCGCGCAGCGGGGACACCCCCTACGGCCCGTGCACCGGCGCGAACGACGTGGCCTGCTCCTGGGTCTACGGCCAGACCCGGGCCTCGGTCGACATCCACGGCTTCCTGTTGCCCACCGCGCGGGCCGCCCGGGTCGACGTCGTCCCCGCCGAGCTGGTCTGGTGGCTGGACGTCGAGACGACGAACACCTGGCAGTCCGGGTCGGCCGCGGCGCTGGCGAACAACCGGGCGACGCTGGAGGGCATGACCGAGTACCTGGCCACCACCGGTGCCCGGGTCGGGCTCTACTCCACGAGCCAGCAGTGGCAGCAGATCGTCGGCTGGGTCCCGCCAGGCAGCTCGCTGTCCGGGCTGGACAGCTGGCTGGCCGGGGCGACCTCCTGGGCCGAAGCCCGGCTGCACTGCGAGGACGCGCCGTTGGTGGCCGGCGGCGACGTCGTCTTGAGCCAGTACGTGGTGCCGCGTGGGGGCCGCCCCCTGGACCACGACCTGCCCTGTTGAGCCCCCGGGTCGCCCTGGCGGTGGGGGCCGGACGTCGGGCGGGATGCCGGGCCCCGAGCAGCTCCCCCGGGCTTCCACTCGCCAGGCGGTACTGACACGCTGCAACTCAGCGGGAGCACCAGCCCGCCCGGCACCGCCCGGGCACGTCTCCGAGAGGTCGCCCCGTGCCCCACCAGCACCGCCCCGTGCCGCGCTCGGACGACCTGCTGGTGGAGCTGCAGGACCGGCTCGTGCGGCTGGCCCGCACCCAGGACCGGGTGCAGGGCCTGCTGGACGCCTTCCTGAGCGTGCAGACCGGCTTCGACCTCGACGACACCCTCCGCCGGATCGTCGAGGTGGCGACCGACCTGGTCGATGCCCGGTACGGCGCCGTCGGGGTGCTGCGGCCCGACGGCGGCGGGCTGTCCCGCTTCGTGTACGTGGGGATCAGCCCGGCCGACGCGGCCCGGATGGGCGGGTTGCCCGAGGGCCTCGGGGTGCTGGGCCAGCTGATCCGGGACCCCGCCCCGCTGCGCATCGTCGACCTGAGCCTGCACCCGGCGTCCGTCGGCTTCCCCCCGGGCCACCCCGCGATGCGGTCCTTCCTCGGCGTCCCCATCCAGATCCGCGGCGAGGTCTACGGCAACCTCTACCTGACCGAGAAGCGCGGGGGTGAGTTCACCGCCGAGGACGAGGCCCTGGTCGGCGCCCTGGCCGGAGCGGCCGGGATCGCGGTGGACAACGCCCGCCGGCTGGCCGACGAGCAGGAGCGCCAGCGGTGGACGGCGGCGGTCGCCGACGTCCGGGAGTCACTCCTGGGCGGTACGGCCCCCGATGAGGTGCTCGGGCTCATCGCCGGGCAGGTCAGGCTGCTGACCGGGTCCGACGCCGCCTACCTGATCGCCCCCGTCGACGAGCTGGGCACCTGGTCGGCCCGCGCGCAGAGCGGCCCGGGCCTGGACGACCTGGTCGGCGTGCCGTTGACCGCCGCCACCTCGCCGGTCGTCGCGGCCTTGGCGGCTGCCGACAGCCGGGACGTGGTGGCCGTCGACCTGAGCGGGGTGCGGTGGACCGGCCCCACCTCCGACGTCGACTGGGGTCCGGTGCTGATCACCACCTTGCACGCCGCGGACGGTGACGACGCCGTCCTGGTGATCGCCCGGTACGCCGGCGCCGAGCCCTACGACCCCCGGCTCGCCGACCTGGTCCGGACCCTGGCCGACCAGACCGCGCTGGCCCTGGACATGGCGACCCGGCAGCGGGTGGCCCGCCAGTTGGACGTGCACGCCGACCGGGACCGGATCGCCCGGGACCTGCACGACCACGTCATCCAACGGCTGTTCGCCGCCGGGCTCAGCCTGCAGTCGGTGCTCGCCCAGGTCCCGGCGGGGCCCGGCCGGGACCGGGTCTCCGCGGTCATCAGCCAGCTCGACGGCACCATCCGGGACGTCCGGACGACGGTGTTCGACCTGCACACCAGCGACGACGAGGACACCCGGACCAGCCTGCGGCGCCGACTGCTGGACCTGGTGACCGAGACCGCCGGCGAGCTGACCTCCAGCGTCCGCACCCAGGGCGCCGTCGACACGCTGGTCGGGGGGGCGCTGGCCGCCGATCTCGAGGCTGTGGTGCGGGAGGCGGTCAGCAACGCCGCCCGGCACGCCGCAGCGCACTCGGTGACCGTCACCCTCGACGTCAGCGACACGTTGGTGCTCGAGGTGGCCGACGACGGGATCGGCATGGACCCCGGGGCAGCCCGCAGCGGGCTCCGGAACCTGGAGGCCCGGGCCCGGGCCCGGGGTGGCGAGCTGGTGGTGACTGCGGACAGCGAGGGGACCCTGCTGCGGTGGAGCAGCCCGCTGGGCTGACCCGTTCAGCGGGTCGCGGGCAGGGCCTTGAGCTCAGTGGCCAGGATCGCGACCTGGGTACGCCGTTCCATGCCCAGCTTGGCCAGCAAGTGCGACACGTAGTTCTTCACCGTCTTCTCCGCCAGGAACATCCGCTCGCCGATCTGCCGGTTCGTCAGCCCCTCACCGATGAGCTCCAGCACGGTGCGTTCCTGTTCGCTGAGCGCGGCCACCGGCCCGGCTGGCTCCTGCGAGCGCCGCATCCGCTCGAGCACGGCCGAGGTCGCCGCAGGGTCCAGGAGTGAACCACCGGCGGCGACCGTGCGGACCGCGGAGACGAGGTCCTGCCCGAGGATCTGCTTCAGCAGGTAGCCCGAGGCGCCGGCCATGATCGCGCCGAACAGCGCCTCGTCGTCGCTGTAGCTGGTCAGCATGAGGACCCGCAGGTCCGGCAGCAGCGAGCGGAGTTCCCGGCACACGGTCACGCCGTCGCCGTCGGGCAACCGGACGTCGAGGACGGCGACGTCCGGGCGCAGCGCGGGCACCCGGGCCAGCGCGTCGGCCGCGGTCCGGCCCTCGCCGACCACGGTGATCCCGGGGTCGCCGCCCAGCACGTCGGCCACACCGCGACGGACCACCTCGTGGTCGTCGAGCAGGAAGACCCGGATCGGTCGATCGGCGGTCACGGGGCCTCCCGGGTGTCGGCGCGCCCCGGGCCGGGGCGCTCCTCCTCCCAACCCTAGGCCGCGCCGGACCCGACCGACCGGGTCGGAGGTCCTGCTTCCAGGCTCGCTGGACCGCGCCACCGGTGGCCCGGGACCTCAGACCCCGGCCTCGGGGGCGCCGGGCCCTCCCGGTCCGCCGCGGCGCCCAGGAGGCTCGACCCCGTGACACCGACCCCGACAGAGGCACCCGTCGACCTCCGCACGGTCCGCGTCGACGACGTCATGACCCGGCACGTGCACACGACCGGGCCCGACGTGCCGGTGAGCACCGTCGCCGCGGAGTTGACCCGGTGGCAGGTGACGGCCCTGCCCGTGCTGGACGCCCGTCGCCGGGTCGTGGGCACGGTCTCCGAGGGCGACGTGCTCCGCTGCTGGGTGCACGACCGGCCCGGGACCGGGGTGAGCGCGGTGATGCACAGCCCGGCACAGGTCATCTCCCCCGGCGCCTCCGCCGAGGTCGCTCTCGCGCAGCTCGTCCGCCAGCACGGCCACAGCCTGCCGGTGGTGTTCGCCGGGGTGCTGGTGGGCGTGGTCAGCCGCGGCGACCTGCTCGCCGGCCTGGCCGGGCTCCCCCGCCCCGAGCTGTCCCGGCCAGGGACAACCCCCGCACCATCGTCCCGTCCGGTGCCGTGAAGCCGGCCCCACCCCCCCTCGTCGTCTGCGGTGTCGACGGCTCGCCGCCCTCGGTCGCCGCGGCACACGCGGCTGCGCGGGCGGCAGGGCTCGCCGGTACCGGGCTGCTGCTGGTGCGCGCGTTCGGCTGGCCGGCCGGCGGGGTGCCGGGGCTGCCTGCGGGGGCGGCCGGCCGGGCCGCGGCCGAGCACTCGGCGGCTGCGGAGCTGTCCCGGATCGCCGCGGAGGTCGCCGCCGGCGCCCCGGGGTGCCGGGTCACGTCGTCGCTGGTCGACGGGCTCCCCGACGCCGTGCTGACGATGGCCTCGGTCGTCGCCCCGCTGCTGGTCGTCGGTGCGCACGGGCACAGTTGGCCGGGGGGTCCGATGCTGGGTTCGGTCGCCTCCGGGGTGGCGCGGCAGGCCGGGTGTCCGGTGCTGGTCCACCGCGCCGTCACCCGGTCGGGTCGGGTGGGCGATGTCGGCTGGGACCTGCCCCCGGACCCCGACGCGTCTCCCGGGGTCGTCGTGGTGGGCATCGACGGCGGCCCGACCACCGGCGCCCTGCTCGAGGTGGCCGCGCGGGTGGCCGAGGGATCCGGCCGCGGACTCTGGGCCCTGCACGGCAGTCGGGACACGGACGAGGCGGACCGGGTCAGGGTGACCAGCGTCGCGGCCCGGGTGCGGCGGGCCCACCCGCTGCTGTGGATGGAGACCGTGACTGCCTCCCGGGGGCCGGCGGCGATGCTCGTCGAGGCCTCCGCCACGGCCGCCGTGGTGGTGGTCGGTCGGCCCGACGGGCCGGGCCCGGCGCTGCTCCACGCGACCACCCGGGCGCTCCTGCGCCGGTCCCGGTGCTCGGTCCTGGTGCAACCGCTCGGCCCCGCCGACGGCGTGGCCGTCACCGCCGACCTCGCCCGCGCCGGTGTGCCGAGCCCGTGAGCCCGGGGGCACGCGATGATCTGACCATGGACGACCCCGCAGCTCGCTCCGCCCCGGTCCGCTTCGGTCTCGCCGGCTACGGCTTCGGCGGCCGCTTCTTCCACGCCCCCCTGCTCGCCGCCGCGCCGGAGGTCGAGTTCCTCGGGGTGGTGACCACCTCGGGCGACCGCCGGGCGCAGGTCACCGCCGAGCACCCGGGGGCCACGACGTACGACTCCCTGGAAGCGCTCCGGGACGCCGGCGCCGAGGCGGTGGCGATCTCCACCCCGGCCGACACGCACAGCGTGCTGACCGACCGGGCGCTCGAGCTGGGGCTGGCCGTGGTCTGCGACAAGCCGTTCGCGATGGACGCCGACGCCGCGCTGGCTTCGGTGGAGCTGGCCGAGCAGCTCGGGCTGGCCCTGTCGCCGTACCAGAACCGGCGCTGGGACTCGGACTTCCTGACCGTGCAGCGGCTGGTCGCCGCCGGCACCCTCGGCACGGTCTCCACGTTCGAGTCCCGGTTCGAACGGCTGGCCCCGGAGAACGGCCCGGGGGCGGCCGGCGGCGGGACGCTGCGCGACTTCGGCAGCCACCTGGTCGACCAGTCGCTCGTGCTGCTGGGCTCGGTGGCCACGGTGTCCGCGCACTGGTCGTCGCGCGACAGCGGTCTGGACGACGACGTGCTGGTGGTGCTCACCCACACCGACGGCGGGCGGTCGGTGCTGGGCGGTAGCTGGCGGCAGGGCGCCCCCGGCCCGCGGTTCCGGGTGACCGGGTCGACCGGCAGCTACGTGGTGGCCGGGATCGACGGTCAGGAGGACGTGCTGGTGGCCGGCGGATCCCCCGCCTCGCTCGGCGAGCAGTGGGGTGTCGAGCCGGAGTCGGCCTGGGGCCGGGTCCACCGGGGCGGCCCGGACGGCGAGACCGTGCCGACCGAGCGAGGCCGGTGGGACACGTTCTACCCGGCGTTCGCAGCGGCGGTGCGCGGCACGGGACCGGTGCCGGTGCCCGCCCGCGACGCCGTCGCCACCGCTGTCGTGCTGGATGCCGCCCGCCGCAGCGCCACCGAGGGGACCGTGGTGTCGCTGTGAGCCTCACCGAGACCGACCGCGCCCACCTGACCCGCTGCGTCGAGCTGGCCGCCGAGGCGTTGGCGGCCGGGGACGAGCCGTTCGGGTCGCTGCTGGTCGCCGCCGACGGCACCGTGCTCGCCGAGGACCGCAACCGGATCGCCGGCGGCGACGCCACCCGGCACCCGGAGTTCGAGCTGGCCCGGTGGGCGGCGGAGAACACGGCCCCCGAGGACCGGCCGGGCGCCACCGTCTACACCTCGGGCGAGCACTGCCCGATGTGCTCGGCGGCGCACGCCTGGGTCGGGCTGGGCCGGATCGTCTACGCCAGTTCCTCGGCGCAGCTCTCCCAGTGGCTGACCGAGCTGGGCGTGCCCGCGGGCCCGGTGGCCGTCCTGCCGATCACCGCCGTCGCCCCGGGCATCCCGGTCGACGGCCCGGACGAGGAACTGTCCGCGCGGGTCCGCGAGCTGCACGTCCGGTTGCACGCCTGAAACCCCAGAAAGCGTCCTTTCTGGAGTCCCGGGGGGACCCCAGAAAGGACGCTTTCTGGGTGAGGTGGGCTGGGTCAGATCGGCTCGACCTGGTCGGCCTGCGGGCCGCGTTCGGCCGGGGTCGCGGTGAACTGCACCCGCTGGCCCTCCTCCAGATCGCGGAACCCACCCCGGTCGGCGATCGCCGAGAAGTGCACGAACACGTCGTCGCTGCCGTCGTCGGGGGCGATGAAGCCGAAGCCCTTCTCGCCGTGGAACCACTTCACGGTGCCCTGCTGACCGCCCTCGATCGGGGGCAGGTCGGTGCGGGGAGCACTGGGCTGACGCTGCTGCTGCCGACCGGCACCCCGCGAGGGGTCCCGGCGGGCCTCGCGGCGGGCCGGGTCGTGCCGCGGCGGCGGGCCTGCGGAGTCCAGCGGCCGGACGACGTCGGCCTGCGGCCCACGGTCGCCCAGCGAGGCGGCGAACTCCACGCGCTGGCCCTCGGCCAGGTCACCGTAGCCGCCGTCGTCCTCGATCACGGAGAAGTGCACGAACACGTCCCGGCTGCCGTCGTCGGGCTCGACGAAGCCGAAGCCCTTGTCGGCGTTGAAGAACCGGACGGTGCCCTGCACCATGCCCGAGCCGCTCGGACGGCCGCCGCCGGCGGGACCGCGCTGGCCACCTCCCTGGGCGCTGCCACCGCCACCGCCGAGGTACGCGACGTGGGTGGCCTGCAGGCCACGGTCACCCTGGGCCGCCTCGAACTCCACGCGCTGGCCCTCCTCCAGGCTGCGGTAGCCGCCGGTGTCGGCGATCGCGGAGAAGTGCACGAAGACGTCGTCGCCCCCGTCGTCGGGCTGCAGGAAGCCGAAGCCCTTCTCCCCGTTGAAGAACCGGACGGTGGCCTGCGGCAGGCCGGAGCCCTGGCCGGCACCGCTCCGGTCGTCGTACCCGCCGCCACCGCCACCACCGGCGAGCGGCTCCACGTGGGTGGCCTGCACCCCGCGGTCGCCCTGCGCGGACTCGAAGAGGACCCGCTGGCCCTCCTCCAGGCTGCGGTATCCGCCGTCGTCGGCGATCGCGGAGAAATGCACGAAGACGTCGTCGCCCCCGTCGTCGGGGGTGATGAAGCCGAAGCCCTTCTCGGCGTTGAAGAACTGCACGGTGCCCTCGACGCCACCGCCGGAGGACCGCGGCGCACGGGCCGGCTCGCGACGGGGGGCCTCGCGACGCGGGGCGCGCTCCTCCCGGCGGTCGTCCCGACGGTCGTCCCGTCGGTCGTCGCGGCGGACCTCCCGGGACTGGGACCTGTCGACCTCCACCGGCGGGCCGCCGAGCAGGTGCACCCGGTCGGCCTGCAGCCCGCGCTGGCCGGGGCTGGCGGTGTAGTCGACCCGGGCGCCCTCGTCCAGGCTGCGGAAGCCCCCGGTCTCCTCGATCGCCGAGAAGTGCACGAAGACGTCCTCACCACCGTCGTCGGGTCCGATGAAACCGAACCCCTTCTCGGCGTTGAACCACTTCACGAAGCCCTGCGGCATGCCCTGCTCCTGCACTCATCGACTGTCACGTCCTGCAGGGGACAGCCTCCCACCCCGGGTGGCCCGGTGGGGTCGGCGGCCTCATCGACCCACCCGTGCGGAGCACGGGCGGCCACGCGCTGCGGTCAGGCCGGGACCGTGGCCGTCAGGTGCGCCACCGGCGGGCGGCCGGCCCCCACCGGGTCGCCCTCGCGCTGCAGCAGCACCGGGCACGGCGCGTGCAGCACGCAGTGCAGTGCCACCGATCCCAGCACGAGGCCCTTCAGCTGACCCGCGCCGTGCGTGCCCACCACCAGCAGCCGGGCCCCGGCGGCTCTGTCGACGAGCACTCCGCCGGCGCGCCCGGCCACCACCGTCAGGGTCAGCGGCACCTCGGGGAGGTTCTGCTCGGCGGCCGCCTGCCGCACCTCCGTGAGCATCCGCTCGGCGCTCGCCACGGCGAGCCCGTGCAGCTCCGCCGTCGATCGGGGCGGGAGGGACTCCGGGGTCCAGGTGTCGATGCTGTCGTAGGCCGCGACGACCTCGACGTCGGCGTCGGTGCGGCCCGCCTGCGCGATCGCGGCCAGCAGGCCGGCCGCCGACACCGGTGAGCCGTCCACGCCGACGACCACCCGGCTGCGGACGCTGCGGTCGGCGAGGACAGCTCCGGCCGGGACGACGACGACGGGGCAGTGCGCGTGCCCGGTGCAGTGCAGCGCCACCGAACCCAGCAGCAGGCTGCGCACCGCGCCCCGCCCCCGGCTGCCCACCACCAGCAGGGCCGCTCCCCGGGACCGCTCGACCAGTTCCAGCGCAGGGGAGCCCGCCTCGACCAGCACCTCGACGGTCAGCTCAGCCACCCCGTGCGACCCGGCGGCCACCAGTTCGGCGACCACCTCGTCCAGCACCCGTCTCGCCCGCCGGGCGACATCCCGGCGGATCTCCTCGAGCTGGGTGGGCTCGAGCATGTACGGCGCCGCCCAGTAGTAGTCGATCGGGAACGTCGCGACCAGCTGCACGTCGGCCCCCCGGGCGACGGCCTCGGGCAGCGCCCAGGCCACCGCGGCCCGGGCGCCCGCGGAGTCGTCGACGCCGACCACGACGAGGGGGCGCAAGGGCCTGGACCCGCCGGCCTCAGGGTCGTCGGTCACGCGGTCGTCGGACGCGATGCTGGGGTGTCGGGCGTCGGTGGGTGCAGGGCTGGTGGTCACGGACGGCTCCAGGGTCGGGTCGGGCGGGTGCGCCTCCACCGTCGCCCCGGCGGCGGCCCGGGCCGCAGGGTCCTGGGGCCCGGTCCCGACGACGGAGGTCCCGGCCCAGCCTGGCGCCCTCCGTCCGCCAGCGGCCCCGCGCCCGCCGTTGCCTGCTGCTCCCGGCCCACGGTCGGGAGAGGTCGAAGGGCTCTGGGTCTGACGGACCTCCCCGGACGACGCTGCGGCCATGACCGCAGACCGGACCCGACCCGCCCGACCCGTCCCGTCGCCGGGTCTCCCGCGGCCGGTCGTGGTCGGGGTGGACGGGTCGTCGGGATCGGAGGCCGCGGCCTTCGAGGGGGCCCACACCGCGCGGCAGCGACAGGCCCCGCTCCGGCTGGTCCGGGTCGTGTCGATGCCGAGCGAGGACCCTGTCGACGAGCGCGGCGGCGGCGTGGCGCTGCACGCGGCGGCCCTCCAACTGGAGGACCTGCGACGCGAACTGGCGGGCCTGCTGCCCGGGGTGCCGGTGACCGGGGTGCTGCACCGCGATGAGACCGGGCGGGCCCTGCTGGAGGAGTCGTGGGGGGCCGAGCGTCTGGTGCTCGGTGAGCACACCGGCAGCCCGGGCCTCGGGCTGGTGCCGGGGTCGCTGGCGTACCGGGCGCACGCCCCGGTGCTCCTGCACCGGCGGTCCCCCCGGCCTTCCGGGACAGTGCTCGTCGGTCTGGACGGGCTCCCGGGCACCGCGGCGCTGCTGGCCCTGGCTGCGGACGAGGCCGTCCGGCGTGGGGCGCTGCTGCACGTGCTGCACGGCCGCACGTCCCGGCTGCCCGACGACGGTCGTACCGGCCGGCCCGGTGAAGAGGGCACCGTCAGGTCCCGGGCGGAGGTCCTGGACGCGGAGCGGAACCTGGTGGAGCAGTGGGTCGAGCAGGTCCGGAGGGACCGTCCACGGTTGCGCACCCAGCTGGAGGTGCGCCCGCTGAGCGCGGCCTCGCTGCTGCTCGCGGCGGCCGTGGGCGCCCAGCTGCTCGTCCTGGGCCGCCCCGACCCACATGCCGTGACCCCGCCCACCGCCACAGCGGAGACCCTGCTGCTGCGGTCACCCTGCTCGGTGCTGATGGTGCCGGTGACCCCCACGTCGTCCGTGCCTGCGGCGGCGGTGGCCGGGCGGTCGGCGCGAGGCCCGGTCCGGTCTGATCGAGCGTTGGTCCACCGGTGACCACGGGCGGGTCGCGCGTGGCCGGGACGGACGGCGGCTCGGGCGGGACGTCGGACCCTCGCGGTACCCCCGGCGCAGCGTGCATCGTCGCTGGTATGGACCTCGAGCACGAGCACGACCGGCACCGCTGGACCGACCCGAGGACCCGGGCGACCGACGCCGTCGGCACGGACGGCGCGCTGCCCACGGGCACCGTGACGCGGACGGGTCCCGACCAGGTCACCGTTGTCAGCGGCGGCGTCACCGTGGCCCAGGCCGACGTGGTCGTCGAGGACGCCCAGGTGGTGGTCCGCTTCTGGGTGGCTGCCCGGTCGCTGTCCCCCGACACCCGCGATGAGCTCGTCCGCACCGCCTTCGCCCACGAGTCCCTGCCGCCGCGGCAGCGGGTGCTGGCGACCGTCCCGCACGAGGACTGCGGCCTGCTCGAGCAGCTCCGCCAGATCCTGACGGTGACGAGCTCGCACGTCGCCGGCGCGACCTGCCTGCTGGAGGGCCGCGTCGCCTGAGCCCCGGCAGCCCCCCCGCCCGACACCCCGCACCGCAGAGGATCCGTGACGCGACTGCCCAGCGTCACGGCCTGACCAGGTGTCTCGGCTGGGGCGCTCAGCTCTCCGGGGGGTGCACCGGCCGGGGGGCGAGCACCAGGCACAGCGCGCCGATGGCGGCCAGCAGCCACAGGCTGACGAACCGGTAGACGACGACGGCGGGGACGGCCTGGCTGGCCGGCAGACCCGAAGCGACGAGCGCGGACGCGAGCGCCGCCTCGACCACCCCGATCCCGCCGGGGGTGAGCCGGGTCGAGGACACCAGGGCGCCAGCCGCCCAGGCCAGCACCACGCCCGGCCACGGCACGTCGGCGCCGACGGCCCTCAACGCGAGCGCGAGGCACGCCGCGTCGAGCACCCAGTTGGCGAGGGCGTAGAGCGTGGCGGCGGTGGCCTTGCCGGCACCCGGCCGGATGGCCCCCAGCGAGGTCAGCACGCCCTCGACCGCCGGGCCCACGACGGCGGGGCGCAGAGCCCGGGACCACCGGGCGAAGGGCGTGAGCAGGTGCTGCACCAGGCGGACCACCAGGTGCTTGGCCTCGGCGCTGCGGGTGACGGCCAGCAGCACCAGCACCGGGACGACGACCGCGAGCGAGGCCAGCGAGGCGATCGCCGCACCGACCGCGGACCCGGTGGCGGCCGAGCTGACCGCCACCACCGCGGCCAGGCTGACCGTGGAGCACACCCCGGAGACCGCCAGCGTCCAGCTGACCACCGCCGTGCTGTTGCCCAGATCACGCATCCGCCGGTAGGAGTACGCGACGCTGGCGGCGGACCCGGCGAGGGGCAGACCGACGGCGATGGCGTTGCCGCCGTAGACGGTCACCGTCAGGCTGCCGACCGGCCCGAGGCCCCCGCCCGCCCGCAGCAGCAGCCGCTGCTGGGCGACCAAGGCCTGTATGGAGACGAGCTGGACGACGACGGCGACGAGGGCCCAGCGCCACTCCACCCCGGCCAGGGTGGTGAACCAACCGGCGACGGACTGCCAGAACACGATCGTGCAGACCAGGACGCCGAGCGTCAGCAGGCCGATTAATACCGGCCGCCGCCAGCGGACCACGCCGGCGGCACGCGCGGGCGGGGCGGGCGCCGGGGCACCCGCCGCACCGGTCTGCGGTCCGCTCCTCATCGGTGCAGACGGTAGCGAGCCTCCCGCGTGCCGTCGTGACCCCCACGAGGGAGAGGACCTCCGACCCCGGTGGCAGAGCGTCCCGGGCTCCTAGCGTCGGGAGGAACACCGACCCGAGGGAGCACCGTGCAGGCACAGGACGTGATGACCCGTGAGGTCACGACCGTAGGACCCGGCACCACCGTCCAGGAGGCGGGCACGGCGCTCACCACTCGGGCGGTCGCCTCGCTCCCGGTCGTGGACGACGACGGCGAGCTGGTCGGGATCGTCAGCGAGAGCGACCTGTTGCGCGACCAGGTGCCCGCCGACCCCCGGTCGCACCTGACCCGCAGCCCGGTGTCCGACGCGCCCCGACCGAAGACGGTCGCCGAGGTGATGACGAGCCCGGTGCGGACGGTGGACGCCCGGGACGACCTGGCCAGCGTGTCCACCGTGCTCGTCGAGGGCCGGCTGCGCAGCGTGCCGGTGCTCGCGCACGGTCGGCTGGTCGGGATCCTGGCCCGCCGGGACGTGCTGCGGACCCTGGTCCGCCCCGACGAGGAGGTCGCCGCGGAGGTGCTGGCCCTGCTGGAGCGCTACACCGGGGAGCCGGGGTCCTTCCAGGTCACGGTGCAGGCCGGCGCGACCCGGGTGGTCCGCACCCTGGGGCCGCCCTCGGTGTCCCGGGCGACCGAGCGGCGCGCCCTCGACGCGCTGGCCCGCACCGTGCCCGGGGTGCTCACCGTCGAGGTGGGCTGAGCACCCCTGGTCTGCTCAGGCCGGGGCTCGCGCCATCCCCGACCGGACGACGGTGACCGGGCAGCGGGCGTGCTCCACGACCTGGTTGCTCACCGAGCCCAGCAGCAGACCGCGGAACCCACCGCGTCCCCGGGCACCGACGACGACCAGGTCGGCCCGCTCGGAGGCCTCGACCAGGGCACGCGCGGATGCTGCGTGCACCACCTGGCAGGTCACGTCGAGCCCGGGTGCGGCCGGCACCTCGGCCACGTGACGGCGCAGCTCGTCGGCCACCGCCTCCTCCCACTCGACCATCGGTGGCACATACCCGACGGTGGCCGACGCCGGCCGCGGACAGCTGGTCATCGACCAGGCCCGGACGACGTGCACCGGCCAGCGCCCCCGGGCGGCCACGGCCAACGCCCAGGTGAGCGCCTCTTGCGCGCACCCCGAGCCGTCGTGACCCACGACCATCCCGCCAGGCACCTCGGCGTGTTCCCGGACATCGCTCACGGTTCTCCTCAGGGTCGACTCAGGCACCGCGCCGGGGCCCCTTGCCAGGCTCCCGGCTCCCGGCCCGGGGTGCCAGGGCCGCAGGTCCCGCTCCCCCGGCCGACGACGCGGGGACCGGAGGGAGGACCGGCGACACGTGCCGCGGTCCGGGACGTTGCGCCTGCCGGCCCGGGACCTGCGCCTCCAGCGGACCGCAGCCGAGGTGCCGGAGCGTCCACCCCTGTGACAGTCAGCCCACGAACGGCACAGCCTCACCCCACGCCGGCGCCCCCACCCCGGGACGGGTCCGCCGTCCGGCGGGCCTGGCGGGACCGGACCGCAGTGCGGGCCTGGGAGTCCGAGGGTGGCCACGTCGGCGCGGACCTGCGGGACCGCCCCGTCCGCCCCCAGGGGACCCCGCCGTGCTGAAGACGTCCCTGACGGCACTCGCCCGAGAACAACTCGAGCTTGCCCGCCGGGCCTCCAACGGCCGCAGCGCGCACACCGTCTACGGCGGCCACGAGCACGTGCTGCGGCAGACGATGGTGTCCATGCTCGCCGGGCAGGTCCTGGCCGAGCACGAGAACCCCGGGGAGGCCACCGTGCACGTGCTCCACGGCCGCGTGCTGCTCACGGCAGGCGAGGACAGCTGGAACGGCTCACCGGGCGACCTGGCACGGTCCCGGACTCCCGGCACACACTGACGGCCGTCGAGGACTCCAGCGTGCTGCTCACCGTGGCCCGGAGGACCTGAGCACGGCACTCTCTGCAGGCGCCTCCCGGGGGGCGCCGGCACCTCTGGTGCGCTGATCATGGCCAGCGGGTCGCGCCGGTTCCTCACCGCCGGCCGCACCTGCTCGCCGAGCTGGGTGGCTTCCGCGCGACAGCCGGCGGGTGCACCAGCCGGTGTGCTGACCACTGCGGGCCAGCCACCAGGAGGTCAGCAAGTGGGGTCGCAGGCGTCTCCGGTCTGCGGGGATCCGGTCCGCCCGGCCACTCCCGACCGGCGGTGGGTGCCGACCCGTCTCACCGCAGCTCGTCGAGCACACCGAGCCGGCGGCGGTACTCCTCGTCGTCGATGTCCCCCCGGGCGAAGCGCCCGCCGAGCACGTCACGCGCTCCCGGGCGCGGGGACGGCGGTGCCGGAGGCGGGGGCGACGCTGCCGGGGGCGGGACCGCGGTCCGACGCCAGGCGAGCAGCACGCCCGCGGCGACGAGCGCCACCAGCAGCAGGCACACCAGGAGCATCCCGATCAGGCCCACTCCGATCAGGCCGCCCCCGTGGCCGCCCCACCAGCCGGTCACGCCGGGACCGCACCGGCGACGACGCTGGTCGTGCTCAGCCGCCCCGGCGCCCAGGCGCGGTCGGTGGGACGGACCACCAGGACCGGGCACGGCGCGTGCAGCACGCAGTAGAGCGCCACCGAGCCGAAGACCAGTCCGCGGAACTCCCCCCGGCCACGGCTGGCCACCACCAGCAGGTCGGCGCCCGCCGCCTGCTCGACCAGGGCCGGGCCGGCCTCACCCCCGACGGACAGCCGGTGCACGTCGGCGTGCTCGCCCTCGGTGGCCTGCAACAGGTCCGAGACCCCCGCTTCCAGGGCAGCGAGCTCGGCAGCATCCCGCTGGGCCGGGGTGGGGGCCACGGCGCTGTACTGGTCGTGCCAGAGGTCACCCACCCCGTAGGCGCGGACGGCGGTGACCTGCCCGCGGGGGCCGGCCTCCTCGATCGCCCAGGCCACCGCGGTGGCCGAGCGCGTCGAGCCGTCGACCCCGGCGACGACGACGGCGCCCCCGCTGGGGTCCGCCCACCCGCCCGGCTCGGGCACCACGACGACGGGGCAAGCGGCCGCGCTCACGCAGTGCAGGGCCACCGAGCCCAGGACGGCGCTGGCGACCGCACCGCGGCCCCGGGTGCCCACGACCACCAGGTCGACCTCGGCGGACCGGCGGATCAGCAGCTCGGCCGGCGGGCCGGGCTCGACGTGGATCGCGACCGGCACGACCAGCACGGCGGGGTCCTCGTCGCGGACCTGGTCCACGACCTCGCGGGCGGCAGACCAGGTGTCGTCGTGCACCGCGTCCAGGGCCCCCAGGTCGGTCACCGTGCTTCCCATCGCCAGCCAGCCCAGCGAAGCGACAGCCGGGTAGCCGGCCACGACCTGGACCTCGGCCCCGTGCCGGGCCGCCCAGTGCAGCGCCCACCGGACCGCGACGCGCGACCCGGCGCTGCCGTCGACGCCGACCAGCACCTGGGGCGGGGCACCCGGATCGGTCGGCGGGGTGCTGAGCGGGTGGCGGGATGCGGTGCTTGCGGGCACGGGTGCTCCTCGGTCAGGCGGTCCGGTCACGTCGTCCGGCGTGCCCAGCGTCGTCCGCGGCGCGGGCCGGGAACGCTGCCGCAGGACCCCACATACCACGGCCCAACGGCACCGGGATGAGGACCTTCGGCAGTCGGTCGGGGTCCGCCGACCCGGTGCGGGCCGGGCCGCCCGAGCCCAGGCTGGGGGTTCCCCACGGCAGGAGCCACCATGGCCGAGCAGGCCCGCAGCACCGCACCCCCCGCCGCCGACGACTCCGTCGACGGGGTCGCCTGGCGCGCGCTCACCGACGCCGTGGACCACGCCGTCCTGGCACCCTCACTGCACAACAGCCAGCCGTGGTCCTTCCGGCTGCACCCGGGGGGCCGGCCCCGCCGGCTCGACGTCCGGGCCGACCGCACCCGGCAGCTGACCGCCATCGACCCCACCGGACGCGAGCTGGTGCAGAGCGTGGGCGCGGCGCTCCTCATCGCCCGTGTCTCACTGGCCGCGCACGGGTTCGCCACCACGACGTCCCGGCTGCCCGACGCCGGGGACCCCGACCTGCTGGCCGTGGTGGATCTGGTCGACGGCCCGCCCGACCCCGCCCTGGCTGCGCTGGACGAGGTCGTGGACCGGCGGCACACCAACCGGCGCAGCTTCGGCCCCGATGCGCCGGCGCCGGCCGAGATGCGGCTGTTCCGCGCCGCCGCGACCGCCGAGGACGCCGACCTGGTCCCGGTCGTCGGCGAGGACCAGCACCGGCTGCTCGCCCGGCTGACCCAGGTCGCCGACGCCCGCCAGCACCAGGATGCCGCCTACCGGGCCGAACTGCGCCGCTGGACCAACCGGCCGGCAGCGTCCCAGGACGGCATCGTGTCCGCCGCAGTCCCGCATGTGGACGGCTCCGCCCGCGACGACCTGCCCGTCCGGGACTTCGACACCCGCGGCGACGGCGAGCTACCTACCTCCACCGGCGATGCCGGCACGCTGGTCATGCTGACCACCTTCGGGGACGACGAGGAGGCCTGGCTGCGCTCGGGCGAGGCGCTGGCGCGGGTGCTGCTGGAGGTCACCCGGGCCGGGTGGGCGGCGGACCCGGTGACCCAGGCGCTGGAGGACCCGCAGACCCGGCAGGAGCTGCGCAGTGCGCTCACCTGGGACCGGTGGCCACAGAGCGCGCTGCGGATCGGGCACGCGGCGCCCACGACGCCGACGCCCCGACGGCCCCGGCACGAGGTGCTGGCAGACGACCCCGCCCCGGCTGCCGCCGACGGCACAGACGTCTCCCGACAGGTCCCGGTGCCTCCCGCCCAGCCGGCCACGGCCGTGTCTGACGGCCGTGGCGGTACGAGACGCCCGTGAGGTCGCCCCGGGTGCCCGCACCCGTCGCGGTGTCCGAGGACGACCCGGTGGCCGTGGCGACCGCGGAGTGCGAGTCCCTGCGTCGCCGTCGTCCGCTGCTGGTGGTCCCCGGCGGGCGGCACGGGACAGCGGAGCTGATCGCGGCCTCGGCCACCGCGGCCCTGGTGGTGGTCGGCCCCCGGCGCTATCCCGACCGGCTGGTGGTCGCCGGGTCCGCCCGGTGTCCGGTCCTGGTGGTCCCCGGGACCGGGGTGCTGGCGGTGCACGCCTGGCGGGACACGGGGCTGGAACCCGACCGGGCGGACGCGCAGCTGCGCCGGGCCGTCGTCCGTGCTCCGCTGGGCGCCACCCTGCTGGCCACCGCGCTGTCGGCCCAGCTGCTCGTCCTCGGACTGTACGAACTGCACCGCGGTCTCGTGCTCCGGTTCCTGCTGCACCGCCAGCCCTGCCCGGTCGAGCTGGTGCCCGTCCGGGTCGCCGCCGGGTCGCCTCGCACCACCCCACCGCTCCGCGTCCTGGAGGACCACCGATGACCACCCCCACCCCCCGCGCCGTCCTCGTGGGCGTCGACGGCTCCCCCGCCGCCGACGACGCCGCCCGCGCCGCCGCCCTCGAGGCCGCGGCCCTGGGCACCAACCTGCGGGTGCTTCGGGCCTTCGACTGGCCGGCCGCAGGGGTCACCGGGCTGCCTGCCGACGTGGATGGCCGCGCGGTCGCCCGCAGTGCCGCGCAGGGCCAGCTGGACCGGCTCGTGGTGCAGCTCGGGGAGTGGCTGCCCGCGGCCGCGGTGCACGGCGAGCTGCGGGACGGCGAACCGGTCAACGTCCTCCGGGACGCCTCGGCCGGCACCGTGCTGCTCGTCGTCGGTGCGCACGGTCAGACCTGGACCGCAGGGGCGACCCTGGGCTCGGTGGCGGCCGGGGTCGTTCGGCGCGCGCAGTGCCCGGTCCTCGTGCACCGGCAGGGCGACGCCCTCGGCGGGAGCCCGTCGGGCGTGGTCGTGGGCGTGGACGGCGGGCCGGGCAGCGCCGAAGTGCTCGCAGTGGCCGCCCGGGAGGCCCGGCTGCGCGGGACCACGCTGC
>JBBSVA010000032.1:0-32650 GCA_038233915.1 Mycobacteriales bacterium | reverse complement strand
GGCGATCCGCAGCGGTCGCCGCAAACCAATGCGGAGAACTTGCCGCGACCTGATGCTGGAACAGCACACGCAACCGATTTCACGCCACCGCCACCGCCACCGCCACCGCCACCGCCACCGCCCCCGCCACCGCCGGCGGGGGCGGGGGCGCCCGCGGACGGGGCCGCAGCGGTGGTCGCGGTGGCCGGTTCCGCCGACGAGGGGGCGGCCGTCGCGGTCGCGCCCGACGGGGTCGCGGTAGGCGTGGTCGCGCCCGACGGGGTCGCGGTAGGCGTGGTCGCGCCCGACGGGGTCGCGGTAGGCGTGGTCGCGCCCGACGGGGTCGCGGTAGGCGTGATCGCGGTAGGAGTGGGCGACGGGTCGGTCGGGGCCGCGCAGGGCGCCGGGACCGGACCGAGCTCGTCGGTGCCCGAGGTCTGCAGCCCGCCGGCGCAGCCGAAGCCGGTCTGCAGGGCGGCCGACCGGGCCGCCACGGCCTCGACCACGGCGAGCGACGTCGCCGCGTCGGGCAGGGCTTCGGGGGGGAGCGAGGGGTCCAGAGCCGCGAGGCCCGCGCGCTGGCCCACGGCCCACTGGCTCAGCGTGGCCAGCGCGGTGGGGTCGTCGCTGGCCACGATCGTGCCGGTGAGCCAGTAGCTGCCCTGGGTCGTCTGCTCGTCCATCGTGGCCAGCACGTCGCGCACGGTGTCAGCGTCGGCATCCCCCGCGGCCTCGGTGCCCTCGGGACCCGGTGCCACGGCCATCGCGCCCGACGTGCTGCCGGTCAGCGCAGCCAGCTCGGTGAGCCGGGTGCTGGCGAAGCCCAGCAGGGTGAGGCCGCGGTCGGAGCCCGGGGCCAGCGCGACCTGCGTCTGCTCGGTGCCGCGCTTGACGTCGTAGAGCAGGTCGCCGGGGCCCGAGCCCTGGGCGAGTGCCACCAGCCCGGACAGCGTGGCCACGGTCAGCGCAGCACCGGCCAGACCGGCGGCGACCCGGCCGCGCCAGCGGGAAACCGGTGCGTCGACGGCGTGGCGGGCCAGCAGCCGCTGCGCCAGGGACGGCGCCGGCTCCGGCGTCCGGACGCCGGCCATCGCCACCAGCCGGGCCCGCTGCCGGGACCGGGCGTCGTCGTCGAGGGCCGGGGCGGCCGTGGACAGCATGGTCAGGCGGGCGACGAGGGCGTCCTCGAGCAAGGCGCCGGCCGGCGTCTCCGTGCCCACCTGCCGCTCCACGTCGCTCACCGTCGTCCTCCGTCTGCCCCGTGTGGCGCTGTCGACCGGCGCCCGGCAGTCGGCCCGGTGGCCGCTGCTGGGGGTGTCAGGCCGTTCAACGAGGTCTGGGGGTCGCGGGTACGGCAGACCGACCGTTGACGTGCCCGGTCCGACCTCGGGGGTGCCGTGGTCACCGGAGGCCCTCGGGGAGCAGGTTGCCCAGTCGCTTCACGGCCCGGTGCTGCAAAGCCTTGACGGCGCCATCCTTCTTGCCCATCGCGGCCGCGGTCTCGGCGACCGACAGGCCCTGCAGGAAGCGCAACACGATGCACTCGCGCTGCTCGTCGTTGAGCTGGGCCACGCAGGCCAGCAGCTGGTCGTTGGTCAGGCCCTGCAGCACGGCGTCCTCGGGGCCGTCGGTGGCCCGGTCGGCGTCCCGCATGTCCGCGGTGCTGACCTCCAGCCGGAACCGGCTGCTCTTCACGTGGTCGCGCACGATGTTGCGCGCGATGGTGACCAGCCAGGCGCCGACGTCGCGGCCCTGGAAGGTCAGCGAGTCGATCCGGCGCAGCGCCCGGACGAAGGTCTCACTGGTGAAGTCCTCGGCGGTCTGCCGGTCGGACACCCGGTGGTAGAGGTACCGGAAGACCATGTCGGCGTACCGGTCGTAGAGCTCGCCGAAGGCCTCGGCGCGGCCTGCCTGGGCGTCGGCGACCAGCGCCCAGACGGCGATCTGCTCCTCGCCCTCCGGCTCGGCCGGCAGCTCGACGTCCTCGTCGGAGTCGAGGTGGTCCTCGGCGGGGTCCCGGTCGGTCGGGCGGGGGGCGGCGGCGTGCCGCGGCGCGCCGGGGGCGGCGAAGCGGGTGAGCGGTGAGTCGGCCGCGGGCGCGGGGTCCTCGACCGGGTGGCGGGGCCGGGGCGTGGGGCGCGGCCGTGGCGAGGGCCGGCCGGCCTCGCCGGGGCGGGGCCGGGGCACGGCGACCGGGGTCGACGGCGGTGCGAACCGGGCGGTGAGGTCGCCGGCGTCGGTCGGGTGTGGGCGGGGCACTGCCTCGTCCACCTCCTGGTCGCGGGGCGGGCCGAGCGCCCGGCGACGTCGACGGACCACGCCTGACCTGCGCGGGCAGGCCCCATGGTGACAACATCGTGCGCCTGCGTCCACGCGACCGCTCCCGTCCCGGGGGTGCGTCACCCCAGCGTGTGGCGCGCTGAGCGAGGAGGAGGGTCCCGGTGCCCGTCAGCCCGAGCGACGTCCGCACGTTCGACGGCCTGGTGCGCGCCGCGGCAGCCACCTCGGGGGAGTCCCCGGCGCTGGTCCAGGGCGAGCGCCGGTTGAGCTGGTCGGAGCTGGACGCCGCGGTCGACCGCGCCGCCGCCGGCTACGCCGCCCGCGGGCTCACGACCGGGGAACGGGTCGCCGTCCAGCTGCCCAACAGCGTCGACTGGGTCGTCGCCGTGGTGGGCGCCCTGCGCGCGGGCCTGGTCGTCGTCCCGGTGAACACCGGCTACACCGACCCCGAGCTCGAGCACCTGCTCGGTGACTCCGGTGCCCGGCTGCTGGTCGGCACCCAGAGGCGCACCGCCCCCGGCGGGGTGCCCGCGCTGGCCGGACCGCCCAGCTCCGACGACGCCCCGCCGCCGGCCCCCGACGACCCGTCGACGCTGGCCGTGCTGGCCTACACCAGCGGCACCACCGGCCGCCCGCGCGGGGCGATGCTGACCCACGCCGCGCTGCTGGCCAACCAGCAGCAGGTGCTCGCCGTCGAGCCCGCACCGGTGCGTCCGGGCGACATCGTGCTTCTGGTGCTGCCGCTGTTCCACGTCTACGGGCTCAACGGCGGCCTGGGCCTGGTCGCGGCCACCGGCGCGTGCGGCGTGCTCGTCGAGTCCTTCGACCCGGTCGCGACGCTGCAGCTGATGGCCACCGAGGGCGTCACCGCCGTCCCCGGTGCCCCGCCGATGTACCAGGCCTGGCTGGCCGCGGCCGACGCCACCGGCTCGGACACCGCGCTGCGCCGGGCCTTCGCCGCCGTGCACACCGCCAGCTGCGGTGCCGCGCCGCTGCCTGAGCGGGTCTGGACGGCGATGAAGGAGCGGGCCGCCGTCTCGGTGTGGATGGGCTACGGGCTGACCGAGGCCGCACCGGTGCTGGCCACCACGCTGGTCACCGGCCGGGCCAAGCCCGAGTGCATCGGCGGGCCGCTGCCCGGCGTGGAGCTGGTGCTGCGGGACACCGCGGGTGGTCCCGGCGCCGGCCCGGACCCCGGCAGCAAGGTGCGCGAGGACGTGTTCGGCGACCCGTTCGGCGACGACCCGGCCGACGCCGCCGGCGAGGTCTGCGTGCGTGGGGCCAACCTGTTCAGCGGGTACTGGCCCGACGGCGCCGACGGGCCGGACGCCGAGGGCTGGCTGCTGACCGGGGACATCGCGTACCGGGACGCCGACGGTGACCTGCACCTGGTCGACCGCCGTCGTGACCTGGTCCTGGTCAGCGGGTTCAACGTCTACCCCGGCGAGGTCGAGCGGGTCCTCGAGGAGCACCCCGAGGTCGTCGAGGCCGCGGTGGTCGGGATGCCCGACGAGCGCACCGGGGAGTCCGTCCGCGCCGTCGTCGTCCGCACCCCCGGCGGGACCGTGGACGCCGACGCGCTGCGCACCCACGCCGCCCGGTCGCTGGCCCGGTTCAAGGTGCCGGCCAGCTTCTCCTTCGTTCCCCAGCTGCCGCACTCGCTGACCGGCAAGGTCAGCCGGGCCCGGCTCCGCGAGCTGGGCCTGGACCAGATGGCCGCCGACACCGAGACCGCGGAGGGGGTCGGCGACGGTGCCTGAGCTGCAGCTGCTCACCCGGGGTGGTTGTCACCTCTGTGTCACCGCCGCCGAGACCCTGGAGCGGCTGGCCGCCGAGGCAGGCCTGACCGTCACCGCCGTCGACGTCGACGCAGACCCGGACCTGCAGGCCGAGTTCGGCGACCGGGTGCCGGTGGTGCTGCTCGACGGCCGCGAGCACTCCTACTTCACCGTCGACGTCGCCCGGTTGCGGCGCGACCTCGGGACCGCCTGACCCGCTCGCGGACCCCCGTGGTAGGCCTCCGGGGCGTGGCATCGACCACAGCAGCTACCCGTGACCTGCACGGACGCCCTCAGCGACTTTGTTCCAGCGTTCACAAGCGGTTACCGTGGCGTTGCCGGTGAGGAGACGCGCGCCGGACGACCACCACCGCCGCACCCGATCACCCCCGGCCCGCCGCCGGGTGATGCCTCGCGGCGAGGTCGACCACCCGCCACCGCCCCGCAGCGCCCAGGGCCCAGCGACACCGAGGAGGACGCGTGCCAGAGCCGCGCCCCCGGGTCATCCCGGAGGCCACCGTCGCCCGGCTGGCCGTGTACCTGCGGGTCGTGAGCGGGTTGGCCGACGGTGGTCGCAGCCACGTCTCCTCCGGTGAGCTCGCGTCGGCGGCCGGGGTCAACCCCGCCGGCCTGCGCAAGGACCTGTCCTACCTAGGCCCCTGCGGCGTCCGGGGCGTCGGCTACTCGGTCCCCTCGCTGCGCGAGCGGCTGGCCCGTGCGCTGGGCGTCGAGCAGGACCGGGCCTGCCTGCTCGTCGGCATGGGCAACCTGGGTTCGGCGCTGGCCGGGTACGCCGGCTTCGGCAGTCGCGGGTTCTCCTTCGTGGGCCTGCTGGACGCCGACCCGCAGCGGGTCGGCAGCACGGTCGGCGACACGGTCGTGCGGCCCGTCGCCGAGCTCGAGGCCGTCGTCGCCGAGCACGGCGTGACCATCGCCGTCGTCACCACCCCGGCCGAGGTGGCCCAGTCGGTCTGCGACCGGCTCGTCGCCGCCGGGGTCCGCAGCATCGTGAACTTCGCGCCGGTGGTGCTCGTCGTGCCGGTGGGCGTCGACGTCCGTCAGGTCGACCTCTCCGTGGAGCTGCAGGTGCTCGCCTTCCTCGACCAGCGCAAGGGCGTGCAACTGGTGCCCGACACCGTGCCGACCGATCTCGCCCCCCTCGAGGCCCCCGTGCAACAGGCGGCCGCCCGATGAGCCTGCTCGCTGTCGGCATCAGCCACCAGACCGCGCCCGTCGCCCTGCTCGAGCAGGTCGCGATGTCGGCCGACGACACGGTCAAGACGCTGCACGAGCTCGTGGACAGCGAGCACGTCACCGAGGCCCTGGTGCTGGCCACCTGCAACCGGGTCGAGGTCTTCGCCGAGGTCGACAGGTTCCACGGCGGCGTCACCGACGTCAGCCGGGTGCTTGCCCGGCACGCCGGGGCCACCGTGGAGGACCTGTCGCCCTATGTCACGGTGCACTACGAGGACCAGGCCATCGGCCACCTCTGCACCGTCGCCGCCGGGCTGGACTCGATGGTCGTCGGGGAGACCCAGGTGCTCGGCCAGCTGCGGGCGGCGTACGCGCTGGCCCAGCAGGAGGGCACCGTCGGCCGCGAGCTGCACCCCATCACCCAGCGCGCGCTGCGGGTGGGCAAGCGGGTGCACTCCGAGACCGGCATCGACAAGGCCGGCGCCTCCTTGGTCTCGGTCGCCCTGGAACGGGTCGTCGACCGGATCGGGGAGCTCACCGGCCGCCCGGTGCTGGTGGTCGGCGCCGGCTCGATGGGCGCGCTCGCCGCGACCACGCTGGCCCGCCGCGGTGCGGCCGTCACCGTCTCCAGCCGGACGCCGGCCTCGGCCGCCCGGCTCGCCGACTCCCTCGGCGGCCGGTCCGCCGACCTCGAGTGCCTGGCCGTCGAGCTGGCCGCCGCCGACGTGCTGGTGACCTGTACCGGTGCCACCGGCACGGTCATCGGCACCGACGTCGTGACCACGGCGATGGCCGGGCGGGCCGGTCGTCAACTCGTCGTCGTGGATCTCGCGCTGCCCCGCGACGTGGACCCCGCCGTCGCCACGCTGCCCGGTGTGCACGTGGTGGACCTGGCGATGCTGCAGGGCGAGCGCTTGGCGCACGGCCGCCCGGTCGCGGGCTCGGTCGCCGCCGACGACATCGCCGCCGCGCACGCCCTGGTCGAGCTGGAGACCTCGCTGCTGCGCGCCGAGCGCCAGGCCGCAGCTGTCGCCCCCACGGTGTCCGCGCTGCGCAGCCAGGCCGCCGAGGTCGTGGACGCCGAGCTGCTGCGGCTGTCCTCCCGGCTGCCCGACCTCGACACCCGCGCCCGCAGCGAGATCGCCCGCACCGTCCGCCGGGTCGTGGACAAGCTGCTGCACGAGCCCACCGTGCGGGTGAAGGAGCTGGCCAGTGCCCCCGGCGGCACCGACTACGCCGACGCCCTGCGTGCGCTGTTCGGCCTGGGCCTGGACGCCGACACCACCTCCTCGCTGGCCGGCGCGGTGACCGTGGACCCGGCGCTGCCCGCGGCGACCTCGCTGAGCCAGCTGCCGGTCGACCGGGACGCCTCGTGAGTGCGCCCCTGCGGCTGGGCACCCGGAGGAGCCGGCTCGCCCTGACCCAGTCCCAGCACGTCGCCGATGCGATCACCGCGGCCAGCGGCACCGTCGTCGAGCTGGTGCACATCACCACCGAGGGCGACGTCAACCGCGGCGAGATCAGCCAGCTCGGCTCCACCGGCGTGTTCGTCAGCGCGCTGCGCGACGCCCTGCACGCGGGTGCTGTCGACCTGGCAGTGCACAGCTACAAGGACCTGCCGACCGCCGAGGAGCCGGGGCTGACCATCGCCGCGGTGCCCGTCCGGCAGGACCCGCGTGACGCCCTGGTCGCCCGCGACGGGCTCACCCTCGGCGAGCTGCCGCCCGGCTCGACGGTCGGCACCGGCGCCCCACGGCGGGTCGCCCAGCTGCGTGCGCTGGGCCTGGGCCTGGACGTCGTCCCGATCCGCGGCAACGTGGACAGCCGGATGGCGAAGGTGACCTCCGGGGAGCTGGACGCCGTCGTCCTGGCCCGGGCCGGGCTGGCCCGGCTGGGTCGGTTGGACGCCGTCACCGAGGTGCTCGACCCGCTGCAGGTCCTGCCCGCGCCCGCCCAGGGCGCGCTGGCGGTCGAGTGCCGGGCCGACGACCAGACCACCCGCGCCCTGCTCGCGGTCCTCGAGGACGCCGGCGCACGCTCCTGCGTGGTCGCCGAGCGGACCGTGTTGGCCACCCTGGAGGCCGGCTGCAGCGCCCCCGTCGCCGCCCACGCCGAGATCGCCGAGGCCGAGGACGGCACCGACGAGCTCTACCTGCGGGCCTCGGTCACTGCGATCGACGGCAGCGACGCCGTCCGCGGTTCGACCTCCGGGCCCGCTCCCGATGCGGCTCGGCTGGGCCGCGAGCTCGCCGCCGAGCTGCTCGACCGCGGCGCCGCCCAGCTCATGGCGGTTGGCCGATGAACCCGCACGCCCCCCACCTGCCCTGTTCCACCCGCACCGACCCCGCACAGCCGGGGATCAGAATGAGGAGCACGCGATGACGCGCTCACGCAAGCAGCCCGGTCGAGTTGTCTTCGTCGGGGCCGGCCCCGGCGACCCGGGTCTGCTGACCACCCGGGCGGCCGACGCGCTGGCCGCTGCCGACCTGGTGCTCACCGATGCCGACGTCCCGGCGCCGCTGACCGAGGCGATCCGCGAGTCGCACCCCGACGTCGAGATCACCGTCGTCACCGGGGAGCCGGCCGAGATCGCCAAGACCGCGGTCACCGCGGCCAAGAACGGCTCGGTCGTCGTTCGGCTCGTCGCGGGTGACCCGTTCACCACCGACGGCGTGGTCAAGGAGACCCTGGCCGTCACCCGGACCAGCGTCGGCTTCGACGTCGTCCCGGGTGTCGCCGTGGGCACCGCCGTGCCGGCCTACGCCGGGGTCGCCCTCGGTGCCGGCTCGGTCCAGGCCGACCTGCGCGGGGAGTCCGCGGTCGACCCGGCGGCGCTGGCCGCCGCAGCCACCGGCACCGGCAGCCCGCTGGTGCTGCAGATCGCCGTCGACCAGCTGCCCACCGTGGCCGCGGGCCTGGTCGAGGGCGGGCTGTCGGGCAACACCCCGGTCGTCGTCACCGCCGGGGGCACCGGCACCGCGCAGAAGTCCGTCGTCGCCAAACTGTCCGCGATCGCGGAGAAGACCGCGGGTCTGGAGGTGCTGGCGGGCTCCGTCGTCGCCACCGTGGGCTCCGTCGTCGACAAGCGCGGCAAGCTCTCCTGGTGGGAGTCGCGCCCGCTGTTCGGCTGGCGCGTGCTGGTGCCGCGCACCCGCGAGCAGGCCGGCGAGATGAGCGACCGGCTGCGCGCCTACGGCGCCGTCCCGGTCGAGGTGCCCACCATCGCCGTGGAGCCACCGCGCAGCCCGGCCCAGATGGACCGCGCCGTCAAGGGCCTGGTCACCGGCCGCTACGGCTGGATCGTGTTCACCTCGACCAACGCCGTGCGCGCGGTCCGGGAGAAGTTCGCCGAGCTCGGGCTGGACGCCCGAGCCTTCGCCGGGGTCAAGGTCGCCTGCGTCGGCGAGCAGACCGCCGACGCCGTCCGCGAGTTCGGCATCGTGCCCGAGCTGGTGCCCGCCGGCGACCAGTCGTCGGAAGGTCTGCTGGTGGACTTCCCGCCCTACGACGACGTCTTCGACCCGATCGACCGGGTCCTGCTGCCGCGCGCCGACATCGCCACCGAGACCCTCACCGCGGGCCTGAAGGAGCGCGGCTGGGAGGTCGACGACGTCACCGCCTACCGGACCGTGCGTGCCGCGCCGCCGGCCGCCGCCGTGCGCGAGGCGATCAAGGGCGGAGGCTTCGACGCCGTCTGTTTCACCTCCTCCTCCACGGTGCGCAACCTGGTCGGCATCGCCGGCAAGCCGCACGCCCGCACCGTCGTCTCGGTGATCGGACCGGCCACTGCGGCCAGCGCCACGGAGTTCGGCCTGCGGGTCGACGTGCAGCCCGAGACCGCTGCGGTCGGCCCGCTGGTGGACGCGCTCGCCGCGTTCGCCGAGGCCCGTCGGGCCCAGGCCGCCGGGGAGAGCACCTCGGGGGACTCCGAGTGACCGGCGGGGCTCTCCCGGGGGGTGCCCGGCCCGGCTTCGCGCGCGGACGGCGACTGCGCTCGACCCCGGCCATGCGTCGGATGACCGCGCAGACCCGGCTGAGCCCCGCCGATCTGGTGCTGCCCGTCTTCGTCAAGCAGGACGTGCCGGGCCCGGTGCCGATCTCCTCGATGCCCGGGGTGGTCCAGCACTCGCTGGACTCGCTGCGCCGGGCCGCCCAGGAGGCGGCTGAGGCGGGGATCAGCGGGCTGATGCTCTTCGGTATCCCGGCCGAGAAGGACGCTGTCGGCTCGCAGGCCGACGCCGCCGACGGGATCGTCAACGTCGCGCTGCAGCTGTTGCGCGCCGACCTCGGTGACGAGCTCGTGCTGATGGCGGACCTGTGCCTGTGCGAGTACACCGACCACGGGCACTGCGGCGTGCTCACCCCGACCGGGAGCGGGATCGGGAAGCAGGGCGGGCGACTCGCCGTGGACAACGACCCGACGCTGGAGCGGTACGCCGCCGTCGCGATCGCGCAGGCCCAGGCCGGGGCGCACCTGGTCGCCCCCAGCGGGATGATGGACGGCCAGGTCGCCGCCATCCGGGCCGGGCTGGACTCGGCGGCGTTCACCGAGGTGCCGATCCTGGCCTACGCCGCGAAGTACGCCTCGGGCTTCTACGGCCCGTTCCGGGAGGCGGCCGAGGGTGCCCCGCAGTTCGGGGACCGCTCGACGTACCAGATGGATCCACCCAACGCGGCCGAGGCCCTGCGCGAGGTGGCCCAGGACCTGGTCGAGGGGGCCGACGCGGTGATGGTCAAGCCGGCGCTGCCCTACCTGGACATCGTCCGGCAGGTCGCCGACGCCGTGGACGTCCCGGTCAGCGCCTACCAGGTCAGCGGTGAGTACGCGATGGTCGAGGCGGCCGCCGCACGCGGCATGCTCGACCGGCGTCGCGCGGTGCTGGAGACGCTGACCGCGATCCGCCGGGCCGGGGCGGGCACCGTGCTGACCTACTGGGCGGTGGAGGCAGCCGGCTGGCTGCGCTGACCCGGGCTGCCACCGGGTGGCCCACCCCGGGAGGGAGGACGACACTCCGGCGCTGACATACGAAGCTTGACACGCGAAATGAAATGCATGTGAATGGCCCTGTGTCGTCGCGCAGAGCACCGTCGGAGGTCGTGGCACCCCCTGCCACCCGGGTCGGGTCCGGCCGGTGGCAGCGGTGACCGAGCTGCTGCTGCTCGTCCTCGCCCTGCCGGTGCTGGCCGGGCTCTGCTCCTGGGTGGGCGGTCGTCGGTGGCCGGACCGGGCGCCCCTGGTCCTGGTCTGGGCCCTGGTGTCGTCGGTCGTGGCGGCGGTGGTCCTCGCCCGGGCGGTGTGGGTGGACGGTCCGGTCGCGGTCGAGCTGACCGGTTCCCAGGGCGCCGTGATCGCCGGTCTGGTCGTCGACCGGGTCGGTGCGGTGCTGCTGCTGCTGGTGACCGGTCTGTCCGCCGTGGTCACCGTCTTCGCCCGCCGCTACCTGCGGGCCGACGACCGTGCCCGGCAGTTCTTCGGAGCCACCGGTCTGCTGGTGGGTGCCAGCGCCGGGATCGCCACGTCCATCACCCTCCAAGGTCTGGCGTTGGCCTGGAGCCTGGCCGGCCTCGCGCTGATCGGCCTGCTGGCCACCTACCCCGACCTCCCCGGCGCCCGGGACGGCGTCCGCCGGACGGTCCGCGCACTCCTCGTGGGCGACCTGGCTCTGTGGGTCGCGGTGCTGGTCGTCACGGTCGTCTGGGGGACTGTGGACCTGCGGTCGACCGGGCCCGGCACGGGCTGGGCGACGGGTCTTGTCGGGGTCCTGCTGGTGGTGGCCGCGCTGGCCCGCTCGGCCCAGCTGCCCTTCCACCGCTGGCTCCCCGCCACCCTGGCTGCTCCCACGCCGGTCTCGGCGCTGCTGCACGCCGGGGTGGTGAACGGCGGGGGGGTCCTCCTGGTCCGCTCCGGGGGCGTCGTCGGCCAGTCGCCGGCGGCCATGTACCTGGCCGTCGGGCTCGGCGCCGCCACCGCGGTCTACGGAGCGGTCCTGATGTTGGTCAAGCCGGACGTCAAGGGGGCGTTGGCGCTGTCGACCACCGCGCAGATGGGCTTCCTGGTCCTGACCTGCGGGCTGGGCGCCTACGCCGCGGCGGTCGTGCACCTGACCCTGCACGGGCTGTACAAGGCCACCCTGTTCCTGGGTTCGGGAGCCGCGGTGCGCAATGCCGTGCTGGCCGGCAGGGCGCCGGGTCGCCCCGTGCTCACCCGCACCCGGACGGCGGCGGTGGCCTGCGGCGCCGTGCTGCTCCCGGTCGTCGGCCTGGCGTTGGGCGCCGGCATCGCCCCCGGCAAGACGACCCCGGCCGATGCCGTCGTCCTGCTCGTGCTGGCCTGGGCTACCGGGGCAGCCCTGGCCCTGGGCTGGTTGCGCCGCTTCCCGACGGTGCTCGGCGCCCTGGGCGTGCTGGCCGGGTCGATGATCGTCCTGCCGCTCCACCTGGTCGCGACGTCGTGGCTGGCCGGCGGTCTGTCCACCGCGACCCCGGACCCGGTGCACACGCCCGAGCCGTGGGTGCTGGTGGGGCCGGCGATCGTGCTGGTCGCCGCCGCTGTCGTCCGGCTGGCCCCGGTGACGTCCCGGTTCGCCGGCCTGCACCGCACCGTCTACGTGCTCGCCCTGCGCCCCGGCGGGACCCGCAGCGGACGCGGACCGAGAGATCGCAGTCACGACCCGGCTCCGTCGCGGTACTGGACCGCGATGAGCGCCCCGTCGAGCTCCGAGGTCGTCTCGGGGGCCCGCTCGTGACCGCCCGGACGGCGGCCACCTTCCCGCCCCTGCCCGATGCCGCGCGTCGATCGAGGTTGCGGGCCGCGATCCGGGCCGCGGCTGCGGTGATCGCCCCGAGTTGGCCGATCGGCACCTTCATCGCGGTCAACCCGCTGGGCGGCCTGGAGGACCAGCCCTTCGACGTCGCGATCGCCACCGCGGGTTCGGTGCTGGGGGCGCACGGGACGCTGTCCGAGCAGACCTTCCGGGCTGCCCACGCCGCCGGGCGCATCCGGGACGGCGACCTGCTGCGCGCGCTGGCCAGGTCCGGGGTGGACACCAGCACCGGACCGGTGGTGACGGTGGCCGGCCGGCCGATCGGCTCGGCCCAGCTGTTGCTGGCCGATCTGCTCCTCGGGGAACCGGCGCCGGCCCCGGCCCGCCGGTGGTTGATGCGCAGCGAGGTCACCGCGCGGCCCCTCGCCGGGCGGGTGGACGCCGAGACCGCGCGGTGGTGCGCCGCGTTCTGCGACACCGGCCGGGCGCCGTGGTCGATGCCTGGTCGGGACCGGGGCTTCTTCCTGGCCTGGCGCGACTTGGCTGGCCGGGACCCCCGTGCGGGCCAGCGGGTCCGTCGCCGGGTGGCCGCGGCACCCGACCGGCCTGCCGATGCGGCCCTCCTCGCGCTGCACCAGCTGGGCATCGCCGAGCAGGACCACATGCGGTACCTGCAGGCCCACCTGTCCCGGTTGCCCGGGTGGGCGGGCGCGGCCCGGTGGGGCGGCGAGCACGAGCGGGGCATCGACCTGCTGCAGTACCTCGCCATGCGGTTGACGGTGGAGGCAGCCCTGCTCGGAGCCGACGGCGCGCCCGCCGCGCTGCCCCAGACCGCACCGACGATCCGTACCCGCACCCCCGAGGAGCGGGCCCGGACCGTGCTGGCCGGGCTGACCGGCGCGGTCGAGGCGGACGCGGCCGACCTGGCGGCCGTCGCCGCGGTGGTGGCCGGTCTGCCGGTTCCCGACCGCGCGCTGGTGTGGCTGGCCGCCTACGAGGGGCGCTACCGGGACGACCTGCTGCACCGGTTGACCCGTCCGGACCCCGCTCCCGGGGCCGGCCGGCCGGCCGCCCAGCTGGTCTGCTGCATCGACGTCCGCTCCGAGGGGCTGCGGAGGCACCTGGAGGCTCGCGGGCCCTACGAGACCCTCGGGTTCGCCGGCTTCTTCGCCGTCGCGATCGCGTTCACCGACTTGGCCGGAGGTGCACCCAGCGCGCTGTGCCCGGTGCTGGTGAGCCCCCGCCACGAGGTGCACGAGCGGTCGCGGGAGCAGTCGCAGGCCAGCCGGGACCTCGCCGGCCGGCGCACGCGCGCCGGGTTGCACGAGTCGTTCTCCCGGGCCAAGAACGACGAGGCCGCACCCTTCGCGCTCGCCGAGGGGGCCGGCTGGATCGCCGGTCCACTGCTGCTGGCCAGGACCGTGCTCAGCGGTCCCCTCGGTGCACTGCGGGACGGCTACCGCCGGGCCATCGCCCCACCGGCGGCCACCGAGGTGGACCTCGCGGGCTTCTCCCCCGCGGAACGGGTGACCTACGCCCGGGTCGCGCTGACCACGATGGGGCTGACCCGGGGCTTCGGGCGGCTGGTCGTGCTGTGCGGGCACGGCAGCACCACCGAGAACAACCCCCACGCAGCCGCCCTGGACTGCGGGGCCTGCGGTGGTCAGCGCGGCGGCCCCAACGCGCGCACCGCGGCCGCGCTGCTGAACCTCCCCGAGGTCCGCGCCGGACTGGCGTCGTCGGGCATCGTCGTACCCACGGACACCTGGTTCGTGGCCGCCGAGCACGACACGGCCACCGACCAGGTGGTGGTCCTGGATGCCGAGGACGTGCCGGTGGACCACACCGAGGACCTGGACCGGTTGCGCGCGGACCTGACCGCGGCCGGTCGGGCCTTGGCCGTCGAACGCTGCGCGACGCTGCCCGGGGCGCCGCGACGCGGCAGCGCGGCGCGCTCGGTCAGGCACGTCGCGGCCCGGTCCACGGACTGGGCGCAGGTGTTCCCCGAGTGGGGGCTGGCCGGGAACGCGGCCTTCGTCGTCGCGCCGCGGTCCCGGACGGCGGGGCTGGATCTGCAGGGCCGGGTGTTCCTGCACTCCTACGACGCCGACGTGGATCCCGACGGGGCCGCCCTGGAGACCATCCTCACGGCTCCCCTGGTGGTCGGCCAGTGGATCAACTGCCAGTACTACTTCTCCACGGTGGAGCCGGAGGTCTTCGGCGCCGGGACCAAGACGGTGCACAACGTGGTCGGCGACATCGGTGTGCTCGCCGGTCAGGACGGTGACCTGCGGCTGGGCCTCCCGTGGCAGTCGGTCGCCGTCGGCGACCGACTGCGGCACGAGCCGATGCGCCTACTGGCCGTGGTGGAGGCTCCCCGGTCGCGGATCGAGGACGTCGTGGGGCGCAACCGGGTCCTGCAGCGGCTGTTCGGCAACGGCTGGGTGGCCCTCGCCGCCCGGGACAGCCCTGACCGGCCCTGGTCCCGGTGGACCGGCGAGGGCTGGACCGACTGGCTGCAGCACCACCCCACCCCCCAGGACGACACGACGACGACGGAGGAACAGCGATGAGCCGCGAGGGCCTGACCAGGATGACCAAGGTGGAGGTGGTCGTCCCCGGAGCTGAGGCGGCCGGCGTGCGTGACCTGCTCGCGGACGCCGGTGCGACCGGCTTCACCAGCGTGTCGGGGGTGTCCGGCATGGGGCACCACGGCTACCAGCAGGGTCGGCTGCTCTTCAACGACCAGGCCCCCCTGGAGCTGATGATCACCGTGGTGCCCGACGACCGGGTCGAGGCCGTGGTCGATGGCCTGCGCCGCCTGCTCGCCGGCTCGTCCGGTGTCATGTTCGTCTCCGACACCTACGTCAGCCGGCCCGGGTACTTCACGTGAGCGCCCTGGGGAACGACGTCACCGACTGGCCCGGGACCAGGGACCGGCTACTGCTGGCGGCCGAACGACTGCTCGGGTGCGGCATCATCGCCTGCGGTCGGGTCGACGCCGATCCGGTGACCGCGCGCCGGGCCCTGGAGGCGGAGATCCTGCGGCGCTACCCCGCAGCGGCGTGCTCCTACGTCTTCTGGACGGCGACCGACGAGGACGCCGTCAGCAGTGCCGACGGTGACCTGGTGGCTCCCCTGCTGCTGCACTACAACGGCCCCCCGGTGGCCGGCGCCGTCCGCGCGGCACTGGCCGAGCAGGGCCTGCAGACCCGACCGGGATCGCACCCGCTGACGCTGCAGCTGGTGGTGGAGCCTCCGGGGCTGCCGGTGCCCGTCGTTGCCGAGAGTCCTGCCGGTTGAGGGTGGCTGGGTCGGGCGGCCACCCGGCAGGTCAGGAGCGCCGGTCCCCGGCGCGGACCAGGGCGAGGAAGTCACCGACCCGGACGTGCTCTTCCTCGGGGTGACGGAAGCGGCCCTGGTCGGGGACGGTGTACCGGTTCCGTCGACCCACCCGCTCACGCAGCACCAGCCCGGCGGACTCCAGCTCCGCGACGATCAACTGCACGGCCCGCTCGGTGATGCCCACCCGCTCGGCCACGTCCCGCATCCGGATGTCGGGGTCGACCGCGAGCTGGACCAGCACGTGGCCGTGGTTGGACAGCAGCGTCCACCCGGTCCCGGTCACCCCCGGATCCTACGGACCGTCCCGGCTCCGGGACAGTGGTTGCCGGCCCGGGTCACCGGCAGGCGCCCGGGGAGCCGGCATCGTCCCCACCCAGGGCCTCGAGCACCTCCCCGATGCGGTGTGGCTGCTCCACCGGGTGCCGCATCGGTCGATCCGGTCGGACCTGGTAGCGGTTGCGCCGTCCCTCGCGGATCCGTTGCAGGTAGCCGGCCGCCACCAGGTCGGCCACGATCCGCTGCGTCGCGCGTTCGGTGATGCCCACGAGGGCCGCGATGTCACGCAGCCTGCTGCCGGGGTCGCGGGCCACGCACAGCAGGACGTGGCCGTGGTTGGTCAGGAACGTCCACTGCGCCCCACCGGTCGCCCCGGGCACGCCGCTCGTCACCGGAAAAACTTTACATGTCATCCGTGTCGTGTTATCCATGGAACAGCGCGCACGGGTCGGGCGGCGACGCCGCCCACCCCCTGCGCGTGTGAAGGGGAGTACCCCCACCGCGTTCTGTCGTCATCACGGCCCGTCCACACGGGCCCGGCCGAGCGGGCGACGCGAGTCGCCGGGAGAGACCTTCAGTCGACACCGACTGGAGGACGTCCGTGGACATCGCACTGTGGGTCTGGCTGGCCGTGCTCGGCCTCATCCTGGCCATGCTGGCCCTGGACCTCGTCGCGCACCGGCACGCGCACGTCATCGGCGTGCGGGAGGCCGCCGCCTGGTCCGGGGTCTGGGTGGCCGTCGGGACGGGCTTCGGCGCCCTGGTGTGGTGGGTGTGGGGCGCGGAGTTCGGGCAGCAGTACTTCGCCGGCTACCTGATCGAGAAGTCACTGGCCGTGGACAACGTGTTCGTGTGGGCGATCATCCTCAGCTACTTCGCCGTGCCACGCGAGTACCAGCACCGGGTGCTCTTTCTCGGGGTCCTCGGGGCACTGGTCTTCCGGGGGGTCTTCATCGCCGCCGGATCGGTCCTCATCGCCAGCTTCGGCGCGATCCTGTACCTCTTCGCCGCCATCCTGCTGTACTCCGGGTACCGCATGATCCGTCAGCGCGACGAGCACCTGGACCCCGGGCAGTCCAGGGCGCTGCGGTTGTTCCGGCGCTGGATCCCGATGACCGACTCCTACCACGGCCAGAAGCTGCTCGTCCGCAAGGCCGGCGTCGTCGTCGCCACCCCGCTGCTGGCCGTCCTGGTGTTGATCGAGATCACCGACATCGTCTTCGCGGTGGACTCCATCCCGGCGATCTTCGCCGTCACCGACGAGCCGTTCCTGGTCTTCACCGCCAACGCCTTCGCCGTCCTGGGGCTCCGGGCGATGTACTTCCTGCTCGCCGACCTCATCCACCGCTTCGTCTACCTCAAGCTCGGCCTGGCGCTCGTGCTGATCTGGGTCGGGGTCAAGATGCTGCTGAAGATCGACGTCTTCTACATCCCCACGACCGTGTCCCTGGCCGTGGTGGTCACCATCCTCGCGACCGCGGTGATCGCCAGCCTGCGAGCCACCCGCGGTCAGGGCCGGGTGGCTCCACCGGCGCCTGCCGCCCCGCCGTTCGGCACCGCGGACGCCGACGAGCTCGCTGCACTCGAGCCGCTCTGGCGCCGCGGGTCCCGCTCCGGACGGGCCTCTCGGCTGCCGTGACCGGGCGGTGCCGTCCCGGCGCGCAGGGCACGACCCGGGGGCGCCGGGGCGGGTCGCCGCGTGCTGGCCTGCTGGGCCAGTCTGTGGGGGTGAGCCCTCCCGCGCGGTACGTCGAGTCAGGTGGCTCGTGGCGCACCTTCCACCTGCTGGCTGCTGTCTTCGTCACGCTGGCCGTGCTGGACGGCCTCGTGCCGGGCGACGACGTGCCGCTGCTGCTGTGGGTGGTGTCGATCGTCGGGGTGCTGGGCATCGTGGCCACCGGCGTCGTCTCGGCCAACCGGGTGTGGAGCGTGAGCGTGGTCGGACGCGGGCCCGGTGCCACGCTGACCGTGGGCCGGGAGAGCCTGCCGCTGTCCGACGTCGACCTGGCGGCGCTGCACACCGGCAGCACCGGGGTGGACGTGGGCGCACCCGTGCTCGGCGGTGGGGTCACGCTGCCCAAGGGCCGGGTCGGCCTGCCGCTGAGGCGCACCGACGGCGCCACCGTGTTGGTCCCCACCCGCCGGCCCGCACAGCTGACGGAGGCCCTGCTCACAGCTCACCCGGGGGCCGCCGCCTCCTCCGACGCGCCTGGGACAGTGGACTCGTGAACACGCCCGCTGGACGCACTCAGTACGCGTACGAGGCACCGACGTCCGCGGAGCTCTTCGACCGCGCCGCCCAGGTCACCCCGGGCGGGGTCAACTCGCCGGTCCGTGCTTTCCGCGCCGTCGGCGGCACCCCGCGCTTCATGGCCTCGGGCTCCGGTCCCTGGATCACCGACGTCGACGGCCGCCGCTACGTCGACCTGGTCAGCAGCTGGGGCCCGATGATCCTGGGCCACGCGCACCCGGCCGTCGTCGAGGCCGTCGTCGAGGCCGCCTCGCGCGGGTTCTCCTTCGGCACCCCGACCGCCGGCGAGGTCGACCTGGCCACCGAGATCGTGCAGCGGGTCGACCCGGTCGAGCGGGTCCGGCTGGTCAACTCCGGCACCGAGGCCGTGCTGTCCGCGGTCCGGCTGGCCCGCGGCGCCACCGGCCGCTCCGTCGTCGTCAAGTTCGCCGGGTGCTACCACGGGCACGTCGACGCGCTGCTGGCCGCGGCCGGCTCCGGCGTCGCGACACTGGGCCTGCCCGACACCCCTGGCGTCACCACCGGCGCCGCCGCGGACACCGTGGTGCTGCCCTACAACGACGTCGCTGCTGTCGAGGCCGTGTTCGCCGAGCGCGGCAGCGAGATCGCCTGCGTGATCACCGAGGGCGCCGCCGGGAACATGGGCGTCGTCCCGCCGTTGGACGGGTTCAACGGCCACCTGCGCCGGATCACCGCGGCGCACGGCGCACTGCTGATCGTCGACGAGGTGATGACCGGCTTCCGGGTCACCCGCTCCGGCTGGCATGGCCTGGACCCCGTCGACGCCGACCTCATCACCTTCGGCAAGGTCATGGGCGGTGGTCTGCCGGCCGCGGCGTTCGGCGGCAAGGCCCACCTGATGGACCAGCTTGCCCCGCTGGGCCCGGTCTACCAGGCCGGCACGCTGGCCGGGAACCCCGTCGCGGTCGCCGCCGGGCTCACCACGCTGCGGCACTGCACCCCCGAGGTCTACGACCGCTGCGACACCGTCGCCGCCACCCTGCGTGGGGCCGTGTCGGCCGAGCTGACCACCGCCGGCGTCCCACACCGGGTGCAGCAGGCCGGCTCGATGTTCTCGGTCTTCTTCGTGCCCGACGGCCGCCAGGTGCGCGATTACGACGACGCGCGCACCCAGGAGACGGCCCAGCACGCCGCGTTCTTCCACTCGATGCTGAGCTCCGGGGTCTACCTGCCGCCCTCGGCGTTCGAGTCCTGGTTCGTCAACGCCGCGATGGACGACGCCGCGGTCACGCACGTCCTGGAGGCGCTGCCCGCCGCCGCCCGCGCCGCCGCCGGGGCCACCCCAGGGACCGCGTCGGCCGAGTCGCACGACGCCCAGGAGCTGCAGCCGTGAGCCGGTCCGCATCCGACACCACCGTCGTCCACCTGCTCCGGCACGGAGAGGTCTTCAACCCGACCGGCGTGCTCTACGGCCGGCTGCCCGGCTTCGAGCTCTCCGACGGCGGCCACGGCATGGCCCGCGCCGCCGCCGACTGGTTCGCCACCCGGACGCCGATCACCCACCTGGTGGCCTCACCCCTGGTCCGCGCGCAGCAGACCGCGGCCCCGATCGGGGAGGCGCTGGACCTGCCGACGGTGACCGACGACCGGCTGATCGAGGCCGGCAACAGCTTCGAGGGCCAGACGTTCGGCGTCGGCGACGGGGCACTCAAGCACCCGGCCAACTGGTGGCGGCTACGCAACCCGTGGACGCCGTCCTGGGGCGAGCCCTACGACGAGATAGCCGAGCGGATGCTCGGTGCCGTGCACACCGCCCGGGATGCCGCCCGGGGGAGTGCTGCGGTCTGCGTGAGCCACCAGCTGCCCATCTGGACGCTGCGGCTGCACGTCGAGGGCCGTCGTTACCTGCACGACCCCCGCAAGCGGCAGTGCGGGCTGGCCAGCGTCACCTCGCTGACCTACGAGGGCGACCGGCTGGCCCGGGTCGACTACGCCGAGCCCGCGGGCCCGGCCGGCCGAGGCACGGTGGGCGGCGCGTGACCGGGCGGGCGTTCCGCCGGCTGGGTGGCGGGCTGGCGGCGCTGGCCGTGCTGGCCGGCTGCACCACCGGCTCGGGCGCGGTCGACGTGAACAACGGCGGCCAGTACCGCTTTGTGGAGGCCACCCCGGCCGGTGAGGTCATCCCCGTCGACGAGCGCGCCTCGGCGCCGGAGTTCAGCGGCACGCTGCTCGGCGGGGGCTCCTGGGACTCCACCGAGCTCCAGGGGGCGCCCGCGGTGCTGAACTTCTGGGGCTCGTGGTGCCCGCCCTGCCGGGTGGAGACGCCGGAGTTCCAGGAGGTCTACGAGGAGGTCCAGGGCGACGGCGTGCAGTTCCTGGGTCTCAACGTCAAGGACAGCGAGCAGCTCGCCCAGGCCTTCGTGGACAACAAGCAGGTCACGTTCCCCTCGCTCTACGACCCGGCCGGTGAGGTCGCGCTGGCGTTCCGGGACTACCCGGCCACCGCCATCCCCTCCACGATCGTGCTGGACAGCCAGTACCGGGTGGCCGCCGTCTACACGGCGGCGGTGAGCCAGGAGGACCTGCGCGCCGTCCTCGAGCGGGTCTCGGGTGAGGGCTGACCGTGGGTGACACCCTCGCCGGCCTGGTGACCGACGGCCCGCTGCTCGTCGCGGCCGCGGTCGCCGCCCTGGTCGGGCTGATCAGCTTCGCCTCGCCCTGCGTGCTGCCGCTGGTGCCCGGCTACCTCTCCTACGTCACCGGCCTGGTCGGCACCGGCGCCCGGACGACGACGAGCACCACCGCACCGGCAGGCGGGGACGGCAGCGTCGCGACCGCCGTGCGGCCGGCCGTGGACGAGCGGTCCCCGCGCGGCCGGATGGTGCTCGGTGCGGTCCTCTTCGTGCTCGGCTTCACCGCGGTGTTCGTGGCCTTCGGGGCCGCGTTCGGCGGGCTCGGCCGGCTGCTGTTGGTGCACCAGGACCTGATCACCCGGGTGATGGGCGGAATCACCGTGTTCGTCGGCCTGGGCTTCTTGGGCTGGCTGCCGTTCCTGCAGCGCACCAAGAAGCTGTCGGTACGCCCGGCGAACGGGCTGGCCGGGGCGCCGCTGCTGGGCGTCGTCTTCGGGCTGGGCTGGACGCCGTGCCTGGGACCGACGCTGTCCGCGGTGAACACCCTGGCGTTCACCGAGGCCACCGCCGCCCGCGGTGCGTTCCTCGGGGTCGCCTACTGTCTGGGCCTGGGTGTGCCTTTCGTGCTGGTCGCGCTCGGGGCCCGGTGGGCGGTCGGTGCGACGTCGTTCCTGCGCCGGCACGCGGCCGCCGTCACCCGGTTCGGTGGGGCGGTGCTCATCGTGGTCGGGCTGCTGCTGGTCAGCGGCGCGTGGACCGAGATGATGATCTGGTTCCGCTCCTGGCTCGCGGCCACCGGCTTCGGGGAGGGACTGCTGTGATCGAGCTCGCGAGAGCGCTCCACGGCCCAGCACCGACGAGCGTCAGCGAGGAGGGGTCGTGACCACCACCGTCGAGCGACCGGCGGCTGCGGCACCGGGCCCGCCGCCCGCACCTTCGCCGTTGCGTCGGGTCGGGGTGACGTTGCTGCGCTGGTGGCGTCAGCTGACCGCGATGCGCACCGCGCTGATCCTGCTCTTCCTGCTGGCGCTCGCCGCGATCCCGGGCTCCCTGCTGCCGCAGCGCTCGCTGTCGCAGAGCGCGGTCACCGGGTACTTCCGCGAGCACGAGACGCTGGCCCCGCTGCTGGACCGGCTGTACCTCTTCGACGTCTTCAGCTCGCCGTGGTTCGCCGCGATCTACCTGCTGCTGTTCATCTCGCTGATCGGCTGTGTGGTGCCGCGGGCGATCGAGCACGGCCGCGCCGTCCTCGCCACGCCGCCGCCGGCACCGCGGCACCTGCACCGGCTGCCTGACAGCACCACGCTGGACAGCCCGCTGGGCGCCGCAGAGACCCTCGACGTCGTCGAGGAGGAGCTGCGGGTCCGTCGGTTCCGGGTGGTCCGCCGCGACGGCAGGCACGGGCCGGAGCTCTCGGCGGAGAAGGGCTTCCTCAAGGAGACCGGCAACGTCGTGTTCCACCTGGCCCTGCTGGCGCTGCTGCTGGGCCTGGCCGGCGGCAAGCTCTGGGGTTATGAGGGCAGCATCCTGGTCACCGAGGGCGACCGGTTCTGCAACACCTTCCAGCAGTACGACAACTACCGCTCCGGTGCACTCGTCGACGCCGCGGACATGACGCCGCTGTGCGTGACCCTGGACGACTTCAAGGCCGAGTACGAGGACAACCTGACGGCGGCCTCGTTCACCGCCGACATCGACTACGGCCTGGCCGGTGCCGCCAGCCGCAACACCACGACCATCGGCGTGAACAGCCCGCTGCGGATCGACGGCGCACGGGTCTACGTCACCGGGCACGGGTTCTCCCCGGTCTTCTCCGTGACGTTCCCGAACGGGGAGAGCTTCACCGACGTCAGCGCCCCGTTCCTGCCCTCGGAGACCGCCACGATGGCCAGCCAGGGTGCGCTCAAGCTGCCCGACGTGCCCGGGTCGGACGAGCAGCTGGCACTGGAGGGCTTCTTCGCCCCGACCGGTTCCACCCAGGGCGGCATCCTGACCTCGATCGACCCGCGCCCGCTGGACCCGCAGGTCGCGCTGATCGTCTACCGCGGCTACCTGGGCCTGGACTCCGGTCTGCCGCAGTCGGTGTACTCCGTCGACCAGAGCCAGATCGACCGCGGCAGCCTGACCCAGATCGGGGAGGCCAACCTCGCGGTGGGGGAGTCCACCACCCTGGACGACGGCACGGTCATCACGTTCTCCGGGCTCAAGGAGTTCGCCGCCATGCAGCTGTCCCACGACCCGGGCCAGGTGTACGTGCTGGGCGCTGCCATCGCCGTCCTGATCGGGCTGCTGGGCATGCTGCTGCTGCGCCGGGAGCGGGTGTTCGCCCGCGTCGGCCCCCGCCCCGGCGACGCGGGTACCGTCCTGAGCGTCGGCTCGCTCACCCGGGGCAGCGCCGAGACCGCACCACGTTTCACCGCACTGACCGACGACGTCTCGACGGCCCTGCGCCGTCGGGCCCCTGCTGAGGAGAACCCGAGCTCGTGACAGACCCCTCGCTCGCCGCGCTGTCGGACACCCTGTTCTCGATCGCCGTGGCGCTGTACTCGCTGGCGGTCATCGCGTTCTGTGCCGAGCTCGCCTTCGGTGGCAAGCAGGCCCCGGCCCGGTCCCGCGAGCTGGTCAGCGCGCGCGCCGGCGGGGGCGCGGACACGTCGTTGCCCAGCGCCTCGGACCCCGAGCCGGTCAGGGCGCGCCGCGTCGGCGCGATCGCGATGGCGCTGACCCTGGTGGGTGCGGTCGTGCACGCGGGCGTGCTGGTCACCCGTGGGCTGTCCACCGGCCGGCTGCCCTGGGGCAACATGTACGAGTTCGGCACCGCCGTCGTGCTGGTCGCCGTCGTCGTCTACGTCGTGCTCGCGCTGCGCACCCCGGCGCTGCGGCACATCGGCGTCTTCGTGCTGGCCCCGGTCGTGCTGTCGATGGTGGGCATCGGGCTCTTCCTCTACGCCTCGGCCGGTCCGCTGGTCGCCGCGCTCCGGTCGAGCTGGCTCGCTGTGCACGTGACCACCGCGATCCTGGGCTTCGGCATCTTCTTCGTCTCGGGCATCGCCAGCGTCATGTACCTGGTCCGGTCCCGCTACGAGGCCGAGGTCGCCGCCGGTGGGCGCCCGCTGTCCCGGATCGTGCACCGGCTGCCCACGGCCGCCGCGCTGGACCGCACGGCGCACCGCACCGCCGTGTTCGGCTTCCCGATCTGGACCTTCGCAGTCATCGCCGGCGCCATCTGGGCGGAGAGCGCCTGGGGTCGGTTCTGGGGCTGGGACCCCAAGGAGACCTGGGCCTTCATCGCCTGGGTCGTCTACGCGGCCTACCTGCACGCCCGGACGACGGCCGGCTGGCGCGGGCGCCCCTCGGCCTGGGTCAACGTCGTGGGCCTGGGCGTGATGGTCTTCAACCTGCTGTACGTGAACATGGTCTCCACCGGGCTGCACTCCTACGGTGGTCTGAGCTGACCGCCTGACCGCCTGACCGCCTGACCGCCTGACCGCCGGTCACGCAGCGTCACCCTGACGAGGGGCGTCGCTGGTCCACCACGTGCCAATATCGCCTGGACGTGCGATCCTGCTGCCATGAGCGCGACCTGTGGACCCCACCGTGGGTAAGCACACCGCCGCTGACGAGGCTGTCGTGGACCCTCTGGTGGCCGATGCCCTCCAGCGGCGTCGACTACCCGTCGGTGGCACGCACCGGATCGGTGCGCCCGATGTGGTGGCGCAGCTGCCCGGTCCGGGCGCCTCCGCCGTCGGCTGGCCCGAGGCCCCCGGCCACGGGAGCGGACTGGGCTGGCCCGGCGTGCCCGAGCCGGTGACGGACATCGTGCCCGCCCCGCACCCGCTCGACGACGGTTCGCTGATCGCCGCCCTGGAGGCGGCCGAGGCCCAGGCCCCGCCGGTGGAGGCGTCGCGCCGGTCCGGCTGGCGCCGGTTTTTCGGCGGCGTCACCCAGTCCAGCAGCGTCGCCTGAGACGCAGGCTCTCCCCGGACGACGCAGGCCCCACCCGCGCTGCGGGTGGGGCCTGCGTCATCGGTGTGGGGTCAGGCGCTGGTCGTGCCGTCGTCCCGCTTGGCGCGGCGGTCCAGCTCGCGCAGGAAGTCCGGGTCGTCGTCGGGGGCAACGATGCGCTGCGGCGGCCTGGGACCACGCGGCGGACGCGGGGTCCGGGTGCCGCCGCGGCCGCCGGGGCCGCCGCCCTGGACCGCGGCTGCGCGCATCACCAGCACGACCACGGCCACCGCGATCACCAGCATCACCAGAAAGACCACTGGGTCACCCTCTTCCCCGACGTGCGTCTGCGTGCTCCGACCCGCTCACCCACCAATGTACGACCGCGGCGATACTCGGGTCGGGTGATCACGCTCCCCGATCGTGGGGACCCTGCCTGCACCGCCGTCCCACCGTTCCGCGCACCCTTGCGCCCATCGCTCCGCCCATCACTCCGCCCACGCCGGGAGGCCGACATCGACGCCGTCGACGAGCAGCTGATCGGGCTGCTACGGGCCAACGGCCGGGCCAGCTACGCCGAGCTCGCCCGGCAGGTGGGGCTGTCGGCCCCGGCCGTGCACGAGCGGGTCGGCAAGCTCGAGGGCAGCGGGGTCATCACCGGCTACACCGCGGTGGTCGACCCGCCCAAGGTCGGGCTGGGCGTGACCGCGCTGGTCGGGGTGATCGAGAGCGACCAGGTCGACGACGTGGGCCTGGAGGAGGCCATGTCCGCGCTGCCCTCGGTCGAGGACTGCTGGCGCACCGCGGGCTCCGAGGGCTACGTCCTCAAGGTCCGGGTGACCGACATCCCGGCACTCGAGGACACCATCAGCGCGTTGAACCGGATCCGGGGCGTGGCACGCACCCGGACGACCGTCGTGTTATCGACCAAGTGGGAGGGCCGGCATGGCCGCACCGAGTGAGCAGAACCGACCCGTGAGCCCGACCGGGGGACCGGCGCAGCCGCCGTCCGTGTGGCCGCTGCTGGCGCTCTACACGCTGGGCCGGCTCGCGCTGGCCGCCGCCCTCGTCGCACTGCTGTGGGTGCTGGGCCTGGGCAGCTTCCCCGGCCTGCTGTTCGGCCTGCTGCTGTCGATGCCGCTGTCGTTCGTGCTGCTCAAGCCGATCCGCGAGCGACTGACCGAGGCGATGGCCGCCCGCTCCTCGACCCGCAAGGCCGGCAAGGAGGACATCCGGGCCCGACTGAAGGGCACCGACGACCCGATCGGCTGAGCCACTCAGCTCAGCGCGAGGCCCAGGCCCAGCACGACGCCGGTCACCAGGGTGACCCGGCCGGTGCCCTGCAGCGCACCGATCAGCGCTGGCCCCACCCCGCCGGCGAGCACGGTGCGGGCCGGGGGGACGGCGAGCGGGGCGGCGAGCAGCCCCAGCAGCGCCCAGGGCCGGGTCAGCCCGATGAGCACCACGACGACGAAGGACACGGCCAGCAGGCCGAGGAAGAAGACCCGGGTGGCCCGCTCGCCGAGCAGCACGGCCAGGGTCCGCTTGCCGACGGCGGCGTCCCCGTGCACGTCGCGCAGGTTGTTGACCACCAGGATCGCGGTGATCAGCAGGCCGACGGGCACCGCGGCGGCGACAGCCAGGCCCTCGACCGTCCGGGTCTGGACGAACGTGGTGCCCACCACCGCGACCAGGCCGAAGAACACGAAGACGAACACCTCGCCCAGCGCCCGGTAGCCGTAGGGGATCGGGCCGCCGGTGTAGGTCCAGGCCGCGGCGATGCTGACCGCACCGACTCCCACCAGCCACCAGCTGGACAGCGCGGCCAGCGCCAGCCCGGCCACCCCGGCGACGGCGAACGCCAGCAGCGCGGCCACCAGCACGGCCTGCGCGCTGGCCGCCCCGGACCCGACCAGCCGCATCGGGCCGACCCGGTCGGTGTCGGTGCCGCGCTTGCCGTCGGAGTGGTCGTTGGCGTAGTTGACGCCGACCTGCAGGGCGAGCGCGACGACCAGGGCCAGCAGCGCGGGCGCCGGCCGGAAGCCGTCCAGGGCCTGCGCGACCCCGGAGCCGACCAGCACGGGGGCGACGGCGGCGGGCAGCGTCTTGGGGCGGGCGCCGGCCAGCCACTGGGCGGGGGTGGCCATCAGGCTCCTTCGATGAGACGGGCGACCGCGCGGCGGTCGGGCTTGCCGGTGTGCAGCGTGGGGACGACGTCGACCAGGTGCAGTTCGCGGGGTGCGGCCGGGGCGCCGAGCCGGCCGGTGACCCAGGGTCGCAGCGTGGCCAGCGTCGGGACGGCGCCGGCCGCGGGGACCACGGCTGCCACCACGCGGTGCCCCCACTCGGGGTCGGGCAGGCCGGTGACGACGGCGTCGGCGACATCGGGGTGGGCACGCAGCGCGGCCTCGACGGACTGCGGTGAGACGTTGACCCCGCCGGTGACCACGACGTCGTCGAGCCGGCCGTGCACCACGAGCCGGGCCGCGGTGGTGGGGTCCGACGGGAGGGACGCGCGCGAGCCGTCGCGGTCGAAGGAGCCGGCGTCCCGAGTGCGGAACCACCCGTCGACGAAGGACTCGGCGGTGCCCGCGGGGTCCAGGCGGTAGCCCGACGCGAGCACCGGGCCGGCGAGCTCGATCCCGTGCCCGACGATCCGTGCGGCGACGCGCGCCAGCGGTGCGCCGTCGTAGACACACCCGCCGGCGGTCTCGGTCATCCCGTAGGTGGTGACGACGGCGACCCCGGCCTCCCGTGCCGCGGTGAGCAGGTCCGGGTCGGTGGCGGCGCCGCCGACGAGCACGGCGTCGAAGGCGCGCAGCGCGTCGGGTTCGGCGGTGAGCGCCCGGCGGAGCTGGGTGGGCACCAGTGCGGTGTACCGCCGTCCCGTCGGCATGGCCGCGACGGCGTCGGCGAGGCTCTGTCCGGGCTCGAGCACGGTCGGGGTGCGGCCGGCGAGCGCTGAGCGGGCCAGTACCTGCAGCCCGGCGATGGCGCTGACCGGCAGTGCGAGCAGCCAGTCCCCGGGTCCGCCCAGCCGCTCCAGGGACGCGGTCGTGGAGGCCCGGACGGCATCGGCGGACAGCATTACGCCCCGGCCGGTGCCGGTCGAACCGGAGGTGACGACGACGAGGTCGACGCCGTCCTCGAGCGGTTCCTCCGGGCGCAGCACCGCGCGGGCGGCGGCGGCGGGACCCTCGCCCGCGGGCAGCACGGCCAGCGGGGCGTCGCCGTCCAGGGCCGCGCGCAGGGCCGGCCAGACGTCGCGGAGGACCGCGGGGCCCAGGGGCGGCGCGGGCACCAGGGAGAGCTGCCGGGCCACGAGGAGCCAGGGTACGTCGGCCCCGCACCTACAGTGATCACGTGATCGACGTGCGGGTGTACAGCACCCCGCTGCGCACCCGGTTCCGCGGGATCGACGTCCGCGACGGCGTGCTGGTGCGCGGCCCGGCCGGCTGGGGCGAGTTCTCCCCGTTCTGGGACTACGACGATGCCGAGAGCCGCCGCTGGTGGGCCTCCGCCGTCGAGTCCGCCACGGTGGGCTGGCCCGCCCCGGTGCGCTCGTCGGTCCCGGTGAACTGCATCGTGCCGGCCGTCGGCCCCGAGCAGGCGCACGCCATCGTCACCGCCTCGGGCTGCCGGACGGCGAAGGTCAAGGTCGCCGAGCCCGGCCAGAGCGCCGCCGACGACGAGGCCCGGGTGGAGGCCGTCCGGGACGCCCTGGGCCCCGCGGGCGGGCTCCGGGTGGACGCGAACGCCGCCTGGGACGTGGACACCGCCGTCGCCCGGATCGGCGCGCTGGACCGCTGCTCCTTGGAGTACGTCGAGCAGCCGGTCGCCACCGTCGAGGAGCTCGTCGCGCTGCGCCGCCGGATCGACGTCCGGGTCGCCGCCGACGAGGTGGTCCGCCGCTCGGCCGACCCGCGCGGGGTCGACCTGCGCGAGGCCTGCGACGTCGTCGTGCTCAAGGTGCAGCCACTGGGCGGGGTGCGCGCCGCGCTCGCCGTCGCCCGGGCGCACGGACTGCCGTGCGTCGTGTCCTCGGCACTGGAGTCCTCGGTCGGCCTGGCCGCCGGGGTGGCGCTGGCCGCGGCGCTGCCCGAGCTGCCCTTCGCCTGTGGGCTGGGCAGCCTGGCGCTCTTTACCGCCGACGTCAGCTCCACGCCGCTGCTGCCGGTGGACGGCGAGCTGCCGGTGGGCGCCGTCGTCCCCGACCGGCTGGACGACGTCCCCGCAGACGCTGCCACCGACCGCCGCTGGCGGGACCGGTTGGAGCGCGTGCAGGCTCTCGTGGGGCTGACCGCGTGAACCCCTCCACCGCCTTCGCCCGGGTCCTCGTCGACGAACTCGTCCGCGGCGGGGTCACCGACGCGGTCGTCTGCCCGGGGTCCCGGTCGGCACCGGTCGCGGTCGCGCTGCACCAGGCCGAGCTGTCCGGACGACTGCGGCTGCACGTCCGGATCGACGAGCGGACCGGCGCCTTCCTGGCGCTCGGCCTGGCCAAGGCCTCGGGTCGGCCGGTGCCGGTGCTCACCACGTCGGGGACGGCGACCGCGCACCTGCACGCCGCCGTGCTGGAGGCCTCGCACAGCGGCGTCCCGCTGCTCGCGCTGACCGCGGACCGGCCGCCGGAGCTGCGCGGCACGGGGGCGAACCAGACGATCGACCAGGTCGGGCTGTACGGCGGCGCCGTCCGGCTGGCCGCGGACCTGGGCACCCCCGAGGTCGGCCGGGAGACCCAGCAGAACCGGTACTGGCGCTCGCTGGTCGCCCGGGCGTTGCTGGTGGCCCGCGGGTCGCTGTCCGGCGACCCCGGCCCGGTCCACCTGAACCTGGGGATGCGCGAGCCGCTGATGCCCGAGGGGATGGACCCCCGCCCGGCCGAGCCCAGCGGGGTCTGGGCGGGCCGACCCGACGGTGCGGCCTGGACCGTCGCGACGCCTGGCACGGGTCCGATGACCACCACCCCGCTGCCGCCCGGCCCGTCCGGCCCGCCCCGGCGTCGCCGCACCCTGGTCGTTGCCGGGGACGCCCCGCCCGCCGTCGGCCGCAGCACGTCCGTCGTCGCCGACCAGCGCGGCTGGCCCGTCGTCGCCGAGCCCAGCAGCGGGGCCTGGGGCGCCGCGGGGGCGGTGCGCGCCGGGGCGCTGCTGCTCGGCTCCGGGGCCTGGGCCGCCGAGCACAAGCCCGACCGGGTTCTCGTCGTCGGCCGGCCCACGCTCACCCGGCCGGTCTCGGCGCTGCTGGCCGACCCCGACGTCGTCGTCGAGACGTTCACCCCGCACCCGGACTGGGCCGACGCCGGCCGCGGGTCGTCCGCGGTGAGCGGCGTGCTGCCCGACCCGGGCGCAGCGCTGGGCTCCTTCGACGCGTCCGGGCACCGGCCCAGCGAGGGCTGGGCGGAGGCCTGGGCGGCTGCGTCGGACCGGGTGGGGACGGCGCTGGACGCCGCGCTGGACGCCATCCCCCGGCTGACCGCGGCCCGGCTGGCCCGCGACCTGGTGGCCGCACTGCCGGCCGGCGCGCTGCTGGTCCTCGGCTCGTCCAACCCGATCCGGGACGTCGACAGGTTGGCGGTCCCGCGCTCGGGGCTGACGGTGCTGGCCAACCGCGGTGTCGCCGGCATCGACGGCACGGTCTCGACCGCGATCGGCGCGGCGCTGGCGCACCAGGGCGCGGGTGGTGGGCCGGCGTTCGCGCTGATGGGCGACCTGACGTTCCTGCACGACCTGAGCGGCCTGCTCACCGGGGACGGCGAACCGGTGCCCGACCTGACGATCGTGGTCCCGGACAACGACGGCGGCGGCATCTTCGCCCAGCTCGAGCCGGGCCGCCGCGAGCACGCCGCGGGCTACCGGCGGGTGTTCGGCACCCCGCACGGTCGGGACCTGGTGGCCGTGGCCCGGTCGCTGGGCTGGGCGGCGACCGCGGTCACCGAGCCTGCGCAACTGGCGGCGGCGCTGCAGGCGGGCGGCCCGCGGGTGGTCGTGGTCCGGACCGACCAGCGGGCCGAGGCCGACCTCGCGGTCCGGCTGGGAGCCCTGGCGGTCGAGGCCCTCCGGTGACGCGCGCAGGTGACGGCACTCCGGTCGCGGCACGCGGGTGAGCATGATTGACACTCGATTGGTGTCGATCGACACTCGATGTGTGCTGACGACCCGACGCGTGGTGCCCCTGCTCCGACTCGGGTTGGTGGCCTTGTTCGCCGTCCTGGTGCTCCTCCAGGCGGCGTCGCTGCCGGGCCAGTTCAGGCACATGGCGGAGCAGGACCCCTCGATGGCCTCGCTGCGCTGGCCGCTGACCATCGGCGCCGTGCTCGGGGTGCTGTGCGTGCAGGTGGTGCTGGTCTGCACCTGGCGATTGCTGACCCTGGTGCAGCGGGACCGGATCTTCACCGAGGCCTCGATCGGCTGGGTCGACGCCATCGTCTACTCGGTGGCGGTCGCCGAGGTGCTGCTGCTGGCCCTGCTCGGGCTGGTGGGGGCCACCGCAGACGACCCCGGGCTGCTGCTGTTGGTCCTCCTCGTGGCCACCGGTGTCGCTGTCCTGGGCCTCGTCGTCGTCGTCATGCGCTCGCTGCTCAAGCAGGCCACCGTGCTGCGCACCGACCTGGACGCGGTCATCTGATGCCGATCGTGGTGCGGATCGACCTGGAGCTGGCCCGTCGCAAGATGAGCGTGGGGGAATTCGCCGAGCGTGTCGGGCTGACCCCGGCCAACGTCGCGGTGCTGAAGAACGGCCGGGCCAAGGCGGTCCGGTTCAGCACCCTGGAGGCCATGTGCCGGGTGCTGGACTGCCAGCCCGGCGACCTGCTGGAGTGGGTCCAGGAATGACCCCGGACGAGGTGGCCCGGCTGGTGGCGCCCGCGGTGTCGGCCCTGACTCACGCCGTTCAGGGCTACTGGGCCCCTACAGGTCGACAGGATCCCTGGACGGCGTGAGTCTGGCCGGCTGGCCTCAGTCCTCCAGTGCCGCCTGGAACGCGGCCAGCTTGTTCTTGGTCTCCACCAGCTCGGCGGCCGGGTTCGAGCCGGCCACGATGCCGCAGCCGGCGAACAGCCGGGCCTGGGCGCCGCCGTCACCGCCGGTGAGCTGGGCGCAGCGCAGGGCCAAGCCGAACTCGCCGTCGCCATGGGCGTCCAGCCAGCCGACGGGGCCCGCGTACCGGCCGCGGTCCATGCCCTCCAGCTCGGTGATGACCTGCGCGGCCACCGGCGTGGGGGTGCCGCACACGGCGGCCGTGGGGTGCACCGCGTCGACCAGTTCCAGCAGACCGGCGGCCGACCCCGGGCCGGTCCGGCGCTGCGTGCCGCGCACGTCGGTGGCCAGGTGCCGCACGTTGGGCAGGGTCAGCAGCTCGGGGGACGCCGGCACGTCCAGCGTCGCGCAGAACGGGCGCAGCGCCTCGGCCAGCGAGGCCACCGCGTACTCGTGCTCGGTGAGGTCCTTCGCCGAGTGCACCAGCGCCTCGGCCAGCCGGTCGTCCTCGGCGCCGGCGCCGCGGGCGGCCGTGCCGGCCAGCACCCGGGAGGACAGCTCCCGCCCGGTCCGGCGCAGCAGCAGCTCCGGGGTCGCGCCCAGCAGCCCGTCGACGGCGAACGTCCAGCAGTCCGGGAAGCGGCTGGCCAGCCGCAGCAGCAGCCGGCGCGGGTCCAGCGGGTGGTCGGCGGTGACCAGCAGGTCCCGGGCCAGCACCACCTTGGCCAGCTCGCCGGCGTCGATCCGCTCGACGGCCCGGGCCACGGCCCCGCACCAGGTCACCGGGTCCAGCGCGCCGTCGGCGTAGGCCAGCTGACCGATCGAGGTGTCGGCCTCCTCGCCGGAGGTCTCCAGGACCGGTCGGTCCAGCGCATCACCCGTCGTCGTCACCCAGGTCTGCCCGGCCCGGCGGCCGACCACGACCTCCGGGACGACGAACACCGACGTCCCGACGGCGGGGTCGAACGCCACCGACGCGAAGACGACGGGACCCGAGCCGGGCACCCCGAGGGGGTCGGTGACGTCGGTACGGGCGCAGCGGTCGGCCCACCAGGCCGAGGCTTCGGCGAGCGCACCCGGGCCGCTGACCTCGAGCCGGTCGGCCTCGCCCCAGCCGACCAGGCCATCGCCGCGACGCACCCAGGAGACCGCGCCCTGGGCGGGCAGCAGGTTCAGCAGCGGGGTCCGGCGGGTGCCCAGTGCAGTCGTGACCACGGCGTCCGTCGCTGGGGGAGTGCTCAGGGCCACCGTGCTCACCTGCTCCAGG
>JBBSVA010000031.1:0-32864 GCA_038233915.1 Mycobacteriales bacterium | reverse complement strand
TGCGGCGGACCTCAACCCGATCTGACCCACCCGCACGCCCGGGAGGCGGCGGCCCGCCCCCGGGGTGGGACGCCCCCGCACCCCGCGGGCGGGGGGGAGGGGGGGGGGGGGCCGCGCCGGCGGGGCGGGCGGGGGGCCCCCCCCCCGGGGGCCCCCCCCCCGCCTCCCGGGCGTGCGGGTGGGTCAGATCGGGTTGAGGTCCGCCGCACGGGCCTCGCGGGCCCCGATCCGCCCGGCGATGTCGGCGAGCAGCTCACCGCTCACCTCGCTGTCGACGGTGACCGCCATGAGCGCCTCGCCGCCCTGCGTGGTGCGGCTGACCTGGGCGCCGGCGATGTTGACGCCGGCCTCGCCCAGCGCGGCCCCCACGGTGCCCACGACGCCGGGGCGGTCGGCGTAGGTGAAGAACAACAGGTAGCCCTTGGCCTCCAGGTCCACCTCGAAGCCGCCGACCTCGGTCAGCTTGGGCACCTGGTTCTTGCCGTACAGCGTCCCGGAGACGGTGACGCCGGTGCCGTCGGCCATCGCGCCGCGGACGGTGATCAGGTTCCGGTAGTGCGGGCTCTCCACGTCCTGGGTCAGCGTGACGTCCAGGCCGCGGGCCTGGGCGAGCAGCGGGGCGTTGACATAGCTGACCTGCTCCTCGACGACGTCGGTGAAGACCCCGCGCAGCACCGCCAGCTGGACCACGGAGACGTCGAACTCGGCGATCTTGCCCAGCACCTCGACCGACACCGACTGGGCCAGCCCGCCGGCCACCGCGGTGAAGACCCGGCCGAGCTTCTCGGCCAGCGGCAGCCCGGGCCGCACGTCCTGGGCGACCACCCCGCCGGCCTGCACGTTGACCGCGTCGGGCACGAAGTCGCCCTGCAGGGCCAGTCGCACGCTGCGCGCGACCGCGGTGCCGGCCTTGTCCTGCGCCTCGGTGGTGGACGCCCCCAGGTGCGGGGTGACGACGACGTTGGGCAGCGCGAACAGCGGGCTGTCCGTGCACGGCTCCTGGGCGTAGACGTCGATGCCGGCGGCACCCACCTGGCCCGACTGCAGGGCCTCGGCGAGCGCGGCCTCCTCGACCAGCCCACCGCGGGCGGCGTTGACGATGATCACGCCGCGCTTGGTCATCGCGAGCTGCGCAGGCCCGATCATGCCGAGGGTCTCGGGGGTCTTGGGCAGGTGGATGGTGATGAAGTCCGACTCGCGGAGCAGGTCATCCAGTGACACCAGCCGGACGCCGAGCTGCGCGGCGCGGCCGGGCTGGATGTAGGGGTCGTAGGCGATGAGCGTGACGCCGAAGGCGGCCAGCCGCTGGGCGACCAGGACGCCGATCCGGCCCAGGCCGACGACGCCGACCGTCTTCTCGGTGACCTCGACGCCGGTGAACTTCGAGCGCTTCCAGGTGCCCTCGCGCAGCGAGGCGTCCGCGGCCGGGATGTGCCGGGCGGCGGCCAGCAGCAGCGCGACGGCGTGCTCGGCGGCGCTGACGATGTTCGAGGTGGGCGCGTTGACCACCATCACGCCGCGGGCCGTGGCGGCCGGGACGTCGACGTTGTCCAGCCCGATGCCGGCCCGGGCCACGACCTTGAGGTGCGGCGCGGCGGCCAGGGCCTCGGCGTCGATCGTGGTGGCGCTGCGGACCATCACGGCCGCGGCGTCGGCGAGGGCGGGCAGCAGGGCTGCCCGGTCGGCGCCGTCGACATGCCGGATCTCGAACTCGGAGCCGAGCACCTCCAGGGCACTGGGGGCGAGCTCCTCGGCGATCAGGACGACGGGCGCAGACGTGGTCACGGGTGGACAGCCTAGGACCGCGCAGGTCGGCGGCCCGTTGCGGGTGCTCCGCGCGCGAGCTGCCGGACCCGGCCACCCACCCGCCGGGGTGTGGCTCGCTTGCCCGGGACCGGTGGCCCCGCCATCCTGGGCGTTCACCGTCGGCGCCCGCTGCGGCATCGGCCCCGCGTGGAGGAGACCATGAGCGACGAGAAGGACGAGCAGAGCCGATCGGAGACCTCTCCCCTCGACCGCGGGTCGTCGTCCGGGCAGGGCTCGTGGGACAGCGGCTCGGGGCAGGCGCCGTACGGCCAGCCCTCCCCGGGGCAGCCCAGCTACGGCCAGCCCTCCTACGGCCAGCCCTCCTACGGCCAGCCCTCCTACGAGCAGGCTCCCTACGGACGGCAGTCCTACGGTCAACAGTCCTACGGTCAGCCCGCCCCCTACGGCCAGCCCGCGGACGCCGCGGCGTACGGCTATCAGCAGCAGTACGGCTCGGTGGCGCCCTACGGCCAGCAGGACCCCTACGCGCAGCAGGACCCCTACGCCCAGCAGGACCCCTACGCCCAGCAGTACGGCTACGGCACCCCGGCGCCGGCCAAGCCCGGCGGCGTCGTCACCGCGGCCGTGCTCGGTTTCGTCTTCGGCGCCCTGGGCGTGCTGGTGACCGGGCTGCTGCTGATCGGCGGCGCGCTCCTGGTCGGTGCCGGGTCGGGCATCTCCCAGCTGGACGAGGACATCCCGGGCCTGGGCGGCGTGCTGGGCGGGGCCGTCGGCGCCGTCGCCGGCGTCGTGGTCGTGATCGGCATCCTGGCGCTGGTGTGGACCGTGCTGGTCATCTGGGGTGCCGCCTGGGCGTTGAGCGGTCGCAGCCGGGTGCTGCTGATCGTGGCGGGGTCGATCTCGATCCTGCTCACCGGCATCGGGCTGATCGGCAACATCTCGGACAACCCCCGTGCCGGCGACGTCGTGGTGTCGTTGCTCTTCTTCGCCGGCGCGGTCGCCATCGTGGTGCTGCTGTCGGTCAGCTCGGCGTCGCAGTTCTTCGCCGCACACCGCGCCCGCCGCGGTGCCTGACGCGCCTCGCCGGGTCCCCTCCCCCGACTTCCCCGACCTGATCGGAACGCCGTCATGAGCACACCCACCCCGCCCGACCCGCAGGACGGCTGGCGACAGCCCGGCGCCCAGCCCGGCCCCCACGGCCAGCAGCCCCCCGCCTGGGGACAGCACGGTCCAGGGAACGCACCCATGGTCCCTGGCGGCTCCGCCGCCGGCGTCCGCCCGCCGCAGGTGACCTCGGCGTCGGTCATCGGCATCGTCATCGGTGGCCTCTCGACGCTGCTCAACCTCATCGGGATCGCCGCCGCGGGCTCGGTCGGCGTCGAGCTGTCCGGCTTCGGGATCCTGCTGACCGTCGTCGGGATCGCCGTCTCGGTGGCCCTGCTGGTCGGCGGCGTGCAGACCCTGCGGGGCGGCCAGCCGACGCTGCTGGTCTACGCCGCGTACGGCGTCATCGCGATCTGGGTGCTGACGCTGGTCATCAACCTGGCGCTGGGCAACGGGTTCACCGCCGCGGGTCTGCTCGGCCTGGTCGGCGCGGTGGTCATCGTGACGCTGCTCCGCCAGCCCCCGGCCCAGCAGTGGTTCGCCTCCCGCGGGACCCGATGACCTCCCCCACCCCGGCCGCCGGCGGCGCGGCCACGCACCGGCCCCCACCTGCGCTCGTGGCCGCCGCCGCGCTGGCCGCGCTGCAGGCGCTGTTCTGCCTGCTGCCCGGGTTGTCCGGGCTGCAGTACGGCCTGGGCGGCAGCCCGGCCGCGTTCGCGGTCGGGATCGGCTACCTGGTGCTGTCCGCGGCGACCGTGCTGGGCGCGGTCCAGGCGTTCCGCGGCCGCAACGGCCGGGTGCTCGTCGTGGTCGGCATCGTGCTGGCCGTCGTCTGGGCGGTGAACCTGGTGCTCGCGCTGGTGCTGGGCATCGGCTTCGACGCGCTGTCGGTGCTGCTCCTCGTGCTCGCGATCGGCGTCGTGGTCTGCATGCGCCGTCCCGACGTGCAGGCCTGGGCCACCAGCGGGCCCGCCGTCTGAGGAAGGACCTCGCACCGACGGCGACGGCCGCCGCCCCCCGCGGGGAGGCGGCCGTCGTCGTCCGGCGCGCAGTGCGGCCCGCCATCGACCCCGCCGTCAGCGCTGGGCGCTGCCGGTGTAGTCGTCGGCGGCCGAGACCCAGCTCATCAGGCCGCGGAGGTGCCGGCCGGTCTCCTCGATCGGGTGCGCCTCGGCGGCGGCCCGCTTGGCCGTGAAGTCCGGGGCACCTGCGTCCTGGTCGGCGATGAAGCCGGCGGCCCAGGTGCCGTCCTGGATCGCGGTGAGGACCTCCTTCATCGTCTCCTTGACGCGGGCATCGACGACCTTCGGGCCCGAGGTGTAGTCGCCGTACTCGGCGGTGTCGGACACCGACCAGCGCTGCTTGGCGATGCCGCCCTCGTACATCAGGTCGACGATCAGCTTGAGCTCGTGCAGGCACTCGAAGTAGGCGATCTCGGGCTGGTAGCCGGCCTCGGTGAGGGTCTCGAAGCCGGCGGTGACCAGCGCGGACATGCCGCCGCAGAGCACGGCCTGCTCACCGAAGAGGTCGGTCTCGGTCTCCTCGGCGAAGGTCGTCGTGATGACGCCGGCGCGGGCGCCACCGATGGCCTTGGCGTAGGACAGCGCGAGGGCCTGGGCCGAGCCGGAGGCGTCCTGCTCGACAGCGATGAGGCAGGGCACGCCCTTGCCGTCGACGAACTCGCGACGGACCAGGTGGCCCGGGCCCTTGGGGGCGACCATGGCGACGTCGACGCCGGCCGGGGGCTGGATGTAGCCGAAGCGGATGTTGAAGCCGTGGCCGAAGAGGAGCGCGTCGCCGTCCTGCAGGTTGGGCTCGATCGACTCGGTGTAGAGGGTGCGCTGCACGTGGTCGGGCGCCAGCACCATGATCAGGTCGGCCTCGGCAGCCGCCTCGGCAGGGGTGACGACGCGCAGGCCCTCGGCCTCGGCCTTGGCGCGGGACTTCGAGCCCTCGGGCAGGCCGACGCGGACGTCCACGCCGGAGTCACGCAGCGACAGCGAATGGGCGTGGCCCTGGCTGCCATAGCCGATGACGGCGACGGTGCGCCCCTGGATGATCGACAGGTCGGCGTCGTCGTCGTAGAAGATCTCGGCGGCCATGTGCGGGTGACTCCTCGGTAGTTGACTGACTGGAACGGCCCCGTCGCAGGGTCCCGCGACGGGCGGAGCACGTCGTAGGGGGCGACGGGGTCCTTGTGTTAGGCGGAGCGCAACGTACCGGCGCCGGTCATCGACCGCGGACCGCGGCCCAGGGCGACGGTGCCCGACTGCGCCATCTCCTTGATCCCCAGCGGGGCGAGGACGGCGAGCAGTGCCTGCAGCTTCTCGGGGGTGCCGGTGGCCTCGAGGGTCACCGTGTCGGTGTTGACGTCGATCACCCGGGCGCGGAAGAGCTCGGCGGTCTGCAGCACGGTGGCCCGCTCGGCCAGCGGCGCGCGGACCTTCACCAGCAGCAGCTCGCGCTGCACCGAGGCGCCGTCCAACTCGACGATCTTGATGACCTCGATGAGCTTGTTCAGCTGCTTGGTGATCTGCTCCAGCGGCTGGGACTCGACGTCGACGACGATCGTCATCCGGGAGAGGCCGGGGTTCTCGGTGGGCCCGACGGCGAGGGACTCGATGTTGAAGGCCCGCCGGCTGAACAGCGCCGAGACCCGGGCGAGTACGCCGGACTTGTTCTCGACCAGCACGGACAATGTGTGCCTGGTCATCAGACCTGCCCCTCCCCGAAGACCGGGCGGACGTCCCGCGCGGCCAGGATGTCGTCGTTGCTGGCGCCGGCGGCGACCATCGGCCACACCTGGGCGTCGGAGCCGACGATGAAGTCGATGACGACCGGCCGGTCGGTGACGGCCATGGCCTTCTCGATCGTGGCGTCGACGTCCTCGGGGGTCTCGCAGCGCAGCCCCACGCAGCCCAGCGCCTCGGCGAGGGTCACGAAGTCCGGGATCCGGACGGAGCGGGGCTCGGTGCCCTCTCCCCCGCCGGACCCGCGGTGCTGCAGCTTGGTGTTGGAGTAGCGCCCCTCGTAGAAGAGGGTCTGCCACTGCCGGACCATGCCCAGGTTGCCGTTGTTGATCACGGCGACCTTGATCGGGATGCCCTCGATGGCGCAGGTGGCGAGCTCCTGGTTGGTCATCTGGAAGCAGCCGTCCCCGTCGATCGCCCAGACGGTGGCCTCGGGACGGCCGGCCTTGGCGCCCATCGCGGCCGGGACGGCGTACCCCATGGTGCCCAGGCCCCCGCTGTTGAGCCAGGTGCCGGGCTTCTCGTACTTCACGAACTGGGCGGCCCACATCTGGTGCTGGCCGACGCCGGCGCAGTAGAGGGCGTCCGGGCCGGCGATCGCGCCCAGCCGCTCGATGACGTACTGCGGGCTCAGCGCGCCGTCCTCGGGCAGGTCGTAGCCCAGCGGGTAGGTCGCCCGCCACTGGTCCAGCTGGACCCACCACTCGGCGAGGTCGGGCCGACCGTGCTCGGCCTGCACCGCGGTGAGCGCGGCGATCAGCTCGGTGATCGTCTCCTTGGCGTCGCCCACGATCGGCACGTCGGCCTTGCGGTTCTTGCCGATCTCGGCCGGGTCGATGTCGGCGTGCACGACTGTCGCGCCCGGGGCGAAGGAGGACAGCTGGCCGGTCACCCGGTCGTCGAAGCGCGCGCCCAGGGCGATCAGCACGTCGGCCTTCTGCAGCGAGGTGACGGCGGTGACTGTGCCGTGCATGCCGGGCATGCCCAGGTGCTGCGGGTGGCTGTCGGGGAAGGCGCCGCGGGCCATCAGCGTGGTGACGACGGGGGCCCCGGTCAGCTCGGCCAGCTCGGCGAGGACCTCGCTGGCGCCGGCCTTCAGGACGCCGCCACCGACGTAGAGCACCGGCCGGGTCGCGGCCTGGATGACGGTCGCGGCCTCGCGGACCTGCTTGCCGTGCGGGCGGGTGGTCGGCTTGTAGCCGGGCAGGTCGATCCGCGGCGGCCAGGAGAAGTCGGTGGTCGCCTGCAGCACGTCCTTGGGGACGTCGATCAGGACCGGGCCGGGCCGGCCGGTGGAGGCGAGGTGGAAGGCCTCGGCGATCCGCTGCGGGATCTCGCGGGCATCGGTGACCAGGAAGCTGTGCTTGGTGACGGGCATCGTGATGCCGCGGATGTCGGCCTCCTGGAAGGCGTCGGTCCCGATCGCCCCGCTGGGGACCTGGCCGGTGATGGCCACGATCGGCACCGAGTCCATGTAGGCGTCGGCCAGCGGCGTCACCAGGTTCGTGGCCCCGGGGCCCGAGGTGGCCATGCAGACGCCGACCCGGCCGGTGGCCTGGGCGTAGCCGGTGGCCGCGTGCCCCGCGCCCTGCTCGTGCCGGACCAGCACGTGCCGGACGGTGGAGTCGAAGAGCGGGTCGTACAGCGGCAGGATGCAGCCGCCGGGCAGGCCGAACACCAGGTCGACCCCCACGGCCTCCAGGGACCAGACCAGGCTCTGCGCCCCGGTGATCCCGGTGGCGGGTGCGTGCGCGGCTTCGGCGAGGGACGTCGAGGTCGACTCGACCCCGGCGACGGACTCGGCGGCGACCTGGGTGGGGGCGTCCGCACCGGCGGCGACGGCGGTGGTGGTGGCTGTGACGGTCATCTGGTGGTTCTCCCTGGGCGAGGGGGCGGGCGTGCGGCGCGGTGTGGTGTCCGTGGGGGTGACCGTCGGTCCCCGGTCATGAAAAAACCCCTCGTGCCACGGGCACGGAGGGGTCAGCGCGGGGGGCGGCGGGCCGCGCCGGGCGTGGGTGGGGTCGGGGGGGGTGACGGGGGGTCCCCGTTATTTAAAAACCCCCTCGTGCCCCGGGCAGGGTGGGGTCCGCGGGTGGGGCGCTGGACCGACGCGCTAGTCGATGAGTACGAGGAGGGTGGGGATCCCGGAACGCAGCACGTGCACACTGTGCGCCCCCGGGGGCGACGCCGTCAACCAACTGATCTCATTCAGTGGGACGACGTCGACCGCCCTGTGGGATGGTCCAGCACCGACGGGTCGAAGCCGTCCAGGATGGCGGGCAGGTCGGCGGCCTCGGTCGGCCGGGCCAGCAGGAAGCCCTGCAGGTGACGGCAGCCCAGGTCGAGCAGACGGGCCAGCTCGGCCTCGGTCTCCACGCCCTCGGCGACGACGTCGATGGCCAGCCGGGTGCCCAGCTCGATGACGCTCTGGACGACCGCCGCACCGCGCTCGTCGTGCTCGATCCCGGCCAGGAACTCGCGGTCCATTTTGAGCACGTCGACCGGCAGCCGGGCCAGGTAGGCGAAGGAGGAGTACCCGCGGCCGAAATCGTCCAGGGAGATGACGCAGCCCAGGTCGTGCAGGGTCTCCAGGTCGCTGCCCAGCCGGTCCTGCTCGCTCATCAGCACCGACTCGGTCACCTCCAGCATCAGCCGGTGCGCCGGCAGCCCGGCGACCGCCAGCGCGGCGGCGACATCGGGCACCAGGCACCCGGCCTGCAGGTGCCGGACGCTGATGTTCACGCCCAGCTGCAGATCCCGGCCCTGGGCCAGCAGGCCGGCCAGCTCGGCGCAGGCCCGACCCAGCACCCAGCGCTGCAGCGGCACGATCAGCCCGTCGTCCTCGGCCAGCGGCACGAAGTCGTCCGGGCCGACCTCGCCGAGGTCGGGGTGGTCCCACCGGACCAGGGCCTCCAGGCCCAGGACCCGGCGCTGCTCGACCCCGACGACCGGTTGGTAGACCACCCGCAACTGGTCCCCGGCCAGCGCCGCGGGCAGGTCGTGGGCCAGCCGGGTGCGGCGCGTGGTGGCCGCGTCGGCTGCGTCCCCGTGGCTGCAGACCCGGCCCTTGCCCGCCGCCTTGGCCGCGCGCAGGGCCAGGTCGGCCTGGCGCAGCGTGGTGGTCAGGTCGTCCTGCGGGCGCAGCTCGGTGACCCCGATGCTGCCGGCGACGGTGAACACCGGCCCCTCGGCCGAGCCGTCCTCGGCCGCGGCGTGGTGCTCGCGGTCCAGACCGGCGACCACCCGGCGGGCCAGCGCGGAGGCGTCGTCCAGCCCGGTGCGGACCAGCACGGCGAACTCGTCCCCGCCGAGGCGGGCCACCAGGTCCGGCTCGCGGACCAGCTCGCGCAGCCGGTCGGCCACCTCGACGAGCAGCCGGTCGCCGGCGCCGTGCCCGGCGACGTCGTTGACGGCCTTGAAGCCGTCGAGGTCCAGCAGCAGCAGGCTGGCCGGTGCGCCGTCCGCGGTGCGGGCCCGGGCGACGGTGAGCGCGGCGGTCAGCCGGGCCCGGTTGGGCAACCCGGTCAGGTAGTCGGTGAACGCCATCCGCTCCAGCTCGCGCTCGGCGGTGCGGCGGGTGGTGACGTCGCGCAGGTGCAGCACCCGGCCGTCGCGGGTGCCCGGGTCGGGGTCCAGCGCCCCGCTGCCGACCGTCTCGACCTCGCGCCAGCCGCCGTCCCGGGTGGAGAGCCGGAAGACGTGTCCCCCGCCGGGTGCGTCGACCGCGGCCTGGAAGACGGCGGTGTCGGCCGGGTGCACGAGGTCGCTCAGCCGGCGGCCGGCCAGCTCGAGCGGGCTGCGGCCCAGACGCTGCTGGACGCTCTCGGAGACCCAGCCCAACCGGGTGTCGGGACCCAGCACCAGGGTCACGTCGTCGGTGTCGAGCACCAGGGAGCGGAACCAGGACTCGGTGCGGGCCAGCCGCCGGTTCAGCCGGGCGCCGTCCGCGGCCCACAGCAGGCTGCGCACCAGCGTCAGCAGCACCAGCGCGGAGGCACCGGCCCCCTCCAGGGTCGAGACCTCGCGGCCCACGGCGAGACCGCCGACCAGCAGCAGGCCGACCCCGGAGGCCGCGCAGTAGCTGACGACCACCCCGGCCAGCGGCACCTGTGCCTGCGCGGACCCGGTGTCCGGTCCACCGTCGCCGGCCGCGGCCATCAGTCCGGCCGCGAGCATCACCGACCAGGCCACCACGGTGACCAGGTCCAGCGCGCGCATGCCCAGCGCGACCGCGATGGCCCCGCTGACGACGACCACGGCCAGCGCCAGCCACACGGTCATCAGCCAGGCGGCGGCCGTCCGCCGCCGCCTCGGGGCGGTGGCGTGGGTGAGTAGGCCGAACGCGCAGAACAGCGCGGCGATGGCCGGGTAGCCGATCGAGAGGAGCGGGTCGACGTCGGTGACCGCGTCGGCCAGGGCGTCGTGCAGGACGACCTCACCGAGCACCGCGACGGCGATCAGCACCACCGCGGAGTCCAGCCACACCCGGGAGCCGGCCAGCCGGGGGGCCCCGCCGCCCCCGACCAGCCGGGCGCAGGCCAGCAGTGCGAGGGGCAGGGCCAGCAGCAGCGGCACGTCCTGCACGCCGGCGGAGTCGGTGTTGACGCCGACGCCACGCACGGCGCTCAGCGCCTGGCCCAGCCCGATGAGCGCACAGGCCGCGGCGAAGGCCCGCCACGGGGCGCCGTCGGTCCCGCGGCCGCGGGCGTCGCGGACCAGCACGACGGCCGTCGCCAGGCTGAGGACGGCGAGCACGGCCGGGCCCGACCGCAGCCCGACGCCGTCGCCGAGGGTGGCGTGCAGGCCGACCAGGACGACGGCGAGCGCGATCCCCCCGAGCAGCAGCCGGGTGGGCAGACCCGGGGCCCGGTCGGGCACATGGGGCTCCCGGGAGCCGCCGTCCCGACGTCCCCGCAGTGCCGCTGGGACCTCGGTCGCGACCATCAGACCCGGCCGACCAATCCGGGCCACAGCTGACCGGCGGTGCTGTCGACCAGGGCGACGAACCGGGGCAGCGACAGCGGCCGGGACAGCAGGAAGCCCTGCGCGAAGCCACAGCCCATGCTGCGCAGCACAGCCAACTGGCTGGGCGTCTCCACGCCCTCGGCGACGACGTCGATGCCCAGCGCGCCGCCGATGCCGATGACCGACTCGCACAGCGCGCGGGTGTGCGGGTCCTTGTCGATCCGGGCCAGGAAGGTCCGGTCCAGCTTGATGATGTCCACCGGCAGCCGGGTCAGGTGGGCCAGCGAGGAGTAGCCCGAGCCGAAGTCGTCCAGCGCGACGTGCACGCCCATCAGCCGCAGGGCCGCGAAGTCGACCTCCACGTGCGGGCCGTCGGCCAGCACTGTCGACTCGGTGATCTCGATGACCAGCCGCTCGGGCTCCAGGCCACTGGCCTTGAGCGCGTTCGACACGTCGCCGACCAGCGTGCCGCTGGCCACGTGGACGGCGGAGACGTTGATGCCCAGCCGCAGCGGGTCGCCGTACACCGGCAGCGCCGCCGCGGCCGTGGTGGCCTCGATCAGCACCCAGCGCTGCAGGTCCCCGATCAGCCCGGCACGCTCCGCGATCGGGATGAACTCCTCGGGCTCCAGCTCGCCGAAGCCGGGGTGCCGCCAGCGCAGCAGCGCCTCGACGCCCATGACCCGCTGGTCCGACAGCGACACGATCGGTTGCCAGGCCAGCGCCAGCTCGCCGCGGGCACGGGCACCGACCAGGTCCTCCCGCAGCCGTTCGCGGCGGTCCCGCGAGGCCCCCAGGGCGGGGTCGTAGCGCCGGACGGAGCCGGGGCCGGCGGCCCGGGCGGCCAGCACGCTCAGCTCGGCGCGGTCGATGGCCGTGGACGCACCCAGACCGGCGACCAGCGGGACCAGCCCGACGGCCGCGGTCAGGTCGACCAGGCCCAGCTCGGTGATGATCGGCTGCTCAACGACGGACAGGCAGCGGGCGGCGACCAGGTCGGGCTCGCCGTCGACCCCGTGGGCCAGCACGGCGAACAACTCGGGGCCGACCCGGGCGACCTGGTCATCGCCGCGGACGGTGGCCCGCAGCCGGCGTCCGACCTCGATCAGCGAGACGTCGACGACGTCGCGGCCCACGTTCTCCCGGGCCTCGACGAGGCCCTCGACCTCGAACAGCAGCAGCGAGACCGCCGGGGACTCCCCGGCGTCGGCGAGCTCGTCGCCCAGTGCCCGCAGGTGGGCGGCGCGGTTGGGCAGGCCCGTCACCGGGTCGGTGAAGGCCAGCGAGCGCAGCTCGTCCTCGGTGTCCGAGCGCACGGTGACGTCGCGGCAGTGCAGCACCAGCGCCCGGACGTAGAGGTCCTGCCGCAGGTCGGTGACCCCGGCCTCCAGCACCCGCCAGGTGCCGTCGGCAGCCCGGAGCCGGAAGCCGCGCAGCCCGGAGGGCGGGCCGGCGTCGGCGGCGGGGTCGGCGAGCCAGGCGCGGACGGCGTCGGCGTCCTGCGGGTGCACCGACTCGGTGACCGGGACGCCGACCAACGACCGGCCCGCCTCGGTGGCGGGCCCGTCGAGGGCGGGGGCGGCCCAGGTGACGACGAGGTCGGGGCCCAGCACGAGCACCGGGTCACTGCTGGAGCGGACCAGCGAGCGGAACCAGGCCTCGCTGCGCGCCAGGCGCTCGCCGACCCGGACCTCGTCGCGGGCCGAGACGCCCCGGTGGACGGCGGTCAGCAGCAGGCCCAGCGCCACGGCCACCAGGGCGGCCGGGGTGGGCGTGCCGACGAGCAGGGCGGAGCCCAGCAGCAGGACGGCAGCCACGGTCATCACCAGGTGCGGCAGCAGGTGCCCGGCCAGGGTGAGGCCGGCGGTGAGCCGCTGCCGCTCGCGCTGGGTGTCGGTGGTGGTGCCGCCGGGGTCGGTCACCGCGGCCAGGGCCAGCAGGACCAGACCGGCGAGGTAGACCCCGCGGGTGGCCAGGTCGGTGAGCCCGAAGGGCCCGGTGGAGCCCACGGCGGCCAGCGCGTCGGCCACGGTGACGCCGGTGAGCCCGGCCAGGGTGATCGCGCCGGTGGCCCGGCGGGCGCCCCAGGTCGCGGTGAGCAGGGTGAGTCCGGCCCCGAGCAGCAGGGTGGCGGCGGCGCAGCTGACCTCCAGCGCGACCCGGGAGGCGACCGACAGGTCTCCCCCGCGGACCAGCGGGCCGACCACCAGGACCTGGGCGAGGACGAAGGCTGCGGTGCAGAACAGGGCGCTCTCGGTGAGCAGCCGGGCTCCCCCGGTACGCAGCCGGGACCAGCCGAGCAGGCTGAGCACGCCGACGGCGGCCACCAGGTGGGCCGGCACGGAGGACGCGGTGCGGGCCGGGTCGACGGGTGAGTCGGGGCCGCCGACGACGTCGGCGAGAACGCCCACGGCGACGCCCAGCAGCAGCCCGCCCGCGACCAGCGTCCAGCCCCGGCGCGAGGCACGGCTGCGTCGTCCGACGACGGTGAGCACGGCCGCGACGCCCAACGCGACGACGGCGACGAACGTGTCGGCCGCCACCCGGCGCTCGCCGACGGGCAACGCCAGCACTCCGGTCAGCAGCGCCAGGCACACCAGCCCGAGGGCCGGAGCTGCACGCCGAATCTGGTCCACACACTCAGTGTCGGCAGGTCGACGGAGCGTGAACAGCCGAGGCTCGCCAGGAGTCACCCGTTAGAGCGGTCCCGGCGAGCCTGCGGGGTGTGAGCGGGAGTCAGCCGCAGATGGCGCCCTGGGCCGCCGAACCGACGAGCTTGGCGTACTTGCCGAGCACGCCCCGGGTGTAGCGGGGGGCCGGCGGGGCCCAGCCCTCCCGCCGGCGGGCCAGCTCCTCGGCGTCCACGTGCAGGTCCAGCGTGCGGGCCGCGAGGTCCAGCACGATCCGGTCGCCGTCCTGGACGAACGCGATCGGGCCGCCGTCGGTGGCCTCGGGGGCGATGTGGCCCACGCACAGGCCCGTCGTCCCGCCGGAGAACCGGCCGTCGGTCAGCAGCAGCACGTCCTTGCCCAGCCCGGCGCCCTTGATGGCCCCGGTGACGGCGAGCATCTCGCGCATGCCCGGGCCACCGCGCGGGCCCTCGTACCGGATGACGACGACGTCCCCGGCCGTGAGCGTGCCCTCGGTGACCGCCTGCATCGCGCCGGCCTCGCCGTCGAAGACCCGGGCCGTGCCGTCGAAGACCTCGGTGTCGAAGCCGGCGCTCTTCACCACCGCACCGTCCGGGGACAGCGAGCCACGCAGCACGGTGAGGCCACCGGTCTTGTGGATCGGGTCGGCCATCGCGTGGATGATCGCGCCGTCGGGGTCCGGCGGGGAGATGTGCGCCAGGTTCTCGGCCATGGTCTTGCCGGTGACTGTCAGGCAGTCCCCGTGCAGCAGCCCGGCGTCCAGCAGCGCCTTCATGACGACCGGCACCCCGCCGATGCGGTCGATGTCGCTCATCACGAACCGGCCGAAGGGCTTCACATCGGCCAGGTGGGGGGTCTTGTCCCCGATCCGGTTGAAGTCGTCCAGGGTGAGGTCGACGTCGGCCTCGTGCGCGATGGCCAGCAGGTGCAGCACCGCGTTGGTCGAGCCGCCGAGGGCCATGACGACGGTGATGGCGTTCTCGAACGCCTCCTTGGTCATGATGTGCCGGGCGGTGATGCCCTGGCGGAGCATCTCCACGACCGCCTTGCCCGACTCGACCGCGTAGCCGTCACGGCGACGGTCCGGGGCCGGCGGGGCCGCGCTGCCGGGCAGGCTCATGCCCAGCGCCTCGGCGGCCGAGGCCATGGTGTTGGCGGTGTACATGCCGCCGCAGGCGCCCTCGCCCGGGCAGGTGGCCTTCTCGATCGCGGTCAGCTCGTCACGGGTGATCTTCCCGGCGGCGCAGGCGCCGACGCCCTCGAAGACATCGATGATCGTCAGGTCCCGGTCCCCGAGCTTGCCGGGCAGGGTCGCGCCGGCGTAGAGGAAGACCGCGGCCAGGTCCAGCCGCGCGGCGGCCATCAGCATCCCGGGCAGCGACTTGTCGCAGCCGGCCAGCAGCACCGAGCCGTCCAGCCGCTCGGCGAACATGACGGTCTCCACCGAGTCGGCGATGACCTCGCGGGACACCAGCGAGGCGCGCATGCCCTCGTGGCCCATCGAGATGCCGTCGGAGACAGAGATCGTGCCGAACTCCAGCGGGAAACCGCCGCCCTCGTGCACGCCGGTCTTCACGGCCTTCGCCAGCCGGTCCAGGCTCAGGTTGCAGGGGGTGATCTCGTTCCAGGACGAGGCGACCCCGATCTGCGGCTTGACCCAGTCGTCGTCACCCATGCCGACGGCGCGCAGCATCGCGCGGGCCGGGGCCCTGGCGTCGCCGTCGGTCACCTCGAAGGAACGCGGCTTCATCGTGCTGGCGGGCTTGTCGTCCAGGGTGGTCACGTCACGGGATGCTAGGCCCGTCCGTCCACGCCACCCTGTCTGGGACCATCGGCAGCCGTGGAGACGTCTCGGATGCGGATGAGCCGCGCCGCCCTCATGCCGGTGCTGGTGCTGGGCGTCTGCGTGCTCCCGGTGGCCGCCGCAGCGTGGTGGGGCCTGGTGGTGTTGCTGGTCCCGCTGCTCGCCGCGGTGTGGGTGCTGCGGATCGGCGTCGACATTGGCCCGGCCGGGATCACCCCGCGCACCCTGCTGGCCGCCGACACCGTGCCGTGGGACGACGTCGCCGGCATCCGGGTCGGCGAGGACCAGGAGCTGTGGGTGGTGCGCAACGGTGGCACCGAGGTCCGGCTGCCGGTGCTGCGGGCCCGCGACCTGTCCCGGCTCGCCGCCGTCTCCGGCGGTCGCATCCCCGACCCGCGATAGTCGCGACTTCCGCCGCCCCACCCCGGCGATAGTCGCGACTTCTGCCGCTCAGTACGTGTCGACGACGTTCTGCAGGGGCTGGCCGGCGAGCACGCGGTCCAGCTGGTCCCGGACCGCCGCCGTCGCCCGCTCCTGGGTCTGCGGCACCGCGCCGGCGACGTGCGGGGTCAGCAGCAGGCCCGGCGCCGACCACAGCGGATGGCCCTCGGGCAGCGGCTCGGGCTCGGTGACGTCCAGGGCCGCGCGCAGCCGGCCGCTGGTCAGCTCGGCGAGCAGCGCGTCGGTGTCGACGACGACGCCCCGGGCGGCGTTGACCAGCAGCGCGCCGTCGGCCATCCGGGCCAGGAACGCGGCGTCGACCATGCCGGTGGTCTCGGGGGTGACCGGCACGATCACGATGACTACCTCGGCGTGCGGCAGCAGCTCGGGCAGCTCGTCGGTCGACCGGACGCCGTCGCGGGCGGTCCGGGCCACGAAGGTCGTCGCGACGTCGAACCCGGCCAGCATCGCGGCGATCGTGCGGCCGATGTCGCCGGCCCCGAGCACCAACACCCGGGCGCCGACCATCGAGCGGTGGGTTCCCGGGCTCCAGCGTCCGGCGTCCTGCTCGCGGACGTACTCCGGGATCCCGCGCTGCGCGGCCAGTGCCGCGGTCACCGCCCACTCGGCGGTGGACGGGGTGTGCGCGCCGCGGGCGTTGCACAGCGTGACGCCCGCGGGGAGCCGGTCGACGAACCTCTCCGCCCCGGCGCTCATCAGCTGGATCAGCTGCAGCCGGGGCAGGCCGTCCAGGAACCCGTCCGGGATGCCGGTCCCACCGCCGGGCACCCACACCTGGGCCAGCGCGGCGTCCCCGGTCGGCGGGCCCTCGGCGGGGTCGACGCGGTGGGCGCGGACCCGCGGGGAGAGCTGCTGCAGGGCAGCCCCCAGCGCTCGGGAGGGCACCAGGACGTGCAGGTCCTCGTCGTCGGGCAGGTCGAGCGTGCGGCTGTCGGACACGGGAGACGACGGTAGGGCTCCCCCACGCTGGCGGCGATCCGGGGCCCACCCCCCGTACCCTGGGCGGGGTGACCCGGGGGACGAGACGAGCGCCGTGGCTGGTGGCCGCTACCGCGTCGGTCCTGCTCGTCGCGGGCTGCGGCGGGGGCTACACGCCCAGCGGCCCGTTCGAGGCGATCCCCGAGGGCCCCGGCCCGCAGGTCGGTCCACCGACCCAGGGCGTGCCGGCCCCGGCGCCCGGTGACCCCTCCACCCCCGGCACCGGCGACCCGGTCGAGGGCGACCCGAACGTCGTCGCCACCGACCTCGCGGTCCCCACCGGGCTCGTGCTGCTGCCCGACGGCACGGCGATCGTCGGCGAGCGCGAGACCGGTCGGCTGCTACAGGTCTTCCCCGACCGCTCCCCCGCCCGCGAGCTGATGATCGTGCCCGGCATCGACACCACCGGCGACGGCGGCCTGCTGGGCCTGGCTCTGTCCCCGACCTACGCCGAGGACGGGCTGCTCTACGCCTACGTGTCGACGGCGACCGACAACCGGGTGGTCCGCTTCCCGGTGGGCGGCACGCCGAACCCCGTCGTCACCGGCATCCCGCGCGGGGAGACCCGCAACGGCGGCGGACTGCTCATCGGTCTGGACGGCACGCTCTACGTCGGCACCGGTGACACCGGGACCGCCGCCCTGGCCCAGGACCCGGCGTCCCTGGCCGGGAAGGTGCTGGCCTACGACGTGTTCGGCCAGCCGGTGGGTACGGGCCCGGTCTTCAGCCAGGGTCTGTCGAACGTGACCGCGCTGTGCCAGGGCGGCGACGGCACCGTCTACGCCACCGACGACGCCGCCGGCAGCGAACCGGACGAGTTCGACGCGCTGGTGCCCGGCGGCGACTACGGCACGCCCGCGGCGCTGGTCGGCAGCCTGCCTCCGGTGCTCACCGTGCCCGGTGCGGTCGCCGGGCTCGCCGGGTGTGCGGTCTCCGGTGACTTCGTCTTCCTGGGTGCCCTGGACGGCGCCACGATCGTGCTGGCGACCCTGGGCCCCGACGGCACCCCCACCGAGGAGCCCACCGAGTTCCTGGCCGACGAGTACGGCCGGCTGCGCACCGTGGTGATCGACGTCGAGGGCGCGCTGTGGATCACCACGTCGAACACCGACGGCCTGGGCACCCCCACCGAGGACGACGACCGGGTGCTCCGGATCCAGCCCCCGGCCTCGGACGCGACCAGCCCGCTCTGACCCGCCTCCCCCCGATGATCACGGAGCCGGTTGAGCGACCCGCCGGGTCCCGGTGACCTGGAGTCCGTGATCGTCGGGGGGATCAGGGCAGCGGCAGTCGGAGGACGACGTGGTCCCGGGTGTCGGACGGGTTGTCCGGCTCCAGTTCGCCCTCGGCGACCCGGGTGAAGCCGGCCTTCTCCAGTGCCCGCCAGGACGCCCGGTTCCCCGCGTGCACCGGGACGACGACATCCCGGGCGCCGGGGTGCGCGGCCGCCAGCTCGGCGACGGCGGCCGCGATCAGCTGCGGGCCCACGCCCCGGCCGCGGGCCTCCGGCACACCGATCAGGTAGTCGATGCCGACCGCGCCGTCCAGGACCGGCCAGACGCCGGCCATCTCGGCCAGGTCGTCGGGGTAGGACGCCCAGCGGTACCCCTGCACCAGACCGACCGGGTCGTCGTCCTTCAGTACGAGCCACACCGTGGTCGGCTCGGTGCCGTCGATGCAGGGGCCGTAGTCCCGCTCGACGGCCTCGGCGGAGGAGTCGTCGTGCCACCAGCGGTGCACGAGCGGCTCGTCCAGCCACGACCGCAGCAGCGCGAGGTCCTCGCGCTGCAGCGGCCGCAGCGAGATCACCCGAGCACGCGCTCCTCGAGCATCCGACGCACCGTGGCCGCGTCGGCCTTGCCCCGGGTCTCCTTCATGACGGCACCGACCAGCGCACCGAGCGCCGCGGTCTTGCCGCCCTTGACCTTCTCGACCACGTCGGGGGCCCCGGCGATGGCCGCGTCCACGGCCGCGCCGAGCTCGTCGGAGTCGCCCAGGACGGCGAGCCCGCGGCCGTCGACGACCTCGCGCGGGGAGCCCTCGCCGGCCAGCACGCCGTCGAGCACCTGGCGGGCCAGCTGGTCGTTGACGGTGCCGTCGGCGACCAGGGCGGTCAGCTCGGCCACCTGGGCCGGGGTCACGGCCAGCTCGGAGAGCTCGACACCGGCGTCCTTGGCCCGGCGGGAGAGCTCGCCGAGCCACCACTTGCGGGCGTCGGCGGGGTCGGCGCCTGCGGCGACCGTATCGGTGACCAGGCCGAGGGCCCCGGCGTTGACCAGCCAGGCCATCTCGGTGTCGGCCAGGCCCCACTCCTCGCGGAGCCGTGCCCGACGGGCGGCCGGCAGCTCGGGCAGCCCGGCGGTGAGCTGGGCGACCCACTCGACGTCCGGCGCCATCGGCACCAGGTCGGGCTCGGGGAAGTACCGGTAGTCGGTGGCCTCCTCCTTGCTGCGCCCAGAGGACGTGGAGCCGGTGTCCTCGTGGAAGTGCCGGGTCTCCTGGACTATCCGGCCGCCGTCGTCGAGCACCGCGCCCTGCCGGCGCATCTCGAAGCGCACCGAGCGCTCGACCGACCGCAGCGAGTTCACGTTCTTGGTCTCGGTCCGGGTGCCCCACTCGAGGCTGCCGATCGGGGCCAGGGAGATGTTGACGTCGCAGCGCAAGCTGCCCTGCTCCATCCGGACGTCGGAGACCCCGAGCGCCTGGACGATCTCGCGCAGCTCGGTGACGTAGGCGCGGGCGACCTCGGGGGCCTTGGCCCCGACGCCGGGCACCGGGCGGGTGACGATCTCGACCAGCGGGATGCCGGCCCGGTTGTAGTCGACCAGCGAGTGGTCGGCGCCGTGGATGCGTCCGGTGGCACCACCGACGTGCAGGTTCTTGCCGGTGTCCTCCTCCAGGTGCACCCGCTCGATCTCCACCCGGTAGGTCTCGCCGTCGACCTCGACGTCCAGGTGACCGGCCGTGCACAGCGGCTCGTCGTACTGGCTGGTCTGGAAGCCCTTGGGGATGTCGGGGTAGAAGTAGTTCTTCCGGGCGAATCGGCACCAGGTGGCGATCCGGCAGCCCAGCGCGAGGCCGATCTGGATGGTGGCCTCGATGGCGGCGGCGTTGGCCACCGGCAGCGAGCCGGGCAGGCCCAGGCAGACCGGGCAGGTCTGGGTGTTGGGCTCGGCGCCGAACGTGGTCGAGCAGCCGCAGAACATCTTCGAGGCGGTGCCCAGCTCGACGTGGGTCTCCAGCCCGATGACCGGCTCGTACCGGGTCAGGACGTCGTCGAACTCCAGCAGACGGTCGGTGCTCACGTGCGGTCCTCCGGACGGGTGGCTGCTGGGGTCTGCGAGTTCGTGGTGTGCGCCTTCTTCTCGGCCCGGCCGGTGAGGACGGCACCGACGGCGGTGAGGACCCCGAGCACGATGAAAACGGCGAACACGGCGCGGCCGGTGACGGCCCAGCCGATGACGCCGGCCAGCACGACGAACGCGGTGAGGCCCCAGGCGGCCTTCAGGGCGGTGCTCATCGAGCGACCGCCAGCTGGCTGAGGAACGTGCCTCCGCGGGCGGCGTCCTGCGCGGCCTCCAGGGCGGCGGCGACCCGGTAGCAGCGGTCGTCGGCCAGCGCGGGCGCCATGATCTGCAGGCCCACGGGCAGGCCCTCACTCAGCCCGCACGGCACCGAGATGGCCGGGGTGCCAGCCAGGCTCGAGGGCAGCGTGCAGAGGTCGGCGGCGTACATCGACAACGGGTCGTCGACGCGCTGCCCGATCGGGAAGGCGACGATCGGCGAGGTGGGGCTGACGAGCACGTCGACACCGGCGCCGTCGGCACCGAACGCGGCCACGAAGTCGCGGCTGATCAACGTGCGGACCTTCTGCGCCTGACCGTAGTAGGCCTCGTAGTAGCCCGAGGACAGCGCGTAGGTGCCCAGGATGATCCGGCGCTTCACCTCGGGGCCGAAGCCCTGCTCCCGGGTGAGGGCCATGACCTCGTCGAGGTCGCGGCTGCCGTCGTCGCCGGCGCGCAGGCCGAACCGGACGCCGTCGAAGCGGGACAGGTTGGACGACGCCTCGCTCGGCGCGATCAGGTAGTAGGCGGCCAGCGCCAGGTCGAAGCTGGGGCAGGAGACCTCGCGGACCTCGGCGCCCAGCGCACGCAGCTGCTCGACCCCGGTCTGGAAGGCACTCAGCACACCGGGCTCGTAGCCCTCGGTGTGGCCCTCGCCGCCCAGCTCCCGGACGACGCCGACGGTCAGCCCGGACAGGTCCCCGGTCGCGCCCTGGCGGGCGGCCTCGACGAACGGCGCGGCCGGGGCGTCGATGCTGGTGGAGTCGCGGTGGTCGTGCCCGCCGATGACCTCGTGCATGAGCGCGGCGTCGGCGACGGTGCGGGCCATCGGACCGGCCTGGTCCAGGCTCGAGGAGAACGCGATGAGCCCGTAGCGGGACACCGAGCCGTAGGTCGGCTTGTGCCCGACCAGGCCGGTGACGGCGGCGGGCTGACGGATCGAGCCACCGGTGTCGGTGCCGATCGCCCAGGGCGCCAGGTGCCCCGCGACCGCGGCCGAGGACCCACCGGAGGAGCCGCCGGGGATCCGGTCGTGGTCCCACGGGTTGCGGGTCGGGCCGTAAGCGGAGTTCTCGGTGGAGGAGCCCATCGCGAACTCGTCCATGTTGGTCTTGCCCAGCAGCACGGTGCCGGCGTCCTTGAGCCGGGCGGCGACCGTGGCGTCGTACGGCGGGCGCCAGCCCTCGAGGATCTTGGACCCGCTGGTGGTGGGCACGCCCTCGGTGACGACGACGTCCTTGAGCGCTACCGGGACCCCGGCCAGCCGGCCGACCTCCTCGCCCGCGGCACGACGCCGGTCGACCTCGGCCGCGGTGGCCAACGCGGCGTCGCCGTCGACGAAGAGGTAGGAGTTCAGCACGCCGTCCTCGGCGGTGATCGCGTCCAGGTGGGCCTGGGTGACCTCGACGGCGCTGGTGCTGCCGTCGGCCAGCGCGGCCTGCAGCGCGGTCACGTCGAGGTGGGTCAGCTGGGTGCTCATGCTTCTTCCTGCAGGATCCGCGGGACCCGGAACCGGTCGTCCTCCGCAGCCGGTGCGCCGGCGAGCACCTGCTCGCGGGTCAGGCTGGGCGTGACGACGTCGGGCCGGTAGACGTTGGTCAGCGGCACGGCGTGCGTGGTCGGCGGGACGTCGGCGGTCGGCGCGTCCTGGACCCGGGCGACCGCGCCGAGCACGACGCCGAGCTGCCCGGCGAAGAGGTCGAGCTCCTCGTCGGTGACGGCGAGCCGGGACAGTCGCGCGAGGTGCGCGACGTCCTCTCGGGAGAGGCTGCTGCTGCTGTCCGTGCTCATGCGCTGGCGGGACCCCACTGGTCTGCTCGGTGCTGGTGGACGAGGGGAGCCGACTGGGCTCCCGGCTGGTCCACTCTACGTGGGACGGCACACCCCTCCGGCCCGCGAGCCGGGTTGGCCCCGCCGGGGGCCGATGGGGCAGGCTGGCCGGCGCCCCACGATCGAGGGAGATCTGCGGTCGCTCGACGCGCAGCCCGAGCACGCCCGTCCCCCGCGGAGGATCCCGTGTCCTACCTGCTCCGACTCGTCGTCCCCGACCGCCCGGGCATCCTGGGCGCGGTCGCCACGGCGTTGGGCCTGGCCGGCATCGACATCGTCTCGGTCGACGTCCTGGAACGCGGCGGCGGCGTGGCAGTCGACGACATCGTCGTGGATCTGCCGTCGGACCGGGTGGCCGACAGCCTGATCACCGCGGTGATGACCGTCGAGGGTGTGCAGGTCGAGTCGTTGCGACCCTTCGCCGGACCGCTGGACACCCACCGCGAGCTGGAGCTGCTGGAAGCCCTGGCCCGCACCGGGGAGGGCAGCCCGAAGCTGCTGGCCGGCGAGCTGCCCCGGGTGCTGCACGGCGGCTGGGCGGTGGTGCTCACCGGCACCCCGGACGACGTCACGGTGCTCGCCGCCTCCGACGCAGCCCCCGTGCTGGAGGGTCTCCGGCTTCCGTGGCTGCCGCTGCACGCGCCGGTGCTGCTGCCCAGCGAGAGCGACTGGGTGCCCGAGCGGTGGCGGGAGATGGCCATCGAGATGATGGCCGCGCCCTTCGACGGGGACGGGACCGCGGTGTTGCTGGGCCGCTCCGGCGGGCCGGCCTTCCGCCGCTCGGAGCTGCTGCGGTTGGCACACCTGACCGGGATCGCCGCGACCGTGGCGCAGCTGCCCCCGGTCTGAGCGGGCTCAGCTCTCCGCCGGCTCGGCCTCCCCCGCGGGCTCCGCCGCCGCCTTCTTCGTGCGGGGCGCGCGCTTCTTCGGCGTCGGCGCCTCGCGGTCCTCGGCCGGAGCGGGCTCCGGCTCGCTGCCGCCCCCGATCGCCGCGACGGCCAGCGCCGCCTCGGGGCCCTGCTCGAGCAGCACCGTGAAGCCGTCGTCGTCCAGGACCGGGGCCTTGACCTGCACGGCCTTGTCGTACTTGCTGCCGGGGTCGGCGCCCACGACGACGAACCCGGTCTTCTTGGACACCGAGCCGGTCACCTTGCCGCCCTGACCCTGGATGGCGGCGATGGCCTGATCCCGGCTGTGGTCGCGCAGCGACCCGGTGACCACGACAGTCACGCCGGTGAGCGGACCGGGTCCGGTGTCGGATTCCTCGTCGGCCATCCGGACGCCGTCCCGGCGCCACTTCTGCACGACCCCGCAGTGCCAGTCGACGGCGAACCAGTCCCGGACCGCGGTCGCGATGGTCGGTCCCACCCCGTCGGCGGCGGCCAGCTCCTCCTCCGAGGCCTGCTCCAGGCGGTCCATCGAGCGGAACTCCCGGGCCAGCGCCTGGGCCGCGGTGGGCCCGACGTGCCGGATCGACAGGCCCACGAGCACCCGCCAGAGCGGGACGTCCTTGCGGGTCTGCAGGTTGGTGAGCAGCCGGGCGCCGTTGGCCGAGAGCGTGCCGTCCTTCCTGGTGAAGAACGGCGCACGCTGAAGTTTCTCGGCGTCGAGGGCGAACACGTCACCCTCGTCGTCGAGCAGCTGGCTCTCCAGCAGCGCGATCGAGGCCTCGTAGCCCAGCACCTCGATGTCGAAGGCGCCCCGACCGGCGACGTGGAAGACCCGCTCCCGCAGCTGCGCGGGGCACGAGCGGGCGTTGGGGCACCGGATGTCGGCGTCGCCCTCCTTCTCGTGCCGGAGCTCGGTGTGGCACTCGGGGCACTCGGTGGGCATGACGAACTCGACCTCGTCGCCGGTGCGCACGTCGACGACCGGGCCGAGGATCTCCGGGATCACGTCCCCGGCCTTGCGGATGACGACGGTGTCGCCGATCCGCACGCCCTTGCGCACGACCTCGCTGGCGTTGTGCAGCGTGGCGAGCTGGACCGTCGACCCGGCGACCTTGACCGGCTCCATGTAGCCGAACGGGGTGACCCGACCGGTGCGCCCGACGTTGACCCGGATGTCCAGGAGCTTGGTCGTCGCCTCCTCGGGCGGGTACTTGAAGGCGATCGCCCAGCGGGGGGCGCGGCTGGTGGAGCCCAGCCGGCGCTGCAGTGCGACCTGGTCGATCTTGACCACCACGCCGTCGATCTCGTGCTCGACGGAGTGCCGCTGCTCCCGGTAGCGCTCGATGTAGGCCCAGACGGCCTCGAGGTCGGGGACCACCTCGTAGCGGGTGCTGGTGGGCAGGCCGAAGGCGGCGAGCTTCTCGTAGGCCTCGGACTGGCGCTCCAGCTCGAACCCGGTGCGCGCGCCGATGCCGTGCACCAGCAAACGCAGCGGGCGGGTCGCCGTCACCCGGGGGTCCTTCTGGCGCAGCGACCCGGCGGCGGCGTTGCGCGGGTTGGCGAACGGCGGCTTGCCGGCCTCGACCTGGGCGGCGTTGACCTCGGCGAAGGCCACGACCGGGAAGTAGACCTCGCCGCGGACCTCGACCAGCTCGGGCACGTCGTCCCCGGTGAGCTGCTGCGGGACGTCGTCCATCGTGGCGACGTTGGCCGTCACGTCCTCGCCGGTGGAGCCGTCACCACGGGTGGCGGCCCGGACCAGCCGGCCGCGCTCGTAGACCAGGTCGATGGCCAGGCCGTCGATCTTGAGCTCGCAGAGGTAGCCCGCTCCCCCGGCGCCGTCCCGGTCGGCGCGGGCGGCCCACGCGGACAACTCGTCGGAGCTGAACGCGTTGTCCAGGCTCTGCATGCGCTCGAGGTGGGTGACCGGGGAGAAGGTGGCGCCGAACCCGCCGTTGACCTTCTGGCTGGGCGACTCGGGGGTGACCAGGGCGGGATGGTCGGCCTCCAGCGCCGTGAGCTCGCGCATCAGCTCGTCGTACTGGCCGTCGCTGAGCTGCGGGGCGTCCGTCACGTAGTAGGCGAAGGCGAGGCGGTCGAGCTCCGCGGCGAGCTCCCGGTGCCGGTCCCGGGCACCCTCGGGCAGCTCGGTGACGTCAGCGCGGTCGGTCGCGGCGGCAACCTCCGGGGTGCTGTCGGGGGTGTCGGCGGGGTCCGCCGCGGCCTCGGTGCTCACGGTCGGAGACGGTAGCCGGGGGTACCGACAGGAAACCCCGGACGGCCGGTCACTCCGGCAGCAGGTACTCCGCAGCCTGCCGGACGTGCGCCATGGCGGCGCGGGCGTAGGCGGGGCTGGCACCGGCCAGGCCGCAGCTCGGGGTCAGCGTGACGGCGGTGTGCAGGTCGTCGGCGGGGAAGCCGAGCTCGTTCCACCAGGCCCGCAGCCGGCTGGCGGTGGCCTTGGGTGCGGGCAGCTGCCGGTCCGTGCCCGGGACGACGCCCAGCAGCAGGTGGGTCCCGGCGTCGACCGCCGTCCCGATGGCGTCGAGATCCTGCACCAGGCCGTGGTCGAAGGAGACCGCGTCGACACCGGACGCGCGGAGCAGCGCGATCGGCGCGCGGGTGGCGCAGCAGTGCACGACGGTCGGGACGCCGAGGCTGGCGAGGAAGTCGGTCAGCCCCTCCTGGACGACGGTGGCCTCGATCGCGGCGAGCTTGCCGAAGCCGCTGGCGGTGGGCAGCCCGCCCATCAGGACGGCGGGCAACGAGGGCTCGTCCAGCTGGACGACGACCCGGGCACCGGGCAGCCGCGCCGCGACGGCCTCGACGTGTGCGCGCAGCCCCTCGGCGAGGGACTGCGCGAGGTCGCGGCGGGCGCCGGGGTCGGTGACGGCGCGGTCGCCCCGGGTGCGCTCCAGGCCGGCGGCCAACGTCCAGGGACCGGCGGCCTGGACCTTGAACGGGCCGGTCCAGTCCGCAGCGACGTCGTGCAGGGCGTCCAGGTCGCGGGCCAGGAACTCGGTGGCCCGCTGCAGGTCCCGGCCCGGGCGCGGGACCAGCCGCCACCCGGCCGGGGTCAGGTCGACGAAGACGTCGACGAGCAGTGCCGCGGTGCGCCCGGTCAAGTCCGCGCCCGGCCCCCGCGCCGGCAGCTCGGGCAGATGGGCGAAGTCGGGCAGCTCCCCGACGACGAGCCGGACCGCCTCGGCCGGGTCGGTGCCGGGTACGGACCCGACGCCGGAGGCCGGCCCCCACGTGGTGGTGGGGACCGGCCTCAGGTCGTCGCCGTGCTCGTTCCCGGTGGTGCCGTGCTCAGGGGTGCTGTCAGTCGGCGAGGCCACGGTCGCGACGGTAGCCCGCCGCGGTCGCCGCCCCACCCGCCACCAGCAGCAGGGCCGCGAGGCCGAGCAGCTGGCCGGTGGCCGTGCCGGTGTTCGCCAGCTGGCCGGTCGGGATCCCGTTGCCGGGGTTCGCGATCGGCTGGGTGCCCGGGGTGGGCGTGACCGGCGTCGGCGTGGGCGTGGGCGTCGGCGTCGGCGTCGGCGTGACGGGCGCGGTGGCCAGGTCGCAGGGGCCGGTGCCGGATCCGTCGTCGTCGAAGGACTGGGCCGGATCCAGGGACACCGCTCGGTCCAGAGCCGGCGGGCTCACCGGGGAGTTGGCCGCGACGTAGGCGTTGAACGCGTCCACGTCGTTGGCCCCGGTGATGACGGTCGCCCCGGCGGGACGGCCGCTGACGAAAGCCGTGAAGCTGTCGCCGCCAGCGATCAGGAAGGAGTTCGCCGCAACGGTGTAGGTCGCGGCGAGGTCGAGCGGCTGACCCCCGATCAGGATCGACGCCGGGTCGACGCGCACTCCCGCGGGGGCGTTGGGGTCGAAGTCGTAGGTCAGCCCGGCCACCGAGAGCTGCAGGAAGCTGGCGGCCCCGCTGCGGGTCGCCCACTGCTGCTCCAGGACCAGCTCGATGCCCGCGCCGGTCAGGTCCACGGTGTTGACCGTGTTGCTGAAGGGCTGGACGGCGAAGGTCTCGGCGAAGGTCACGTTGCCGTTCGGATCACCGGGGCCGCTCGACAGACAGTTGATGTCTGCGCGGAGTCCGCCGGGGTTCATGAACGCGACGTCGACGTCCGGACCTCCGAGCGTGGCGTCGTTCCGGGCGTACGCGAGCTGGGCATCGGCCACGAGGTTGCCGAGGCCGGACTCGGAGTCACGGACGGCGGTACCTGCCCGGTAGGCACGGTCGAGGTCGGCGGTCTGGCTGCCGACCGGGACGCTGCCGGCCTCATCGGCCCGCGCCTCCCAGTAGTCCACGATCGCCTCGATGCCGGTGTCCGGCGACGTCCGCAGGACCGGGACGTTGGTAGCTGTGGCCCCCGCGCTGGACGGCGTGCGGCTGAGGTCGCCGCCCGAGTCGACGGTCATCCGGATGTCGGTGAGTGCCTTGCCGTAGAAGCCCGCCTGGGTCACCAGACGGAGGTTGCCGTCCGGATCGGGCAGCGTGCAGTTGTAGGGCACGTGGGTGTGGGCACTGATGATCACGTCGACCTCGGCGCTCACCGCCTGATTGATCGCCCCGATGGGCGTCCCGGCCAGCGCGCCGGCGCAGCCGTCGTAGAAACCCCCCGCTGTCTGCGTGCCGCCCTCGTGGATCATCACGGCCACGGCCTGGACCGTCGGGTCCTCGGCCTGCATGGCGATAACGGCATCGTTGACCGCCTGCGCCTCGGAGATGAAGGTGAGCCCCTGGATGCCGTCGGGGCTGACGATGTTCGGGGTGTCGGCGGTGACGACGCCGATCAGGCCGACCTTGTTGCCTCGGGCGTCGGTGACGATCTCGTAAGCGGGCAGGATGGACTGGCCGGTGACGTCGTCGATCACGTTGGCCGCGAGGTACGGGAAGTCCGCGCCCTCGAAGGGGATGCCCTGGCTGTTGGTGAAGCAGCCGTCCACCCCAGGAGTGACGCCCTCACACGCCGTCACGTCGTCGGAGTTCTGGCCGTCCGTGGCGCCGGAGATGCGGAAGAGCTCCTCCTGGCCGCGGTCGAATTCGTGATTGCCGACCGAGGAGTAGTCCAACCCGAGAGCATTGAGCACCTCGATCGTCGGCTCGTCGCGGAACACGCTGGAGTTGAACGGCGACGCGCTCACCAGGTCGCCCGCGCCGACGAAGAAGCTGTTGGCGGGGCCGGGCGCGAACCCGGAGCGGATCGTGGCCAGGGTGCTCGCGATGTTCGCCGCTCCCCCGACCTCTTCCGACACGTCGTCCGCGCCGCCGTAGACGCCGTCGGGACCCGGCGAGGTGACGAGACTCCCGTCGCCTCCGCTCTGCGGGCTGATCCGGCCGTGGAAGTCGTTCATCGCGACGAGCTGGATCTCGTCTCCGGCTGCGGCCTGCGCCGGCGTCGCGGCGGCTGGCATCCCGACCACCGCGGCCGAGGCCACCATGGTCAGGGCGAGTGTGAGGCGCGTTCTGCGCAAGGGTCCTCCGAGGTGTGGGCCCGCCCCGGTGACTCCCCGCGGTCATCCGGTCACTGAGCTTGTCTACGTAGCCGGGCGAACGAACGCCCCTGGAGCAAACTAGCCGGACCCCGTGACGAAACCAAGGGTCAGCTGAGAACCGACGCCGACCGTTCACCTGCGCGGAACACGGCGGCCTGGCCCAGGACACGGTCGCCACGCTCGGCGTCCGGCGCGTACAGGACCGCCGACTGACCCGGCGCCACACCCCGCTGCTGCTCGTGCAGCACGATGCACAACCCGGTGCCGCCGTCGCGCGGAGACACCGTGCACGGCACCGACATGCCGTGCGCACGCAGCTGCACGATCCCGGAGAACGGCAGCTCCGGCACCGGGCCGGTCCAGGACGGCGTCCCGGTCAGCACCTCGTCGACACCGGCCTGGTCGGCCGTGCCGATGGTGACCGTCCGCGAGACCGGCTCGATGCCCAGCACGTACCGCGGGCGCTGGTCCCCCACTTCCACGCCCAGGCCCTTGCGTTGCCCGATCGTGAACCCGTGGGTCCCCTGGTGCTCCCCCACGGTCGCCCCGGTCGCCGCGTCGACCACCGGGCCGGGCGCAGCCCCCAGCCGGCGGTCCAGGAACCCGCGGGTGTCCCCGTCGGGGATGAAGCAGATGTCGTGGCTGTCCGGCTTGGTCGCCACCGCGTACCCGCGCTCGGCCGCGATCTCGCGCACCCGGTCCTTGGTCATCTCCCCCCGCGGGAACAGCGCCCCGGCCAGCTGCCGCGCGGTCAGCACCCCGAGCACGTAGCTCTGGTCCTTGGCGGCGTCCACCGAGCGGCGCAGCTCGCCGTCGACGAGCCGCGCGTGGTGCCCGGTGACGACGGCGTCGAAGCCCAGCGCCTGCGCTCGGTCCAGGACTGCGGCGAACTTGATCTTCTCGTTGCAGCGCAGGCACGGGTTCGGCGTCCGGCCCGCGGCGTACTCGGCGACGAAGTCCTCGACGACGTCCTCGGCGAACCGGTCGGCCATGTCCCACACGTAGAACGGGATCCCGAGCTCTCCGGCGACCCGACGGGCGTCGTCGGCGTCCTCGACGCTGCAGCATCCGCGCGACCCGCTGCGCAGCTGCTGCCGCTGCTGGGACAGCGCCAGGTGCACCCCGGTCACGTCGTGCCCGGCCTCGACGGCCAGGGCCGCGGCGACGGCGGAGTCGACGCCCCCGCTCATGGCGGCGATCAGCCTCACGCGGACCGCCGGCCCAGACCCGCCCGCCGGGCCCGCTCGACGACCGGCCCGATGACGGCCAGCACAGCGTCGACGTCGGCATCGGTGGAGGTGTGGCCCAGGCTGAACCGCAGCGAGCTGCGCGCCCGGTCGGGCTCGGCGCCGGTGGCCAGCAGCACGTGGCTGGGCCGGGCGACCCCGGCCGAGCAGGCCGACCCGGTGGAGCACTCGACTCCCTTGGCGTCCAGCAGCATCAGCAGCGCGTCGCCCTCGGCGCCCGGGAAGGACAGGTGCGCGTTGCCGGGCAGCCGTCCCGGTCCCCCGGCGACGACGGCGTCCAGCGCGGGGCCGTTGAGCTGGACGTCGGGCACCCGGGCGACGACACCGGCCACCAGCCGGTCGCGCAGCGCGGCGACCCGGGCGGTCCGCTCGACGCGGTCGGCGACGCTCGTCGTCGTCGCGACGGCAAGGCCCACGATGGCGGCGACGTCCAACGTGCCCGACCGGACGTCGCGCTCCTGACCGCCGCCGTGCAGCAACGGCGTGCACTCGGCGTCCCGGCGCAGCACCAGCAGTCCGGCGCCCATCGGGCCGCCGAGCTTGTGCCCGGTCATGGTCAGCGCGTCGACCCCGCTCGCCGCGAAGTCCACCGGCACCTGGCCGACGGCCTGCACGGCGTCGGTGTGCAGCGGGACGCCGACGGCGTGCGCGACGGCGGCGAGCGCGGCCAGGTCGCTGACCGCACCGATCTCGTTGTTCGCCCACATCACGCTGGCGACGGCGACGTCGGTCCCGTCGCCGAGTGCGGCGGCCAGGGCGTCGGCGGTGATCTCGCCGGTCGCGGACACGTCCAGCCAGGTGACCTGCGCGCCGTCGTGCTCCTCGAGCCACTCGACGCTGTCCAGCACGGCGTGGTGCTCGGCCGGACTGACGACGATCCGGGTGCGGCGCTCATCGCCGTCCCGGCGGGCCCAGAACAGTCCCTTGACGGCGAGGTTGTCGCTCTCGGTGCCGCCGCCGGTGAAGAGCACCTCGGAGGGACGGGCGCCGAGGGACTCGGCGAGCCGCTCGCGGGACTGCTCGGCGGTCCGGCGGGCACCCCGGCCGCTGGCGTGCAGCGACGAGGCGTTGCCCACCCGGGCCAGCTGCTCGGTCATCGCCGCGACGGCCTCGGGGATCATCGGCGTGGTGGCCGCGTGGTCGAGGTACGTCATGACGTTGCCAGGGTAGTCGCGTGCTGGCGGGCCACCTCCGGGGCCGCTGCCCGGCCGGCGATCACGGAACCGAGGACGGCCAACCCGCTGAACACCCCGATCGCGATGAGCAACGCCGTGGTGAAGGACAGCACGCCGGCCGCGGCCGCCGCCACGAGCACCCCGCCCAGACCGACGCACAGCGCCGCGCCGACGACATCGGCGATCTGCAAGGACGCGGAGTCCGCACCGCGGCGGTGCTCGGGCGACTGCTCGAGCAGCAGCACTCCGACGCTGGGCATGCCCAGGCCCATGCCGAGACCGGCCACGGCCCAGCTGGCGTAGGCGGTCCAGCCCCCGGTCCAGGGCAGCGCGGCGAACGCGGTCCCGGCCAGCCCGATCGCGAGCAGCACGAACCCGATCTGCAGCAACAGGACCCGGGACACCTCGGGACGGCGCCCGGACAGTGCCGAGGCCGTCGACCAGCCGATGGCCCCGGCGGTCAGCGGGATGCCCGCCATGGTCGCGTCGAAGCCGTGCACCTGGGTGAGGGTGAGCGGCAGCAGCGTGTCGATGCCGAAGAAGGAGCCGGCCAGCAGGCCACGGGAAGCGACCACCGTGGGCAGCCCGCGCCGGGCGGTGATCGTGCCGGCCGGCAGCAGCGGCCGCAGCCCGGCGACGAGGGCCAGGACACCGAGCAGTGCGATGGCCAGCGCGAGGAGGTCCAACCGCTGACCGGCGTACTGCAGCGCGCCGATCCCGGCCCCGGCCAGCACCGCCCACCAGCGTCGGGACAACGGCGGCCGGGCACTGCCGTCGGGCACCGGCAGGCGGGCGATCGAGGGCAGCACCAGGGTCAGACCGAGCGCGACCACCGGCAGGATGCCCAGGAACACCCACCGCCAGGAGGTGTGCGTGGTGACCGCGCCGGCGATCACCGGCCCGAGGAGCGCCGGCAGCACCCAGGCGGCGCCGAGCGCACCGAACAGCCGAGACCGCAGCTCCGGGGCGTAGCCCTGCCCGGCGACCACGTAGAGCGAGACCGAGATCAACCCACCGCCCAGCCCCTGGACGGCGCGGCCGGCCACGAGGAGCGCCATGTCGGCTGCCGTCCCGGAGGCGACCAGGCCCAGGGCGAAGAACCCGACGCCCCACAGCAGCGCGACCCGGGCGCCGCGGCGGTCGCTGACGTCCCCGCCCACGACCATGCCGACGACCTGCGCGACCAGGAACGCGGTGAACGGCCACGCGTACCAGGCCAGCCCGTCGAGCTCCCGGACGACTGTCGGCATCGCGGTGGCCACCGCCATCGACTCGAACGCGACGAAGGTGACGAGCATCAGCAGCCCGGCGGTGGTGAGCCGGTGCCTGCGGTCGAAGACGCCGGCCGTGCCCCCGATGCTCACCCGCCCCCCAACACGGGCCGGCCCCTGCCTCTTCCCGGCAGCAGTGCCCGGACCGCGTCGATCGTGTCGGCGTCCCCGGGCTCCTTGTCCGGCCGGTACCGCAGCACCCGGGCGAAGCGGAGCGCGACGCCGCCGGGGTACCGCGTGCTGCGCTGCCCGCCGTCCAGCTCGATCTCCACGACCAGCTCGGGGCGCAGCAGCACGGCGCCGCCCTCGTGCCCGGCCTCCAGCGCGTCCGCCAGGAACGCGGCAGCCTCCTCCGCCGAGGGCCGGGCCACGCCAGGCAGCCGGTGGTCCGGGGCCACCCGGGCCAGCGCAGCCTGCCGGACGGTGAGCGGCTCGTCGACCAGGTCGGTGCCGTCGACGTGCAGGCAGTCGACGAAGAACGGCCGCAGCAGCAGGTCGTGGGTATCCGCGCCGCACCGGGCGGCGGTCTCCTGGAAGGGCCGCGGCCGGCCGTCGTCGGTCAGGGCCAGGGTCTCGCCGTCCAGCACGAGCTGCCGTGCCGGGAACGCGCGGACGACGGCCACCAGCTCGGGCACCCGGGCGGTGACCTCCTTGAGCGTGCGGGTCCACACCCGGACGTCGTCGCCGTCGCGGTGCACCTGGATCCGAGCGCCGTCCATCCTCTGCTCGACCAGCACCTCGCCAGACGCCGTCACGACCTCGGCGAGCAGCGGGGCCCCATTGTCCTCCCACACGAACGTGGGGGCGCCCCCCCCCCGGGGGGGGGGGGGGGGCGGCCCGGGGTGGTGGGGCCCGGGACACCCCCGGGCCGGGGCCCGGCGGGGGGGGAGGAGGTCGCGGGGGGGGGG
>JBBSVA010000030.1:0-33397 GCA_038233915.1 Mycobacteriales bacterium | reverse complement strand
TGATCGGCGATGATCACGGACCTGCACGAGCAACACGCCGCGCTGGCGTGACCTGGGGTCCGTGATCATCGGCGGGTGGGCCAGCTGGGAACGACAAAAGACCCGGACCAGTGGTCCGGGCCTTCTGTGGTGGTAGCGGGGACAGGATTTGAACCTGTGACCTCTGGGTTATGAGCCCAGCGAGCTACCGAGCTGCTCCACCCCGCGTCGCAAGGAAGACGTTACCCCCAGCAGCGCTGGGCGTCCAACCGTTCCGGGGTGACCATCACCACCCCCGGGGTCCTGCACCACCAGACGCGGAGAAGGCCCCGGACCAGTGGTCCAGGGGCGTTCTGTCACCTTGTAGCGGGGCAGGATGTGAACCTGCGACCATTGGGTTATGAGCGGCTATTTCGCTTCTCGCACATGAGCGGTGCTCTGGGCAAACCTGCAGGTCAGGAAGCTGATCGTGGAGCGGCATCTGGCCGGCTGGAAGCAGGCGCACATCGCCGCGGCGATGGGGGTCTCCCGCTCGTGCGTGCGGACCTGGGTCGCCCGCTACGCCGACGAGGGCCGGGCCGGGCCGGTCTGACCGACCGCTCCTCCCGACCGCATTCCAGCCCGACCCGCACTCCTCCCGAGGCCGTGGAGAGGATCGTGGAAGCCCGCAGGCGGCTGCGGTGCGGCCCCGACGGGGTGGCCGCGGCGTCGAGGAGCCCGCCAAGAAGAGGACCACGGCCGGCTACGACTACGTCCACTCGCTGGTCGATGACCACTCCCGGCTGGCCTACTCCGAGGTACTGCCCGATGAGAAGGGCGTGACCTGCGCCGGGTTCCTGGGCCGGGCCGCGGCCTACGTCGCCGGCCACGGCATCCCCACCATCGAGCGGGTGATGACCGACAACGCCTGGGCCTACAAGCACTCCCTCAAGGCCGTCTGCGCCCAGCTCGGCGCCCGGCAGAAGTTCATCCGCCCGCACTGCCCCTGGCAAAACGGCAAGGTCGAACGATTCAACAGCACCCTGGCCACCGAGTGGGCCTACCGGCAGACGTTCACCAGCAACGACGAGCGGACCGCAGCCCTTGCCCCCTGGATCGAGCACTACAACACCGAACACCGCCACTCAGCCCTCGGGGGCAAACCCCCGGTCAGCCGACTGGCACCAACCTGATGGCTGGGTACACCTAGAGCCTGTCTCAGGAATCACGTAGCACGCAAGGATCCTGCGAGGATCCTGCTGCCTCACACGGCGAGAGCGGCGTGTCCCTTGCCTGCCCTTTTGACCCGGTAGAGCGCTTCGTCGAGGCGGTCCAGGGGCAGGGTGGTGCGTTGCGTTGCGCAGACCCCGACGGAGACCGAGAGCGTCAGGTGCTGCCAGGGCTCGCCGGGGTGCCTCGCGTGGACCGCCTCAGCGAGGCGCTGCCCCAGTGCGAGGCCGGACACGTCATCGAGGTCCGGCGCCAGGACGAGGAACTCGTCGCCGCCCCAACGCAGGACGACGTCGCCGGGGCGGCACTGCTGACGAAGCGTGTCGGCGACGGCTTGCAGGACGGCGTCGCCTGCCGCGTGACCGTGCAGGTCATTCGCTGTCTTGAGATCGTCGACGTCGATGAGCAGGGTGAGCAGGTCCGCCGGCCGGTCGGCGCCACCGAGGTAGCGCTCCAGGAAGTGTCGGTTGCTCAGGCCGGTCAGCTGGTCGCGCTCGGCGAGCTCTTGCGCGCCGGAGAGGGCAGTGCGGAGGGCGTTGCTTCGCCGCTGTCCTGCATCGACCGACCTCATGAGGTGGTCGGCTGCAGCCGCCAGTCGCTGCTCGACCGGGGAGACGGTGAGTTCTGCGCTGGCGTGGATCAGCCGCTGGGCCGAGGCGACGACCGATCCGGGCAGAGAGGGGGACATCTGCGTTAGCCAGTGCGCCGCCACCTCCAGCGCTGCGTTGCGCTGGAAGGTCCAGGTGGCCTCGAACAGACGGCTGGCCTCGAACGTCGCCTCACCTGTTGCCAGGTCGCGCATGTCCGCGGCGTCCAGGCTGGTCGCGTAGGGACCGCGGACCAGGACCAGCACCCACGCCCGGGCCAGCGGGCTGTCTTCGCCGAACGCGACCGCGTGCACCCCGAGGGGCAGGTCATCGGTCGAGCCCACGAAGCCCACGAGCACGGTGTGACCTGACGACGCGAGCGCGGCGTACCGCTCGGCCTCGACGTCGAAGTGCTCGCGGCGCTGGAACAGCCCGATGACCAGCCCGGGCTCACCCCGGTCGACAGGTGCGTCGAAGGACCGCTCCATGGCGTGGCTCAGAACGAGCAGCGAGCGCTTGGTCGCAGGTACGGCGCCAGTGACGCGCACGGCGCCAGTGACGCGCGCCGTCGAGCGCGTGGTCGATAGGCGGGTCGGGGGGGCCATACATCGAACGTCGTCTTCCGGAGTCGCCGGGAAAAGCCCTACCGGGCCAAATGGTCAGAAGTGATGAGCCCGGTTGCAGTCGGGGTGGTCTCGCCACTGACGCGCTCCGCTTGACCAGATCGTCACGAGCGGGGCGCCAACGCCACAGTCACGAGCCCCGTGCGAGGGTTACTCCTCCTCGCCGGCAGTGCCGGAATGACAATCGGCACCAGCACGGGACTACCGCTGCGGAGATGCTGCGCCACTTCGGACGTCGGCCCGCTTGGCGCGTCACAGAGCGGCACTGAGCCGCTGAAGGCGGCCCTGACTGGACAACGCCCCGGCCGACCTGGGGTTCCCACGCCAGCCGGGAGATGATCTGCTCGGCGGCACGGACCTGCAGCACCGCCCCCTCTCCCGCGCCCGACGACACGTTGGCTGCTGGCCCTGCCCAGCGCGGATGCGCGGATTGCCTCAGCGCGCCGTCATCGGGCCCGGCCGGCCGGGCGGCCCGCCACGTCAGGTGGTGTCGCTCGGTTCGCCGCATCGGCTGGTGTCTTTCCAGAGCAGGATCAAGTGTTCAGGACGTGTTCAGCGCCAACCGCTCCTGCCTGCGTAGACCGGACTCAGCCGGGTGCAGAGCCGCGGATTGTCCGCTTTCGCAGCGTCTGGCCGGCGCAGAACACCCGCCCCGTCGGGCCCCACGCGACTCTGAAACCGCCGGGCCGCGGCCAATTGGGCGCCGCCACAGCCCGCCTGCTGATTCACCGGCGTCGGCTCAACTGGGGCCGTCTGGAGCAGTACTGCACGGTCGGCGTTGCCTACAAAATGCCTACAAGCGATCAAAGGCCCCGCCGCCCTCACGGGCGACAGGGCCTCTGACCTGCGCTTCTGTAGCGGGGGCAGGATTTGAACCTGCGACCTCTGGGTTATGAGCCCAGCGAGCTACCGAGCTGCTCCACCCCGCGTCGGTAGGAAGAGCCTAACCCATCCTGCGGCGGGGCTCCCGAGGGGGGCCCCGCCACAGGAGGAGGTCAGCCGGTCGGACTCGCCGCCGCCCCGGACTGCGCCGCCTGGTAGGCGGTCACCGCGTTGGCCAGGTCCTGCTGGGCCTGACCGATCGCGGCGAAGTTGCCCGACTGCTGGGCCGCCGCCAACGCCTCGAGCGCGGCATTGATGGCCGCCACCGCGCCGTCCGTGGTCCCCACGTCACCGCCGCCGCCGGCCGGTGGCGCCGGCGTCGGTGCCGCGCTGGTGGACGGTGCTGCCGTCGTCGGGGCCGCTGTGCCACCCCCGGCGCCGCCGCCGCTGTCGGTGGCCACGTCCCCGGCACCGGCCCCGAAGACCTGGTCCAGGGCCTCGGACAGCGTGTCGCCGTAGCCGATCCGGTCGCCGTAGTTGACCAGCACCTTCTGCAGCAGCGGGAACGAGTTCTCCCCCGTACTCCTGACGTACAGCGGCTCGATGTACAGCAGGCCGGCGTTGCCGATCGGCAGGGTCAACAGGTTGCCGAACACCGCGGTGGAGTTCTCGCTGTTGAACAGGGTCAGGTCGGGTCTGACCTGGTTGTTCGTGGTGAACGCGTTCTGCACCTGGCGGGGTCCTCGATAGGGTGTGTTGCCCGGCAACCTGAGCACCTGGATCTCGCCGTACGTCGCCGGGGCCGAGCTCGCCGACACGAACGCCGACAAGTTGTCCCGGTCGAAGGCGTTCAACGCACTGGTCAGCTGGAAGCTCGCCTCCGAGTCACCGGGCCGCTGGGCCAAGATGTAGTACGGCGGCTGCAGCGCCTCGGTGTCCTGGGTCGGGTCGGCCGAGACCTGCCAGCGGTCACTCTGGTTGTAGAACGTCACCGGGTCGGTCACGTGGTACCGGGTCAGCGCGTCGCGCTGAAGCTTGAACAGGTCCTCGGGATACCGGATATGCGACTGGAGCTCGGCCGTCATCTCGGACTTGGGCTGGATGATGCCCGGGAACGCCTTCATGTAGGTCTGCAGGAGGGGATCCTCCTCGTCCCACGCGTAGAGCGTCACGGTGCCGTCATAGGCGTCGACGGTGGCCTTGACCGAGTTGCGGATGTAGTTGAACTGGTCGTTGGGCAGCGCCGTCGTCCCGGTCCCGGTCAGGGCATCGGCCGCGGCCGAGCCCAGCTCCATCTGCTCGGCGTAGGGGAACGCATCCGAGGTCGTGTAGCCGTCGAGGATCCAGGTCACCCGACCGCCGACGACGGCGGGGTACGGGTCGCCGTCCACGGTCAGGAACGGCGCGGCCTTCTCCACCCGGTCCAGCGGGTCACGGACGTAGAGCACCCGCGAGTTGTCGTTGACCTCGTTGGAGAGGATGAAGTTCCGCTCCCGGTAATAGATGGCGAACGTCAGCTGCCTGAAGAAGCTGCCGATCGACACCCCGCCCTCGCCGTCGTAGGTGGAGTTGATCTCGCCCTCGCCCGAGCCGCCCTCGGGCTGGTCGAACTCGCGCGGCGTGGTGCCGGCCGCGGCACCGACGACGGAGTAGACGTCCGCGCCGTTGTCGTTGAGCAGCTCGCCGTAGTAGATCCGGGGCTGGTCCACCTGGATGTCGCCGACGGTGGGCAGGTCCCGGGCGCCGCTGAAGTCGGGCTCCCCGCCGTCCTGACCGGCGACGACCTGGTTGGCCGGGGCGGCCACGAAGCCGTTGCCGTGGGTGTAGACGGTGTGCCGGTTGATCCAGCTGCTCTGGTTGTCGCTCAGGCCCGAGCTGTTCAGCTCGCGCGCGGCGACCACGTAGTCGCGGGTGACCCCGTCGATCGTGTACCTGTCGATATCCAGCTTCTCGGGGAAGCCGTAGACGTTGCGGATCTGCTGGCGGGCGGTGAACGTGTCGGTGAGCACGTTGGGATCCAGCAGCCGGGCGTTCGGGATGGTCTCGGTGTCGTTGCGGACCTGGGCCAGCGCCGCGGCCGGGTCGACGTCGCTCGTCTGGTCCTGGGCGTAGTCGACGTACTCGACGTCGGTGAGTCCGTAGGCATCCCGCGTCGCGTCCAGGGCCCGCTCGATGTAGGGCGCCTCCCGCTGGCTGGCCGAGGGCGACACCACGAACTGCTGCACGATCGCCGGGTAGGCCACCCCGATCACCAGCGAGGACAGCAGCAGCAGCACCAGTGCGGCGGCCGGCAGCGCGAAGTTGCGGACGACGATGTTCGCGAAGAACGCCACCGCGCAGATGGCGGCGACGAAGACCAGGATCGTCTTGGCCGGCAACAGTGCGTTGACATCGGTGTAGCTGGCACCGGTGAACACGTCACCGCGGTTGGAGTAGACGAGGCCGTAACGGTCCAGCCAGTAGGCGACCGCCTTGAGGGCGACGAAGACGCCCAGCAGCACCGACAGCTGCACGCGGGCGGCCGAGGTGAGCTTCTGACCCGGGGTCTGCAGCCGCATGCCGCCGAAGACGTAGTGGGTCAGCAGCGAGCCGATCAGCGCCAGGATCACGATTGCGAACCCGAAGCCCAGCGCGAGCCGGTAGAACGGGTAGTCGAAGACGAAGAAGCTGTTGTCCAGGCCGAACTGCGGGTCCACGGTGCCGAAGTCGGTGGAGTTGCGGAACGTCAGCCAGGTCTCCCAGCTGCCCTGCGCGGTGAACCCGGAGAACAGGCCCAGCACGACCGCCAGCGCGATCAGCACCAGCTTGCGGCGGGGCTCCACCGACTGGCGGTACCGCTCCAGGTTCTGCTGCTCCAGGCTCATCGGCCGGAAGGTGGGCCGGAACCGGTAGGCGAGGTACACCGCCAGCGCGACCAGGCCGCCGGTGGCGACACCGGCCACGGCGAACAGCAGGGCGCGGGTCTGCACCTCGGTCCAGAAGACCTCGGTGTACCGCGTCTCGGCGAACCAGAGGTAGTCGACGTAGACGTTGGTGAGCGTCCCGATCACGGTGAACAGCACCAGCAGGACGGCGATGACGACGATGACCAGCTTGGCGCGCCGGGACAGGGTCGGCACCGGCACGGGGGGCCGCATGGCCACGGGCGGGCTCCTTCAGTTGCTGTGGGACTCGACAGAGCTCAGGTGGTGCGGGTGGAGGAGGCGGTACCGGGGCACCGAGGTGCCCCGTGTCCCCTGGTCGACCGGGTGCGGCAGCTCCCCAACAGCAGCTGCGGGGAGGCTGACCACGGGGGGTTCCGCCTGCTCAACTGTCGCGGGCGGCCCCGGGTTCCCGGTGCGTCGCCATCCAGCATCCACGGGTCCGCGGCACGGGGGGCGAGCGGTCCCCCGCGGTGGCGGTCTGCGTGCAGGTGACGTCCCGGGTCCGTGCAGCCGGCACCCCGGCAGCGTGGAGCCGACACACAGCCGGTGGTCAGCCCCCGACGGTGCAGGGCTCGGGCGTGCCGCCGTCCCGGAAGACCTGCAGCGCGGTCAACGCGTCGTCCAGCGTGGCGACCCGGGCCATCGTCAGACCCGGCTGGGCGGCACCCAGCGCCTCGGCGCAGTTGTCGGCGGGGACCAGGAAGAGCACGGCGCCGATGTCGCGGGCCGCGACGAGCTTGAGCGGGATGCCGCCGATCGGGCCGACCGCGCCCGAGGCGTCGATGGTCCCGGTGCCGGCGATGACCGCGCCCTCGGTGAGGTCGGTGTCCCCGACCAGGTCGATGATCCCCAGCGTCAGCATCAGGCCCGCCGACGGGCCGCCGACGTCGTCCACCCGGATGTCGACGTCGAAGGGCGCCGAGGGCGTCTGCAGTACCGAGACCCCGAGCAGCGCACCGTCCCGCTGGTCCGAGGACGTCGAGGTGACGGTGGCGGTGCCCGGCTCACCGAGCCGGGTGTAGCCGACGGTGACCTGCTGGCCGGCCGGGATCGCGGTCAGCGCGGCGTCCAGCGCGTCCTGGTCCGGTGTCGCCGTCCCGTCGACGGACTCGATCGCGTCACCCTCCTGCAACTGCCCCTCCGAGGGCGAGCCGTCGGGCACGTCGGCGACGACGACCTTCTCCGGATAGCCCAGCTCGGACAGTGCCGCGGCGTTCGCGGACTGCTCGCTGGTCAGGAACGCCTGCCGGTTCTCCTGCTGGGTCTCCTCGACCGTCTGGTCCGGCGGGTAGACGGAGTCCCGGGGGACGACGGAGACCTCGCTGTCGAACCAGCCCTGCACGGCGCCGACGAGGGTGAGCGGCCGCTGCGGGACGCCGACCGTGGTCAGGTTCAGGTTGCCGCTGACCTCGTTGCGGTCCCGACCCTCGACGGTGATGATCGGGTGCCCGTCGAGGTCGCCCAAGGTGTTGTAGGTGGGGCCGGGCACCTGGGCCACGTAGGGCACCGGCAGCAGCGTGCCTACCAGGCCGAAGCCCAGCAACAGCACGACACCGGCCACGAGGACGGTCACGCGACGGCTCACGGACGACGACAGTAGGTGACCCGCAGCGCCGGGGCCTGCAGCTGTGCGGCGTCCCTGACCCGCCCGGGTGTTCGCCGAGGGCGTCGACGAGACCCGCTCGGGGTGCCCCCGGCGCGGTTACGGTGGGGTGCATGAGCGACGCCCCCTTCGGATTCGGCCTCCCCGACCGCGACCCGGAGCGCCGCGGCGACCCGGACCCCAACGACCCGTTCGGTTTCGCCGCGCTCTTCGGTGGCGCTGGCGGCGGCTCCCCCGCGGAGCTGCTGGGCAAGATGCCGTTGTTCGCCGAGCTGCAGAAGCTGATGACCTGGAGCGGCGGCCCGGTCAACTGGGACCTGGCCCGCCAGGGCGCGATCAGCCAGCTCGCGGCCGGCCACCAGCCGACCTCGGCCGCCGAGCGCAACGAGGTCACCGAGGCCCTCCGGCTGGCCGACCTGTGGCTGGACCAGGCCACCGAACTGCCCTCGGGCATCGAGAAGACCCTGGCCTGGTCCCGGGTGGACTGGCTGGAGCAGACCCTGCCCGCGTGGGGCGCGCTGATCGACCCGCTGGCCGAGCGGGTGGTGGCCGCGATGACCTCCGCGCTGCCCGCCGAGGCGCAGGCGATGGCCGGCCCGCTGTCCGGGATGATGGGCCAGATGGGCGGCGTCATGTTCGGCGCCCAGGTCGGCCAGGCACTGGGCAAGCTCGCCGACGAGGTCGTCACCAGCACCGACGTCGGGCTGCCGCTGGCCCCGGCCGGCACCGCCGCGCTGGTGCCGCAGAACGTGGACGCCTTCCGCGCGGGCCTGGACCGCCCCGAGGAGGAGGTCCGCCTCTTCCTCGCCCTGCGCGAGGCCGCGCACCACCGGCTCTTCGCGCACGTGCCGTGGCTGCGCCAGCAGCTCACCGACGCCGTGCACGCCTACGCCCGCGGCATCCACGTCGACGCCGACGCCATCCAGCGCGGCATCGAGGACGCGATGGGCGGCATGGAGGGCGGCTTCGACCCGCAGGACCCGGAGAAGTTGCAGCAGCTGCTGGGCTCGGGCGTGCTGGAGCCGGAGGAGACCCCCGAGCAGCAGATGGCGCTGCGCCGGTTGGAGACCCTGCTGGCCCTGGTCGAGGGCTGGGTCGACGTCGTCGTGGCCGAGGCGGCGGGCAAGCGGCTGCCCGGGCACGGCGCGCTGGCCGAGACGATGCGCCGCCGCCGCGCCTCGGGCGGGCCGGCCGAGCAGACCTTCGCCACGCTGGTCGGGCTGCAGTTGCGGCCCCGGCGGCTGCGGGACGCCGCGACCGTGTGGGGCGCGATGACCGCCCAGCACGGCAGCGAGGCCCGCGACGCGCTCTGGTCACACCCGGACCTGCTGCCCACCTCCGACGACCTGGACGAGCCGCTGGACTTCGTCGGCCGGCAGGGCAGGGGCGGCGAGCGGGACGCCGAGGGCCGTGACGAGTTCGACCGGCTCACCGCCGGGCTGTCGTTCGACCAGCCGACGACCGACGCCGCACCCACGGACGCCGCACCCACCGACGACGCACCCACGGACGACGCACCCACGGACGCAGCGGGCACGGACGATCCCGATGACGGCCCGGCGTCCTCCCCCGAGGCCGACCCGGGGACCGGACCGGAGCCGAAGCCCGGCGTCTGACGCCCCGGCCGGCGCCTGGCGGGTCAGCACGGCGCCGACGGCGTCAGTCGGTGTCGTCCCCGTCCGCGGGGGCGACACCGGTGCGGTGCTCCACGCCCTCCAGGTAGCCCAGCGCCCGTTCGGCCCGCGGGTAGCGCTGGACCAGGGCCCAGAACGCGGCGTCGTGGCCGGGCTGGAGCAGGTGGGCCAGCTCGTGCACCAGCACGTAGTCCACGACGTACTCGGGCATCCCGCGCAGTCGGCTGGACAGCCGGACGGTGCGGTCCGACGGGGTGCACGACCCCCACCGGCGGTGCTGGTTGTCCACCCAGCGGACGCTGATCGGCAGCACCCCGCCCAGGTGGGCCACCGACAGCTGCTGGGCGCGGGCCATCAGGTCCTCGTCACTGCCCAGGGTGCGCTTGCGACGGTCCTCCCGGGTCTCCAGCTTGGCCACCATCTGGGCGACCCACCGGCGCTCCTCGGCCTGGCTGAAGGACGCCGGGATGAGCACGATCGTCCGGCCCTCCTGGCGGTAGGCGGTCACCGTGCGGCGACGGCGGTGGCTGCGCCGGACCTCGACGGCGGTGTGCGCGCCGGCTCGGGCCCGCCCGCCCTGGTCGCCCGCGTGCCCGGCGGTGTCGCTGCTCCTCCGGCGGGGCACCCGGCGACCGGTCGTGATCCCCGCGTCGGCGCCGCGCAGGGCGGCGGGCAGCGCGCCACCGGCCGCGGGGTGGACGTCGGCCGGGGCCGCCTCGGGGGCGACGCGGGGCAGGGGGGTACCGGAGTGCACGCACGCACCGTAACCGTGCTTCCCCCGTCCGCCCAGACGTCTGACACCCGGTCGTGTGAAGGTCCACACCCACGGTGGACATCGGGCACCGGGTCGGTCCGCTGGGGGACCCTCCCGGGGCGTCCACAGGCAGCTCCTGGTGTCCGTCCAGGTCCGGGCCGCGCATCCGGGCGCGTCGTCCCGCGCGGGCCGGACGTCGTCCCCTGCCCGTGCACAGCGCCACGCCGTGCACTCCCCACCGTGTCCACAGCGCTGTCCACAGGCTGTGGGTCCACCGGTGCGCAGCAGGGCTGCGGCTGGCCGGTCGGGCGTCACCGGAGCGACCCGGACGGCGCTCACGGAGGGTCCCGACAAGTGCCTGTGGATAACCGCACACCCGGTCGACCCGGAGGTGCCACCCTCGCGCCGTGACCGACGGCGCCCACCCCCTCCTCCCCGCGGCGACCCCGCTGCTGCGGGCCGGGGACGGGTGTCTGCAGGTCGGTGGGGCCGACGGCCGACCCGGCCTGCGGGTCGGTCCCGTCGACGCACGGACCGCAGCCGGGCTGACCCGGCTGCTGCGCTCGCTGGACGGCAGCCGCACGGTCCGCGCCGTGCACGCCTGGGCACGCGCCGAGGGCCTGCCGGCCGACCTCGTCCGGGACGTGCTGCGTGAGCTGCACGCCGGCGGGCTGGTCACCGAGCTGTCCCCCGCCGACCTGCTGGCCGGCGAGCCGGGCTCGGCCGGACGGGCCCGGGCCCTGCTGGAGCTGCCCACGGTGCTGGGCCCCGACGGAGCGGGGCGCTGGCGGGACCGCCGGGCCGCGGCCGTCGTGGTGGAGGGTGCGACCCGGGTCGGCGTCCCGCTGGCCGCGCTGCTGGCCGCGGCCGGGGTCGGACGGGTGCACGTCCGCGACCGGGGCACCGTCGGGGCCGACGACACCGTGGTGGGCGGGCTGGCCGCCGAGGACGAGGGCCGACCGCGGGCACTGGCCGCCGCCGACGCCGTCCGGCGGGTCGCCCCGCAGGCCGACCTCCGACCGCTGTCCCCCGGACGGGCGCCTGACCTGCTGGTGCTGTGCCGGACGTGGGCGGCCCTGGACCCGCTGCACGGCGTGCTGCACCGTGACCGCGTGCCGCACCTGGTGGCCACCGTGCGCGGGGACACCGGGGTCGTCGGTCCACTCGTGGTGCCCGGCCGGACCAGCTGCCTGCGGTGCGCCGAGGCCACCCGACGGGACGACGACGCCGGGTGGGGCCGGCTCGCGGCCCAGCTCCACGAGACCCCGGCAGCGCGCTCGGGACCCCCGACGGCGCCGGCCACCGGAAGCACCGCCACCTGCCTGGCCACGGCGCTGACCGCGGCCGGCCAGGTGCTGGCCCACCTGGACGGCGGCCCGGCCCCGGTCGTCGTCGACGCGGCGCTGGAGCTGCGCACCCCCGACCTGCTGCCGCACCGTCGTCCGTGGCCACCGCACCCGGAATGCCCGTGCGGTGCGTCCCAGCGGTGAGGGGACCCCTCACCGGGTCCCCGGCGTCCGCTCTCCCGACCGGGCCCGACGCCGGACACGCAGAACAGGGACACTGGGGACGTGACGGACACCGGACGGGGAATCCCACGCGGCTCGGTGTCGCGGACCGCACGACTGGCCTCGCTGCCGCTGGGAGCGGCGGGTCGGGCCACCCTGGGGATCGGCAAGCGGCTGTCGGGCCAGTCGGCCGAGGAGGTCAACGCCGAGCTGCAGCAGCGCACCGCCGAGCAGCTCTTCGCGGTGCTGGGCCAGCTCAAGGGCGGCGCCATGAAGCTGGGCCAGGCGCTGTCGGTCTTCGAGGCCGCGGTGCCCGAGGAGATGGCCGCCCCCTACCGGGAGGCACTCGTGAAGCTCCAGGAGGAGGCGCCCCCGATGCCGGTGCGGACCGTGCACGCGGTCCTCGCCCAGCAGCTGGGCGGCAGCTGGCGCAGCCGGTTCGCGCACTTCGACGACGTCCCGGCCGCCGCGGCCAGCATCGGCCAGGTCCACCGGGCGACCTGGCGCGACGGCCGGGACGTGGCCGTCAAGATCCAGTACCCCGGTGCGGCCACCGCGCTCATGGCCGACCTGAACCAGCTGTCCCGCTTCGCCCGCCTGTTCGGCGTGCTGTTCCCCGGGATGGACGTCAAGCCGCTGATCACCGAGCTCAAGGCCCGGGTTGTCGAGGAGCTCGACTACGGCATGGAGGCCGACGCGCAGCGTGCGTTCGCCGCGGCCTACGCCGACGACGAGCAGATCGCCGTCCCCCGGATCGTGGCCAGCGCCCCCAAGGTCATCGTCTCGGAGTGGATGGAGGGCACCCCGCTGGCGAAGATCATCAACTGTGGCACCCGCGACCAGCGGGACCGCGCGGGCGTGCTGATGTCCACGCTGCACTTCTCCGGCCCGCCGCGGGCCGGTCTGCTGCACGCCGACCCGCACCCGGGCAACTTCCGGCTGCTGGACGACGGCCGGCTCGGCGTCATCGACTTCGGCGCCGTCGCCCGGCTGCCCGAGGGCTACCCGGAGCCGATCGGTCGGCTGGTCCGCTGGGCGCTGGAGGGCAAGGCCGACCAGGTGCTCGCCGACCTGCGCGCCGAGGGCTTCGTGCGGCCGACCGTCGAGGTGGACGCGCAGAGCGTGCTGGACTACCTGCTGCCGCTGCTGGAGCCGGTCGCCCGCGGCCACTTCCACTTCACCCGGGCCTGGATGCAGGAGCAGGCCAGCCGGGTGGGTGACCCGCGCAGCGAGGTCAGCCGGCTGGGCCGCCAGCTCAATCTGCCGCCGGCCTACCTGCTCATCCACCGGGTGACGATGGGGTCCATCGGGGTGCTGTGCCAGCTCGACGCGGCCGGCGACTTCCGCGGCGTCATCGAGGAGTGGCTCCCCGGCTTCCGGGAGTGACCCAGCGCCAGGGCGCCTGAGCGCAGCAGCGGTCAGGGGTCCAGCCGGCACTCGATGTCTCGCACGTGCCGACGGGCGCAGGCCGGGCACAGCGCGGTGACGACACCGTCCCGAGCGGTCTCCATCGACCACCCGAGCACCAGCTCGCCCGGCGTCGCCTGGGCAGGGCACAGTCGGCACGTCGTCGCCGGGTCCGCCATCCCGGCAGTCTGCCCGGTCCTGCCGTCCCCGGAGACGACACACGCGGCCCCACCGCCGCGGAGGACGGGTGGGACCGCGTGGGGTCGGTCGAGGGGTGCGGGACGGTCCGCGTCACCGCGGGCTCACCGGACGGCCGCGCTGGCGCGGGCGGCCCGGCGCGTGGCGCGCTCGGCGCGCCGGGTCCACCGACGGGCGGCGACGATGCGCCGCGCTCGGGCGGCCGCATCGGCGTCGGCCCACAGGGCGGCCTGGTGACTGCGCGCCAGGAACAGCGTGCCGTCCCAGGGATCGGTGCAGTTCAGGTCCACGACTCCTCCTCTCCGGGGGTCGGTGCGGTCGGGTGGGGTGCTGCTCGGTGGTGCCGTCCGGTCCGGGTCGCCCGGGTCACGCGGCGACCTTGCGGGGACGGCCCCGCGGGCGCTTGCGGGCGATGACGACGCCGTGGTCGAAGATCTCCCCGCCCCAGACGCCCCAGGGCTCGCCCCGGTCCAGTGCGCCGGCCAGACAGGTCGCCCGCAGCGGGCAGTCCGTGCACAGCGCCTTGGCCTCCTCCAGCTGGGCCGGTGCCTCGGCGAACCACAGCTCGGGGTCCTCGACCCGGCAGGGCAACACCGTCCGGTCGACCCGCGGGCTGCACCCCGTGGTCGGACCGGTCGCTGACTCGTGCTGTCGTTCGAGCTCGGGGCGCTGCTGGGACGCCGGACGCTCGATCGTGTGCTGCACGGCCGCTCCTCCTTCTCCTCGTGCCGTGACCGGTCGACGGAGGTCCCGCCGACCGGGAGGTCGGTGGGATCGGCAGCTCTGGCGCGAACGACAGAGGCCGCGGATCCCGGTCTTCCGGGATCCGCGGCCTCTGGGGGACCGACCGAGCTGGTTAGCTCGGCGGTCCTCCCAGGGACAGGTCACCCGGGGTGGTGCTGGTGGTGGAGGTCGTGGTGACCCCACGACCGGTGCCGATCGGCAGGCCGGTCATCGGGACGTCGGTCCCGGTGACCCGGAGCCGGACGGCAGCGGGCAGTGCGTTCCCGATGGACGGGGCGGCGCTGCCCATCAGCTCGACGACCGGCGCAGCCCAGACGGGCGCGTAGCCGCCGGCGACGGCGGCCGAGGTGCAGCCGCGCACGACGAAGACCCCGGCCTGGGACGGGGTCTGCACGGTGGTGGTGCCCATCAGTGACCCCTCCTCTCGGGGCTCGGGGACCAGCCGGTGGGCCGGTCCCGGTGCGGGTGCTGCTCGGGCGGTGCTTCTCACGTGGTGCGTGCTCTCCGTCACCGGAGGGCGTGCACAGGAGGTTAGGGCGCCTCCCGGAGACCGGTCAACGGGATTAACCGGGTCTTCTCGGAACGAGACCCGATCAGCTGCCGGAACCGACGGTCGCGAGCACGTCGGGGCCGTACATCTCCAGCTTCCGGCTGCCGATCCCGGGTAGCGCCGCGAGCTCGGTGAGCGACCCGGGACGGGTCTCGGCGATCGCCTGCAGGGTGGCGTCGTTGAAGACCACGTAGGCCGGCACGGAGGCCGCGGCCGCCGCCTCGCCACGCCAGGTCCGCAGCCGCTCGAAGAGCTCCCCCGCGGCACCGTCGAGCACGACCGCGGCCCGCTTCACCGGGTTCCTCCGCTGGGCCGACGGCGACTCCGGGGCGATGCCGGTGAGGAAGCGGCTGCGCGGGCGGGACCGTCGTCCCCCCGGCGCGCGGGCCAGCGACCAGGACAGTGTGAGCTGCTCCCGGGCCCGGGTGATCGCCACGTAGAGCAGCCGCCGCTCCTCCTCCACGGCGTCCGGGCGGGCCAGCGACTGCGCGATCGGCAGCACCCCGTCAACCAGTCCGACCACGAAGACGGCGTCCCACTCCAGGCCCTTGGCCGCGTGCATCGACGCCAGCGTGACGCCCTGGACCGTGGGCGCGTGCTGGGCGTTGGCCCGCTCGGCCAGGTGGCTGACGAAGCCGGCGAGGTCCAGCGTGGGCTGCTCGGACACCAGGTCGACGGCGAGGTCGACCAACGCCGACAGCGACTGCCACCTGTCCCGGGCAGCTCCGCCGGGCGGTGGCCGGTGCTCGACCCAGCCGGTGGAGGCGAGCACGTCCCGGACGGTGGGGACCAGCGGGCCGTCGTCCTGACCGGCGGCGGCACCCCGCAGCAGCAGCACGGCCTCACGCACCTCGGGCCGCTCGAAGAACCGCTCGCCGCCCTTGAGCACGTAGGGCACGCCGGCGTCGGTCAACGCCGCCTCGTACACCTGGGACTGGGCGTTGATCCGGAACAGCACGGCGATCTCGGCGGCGGGAAGCCCGCCGTCGACGAGTGCCCGGCAGGCGGCAGCCACCGCGGCGGCCTCGGTGGGCTCGTCGGGGTGCTCGAGGAACCGCGGCTCGGGGCCGGCGGCGCGCTGGCCCAGCAGCCGCAGGCCGGGCAGTCCGCGCCGGGCCGGAGCCATCCCGATCACCCGGTTGGCCAGGCCGACCACCTCGGGGGTGGACCGGTAGTCCCGCTCCAACTTCACCACCTCGGCGTCGGGGTAGCGGTCGGCGAAGCCGAGCAGGTGGTCGGGGTCGGCACCGGTGAAGGAGTAGATCGTCTGGTGCGGGTCGCCGACGACGCACAACTCGGCGCGGCCGCCCAGCCAGGCGTCCAGCAACCGCTGCTGGAGCGGGTTGACGTCCTGGTACTCGTCGACGACGAAGTGCCGGTACTGCCCACGCACCTCGCGGGCGACGTCGCGGTGCTCCTCCAGGGCGTAGGCGGTGACCAGCAGCAGGTCCTCGAAGTCGAGCAGACCGTCCCGGCTCTTGGCCGACTCGTAGCTGGCGTAGACCGCGGCCACCGCTGCCGGCTCGAACGGGGCTTCGCGGCCGGCGGCCTTCGCCCGGGCCGGGTAGTCGTCCGGGGTGGCCAGCGTGGTCTTGGCCCACTCGATCTCGCTCGCCAGGTCCCGCAGCACCGTGCGGTCGGTGCCGAGCTTGTGGCGGGTGGCGGCACCGGCGACGATCCGTAGCTTGTTCTCCACCAGTTCGGGCATCGGCCCGCCGAGCACCCGCGGGGCGAAGTAGCGCAGCTGGCGCAGCGCCGCGGCGTGGAAGGTCCGGGCCTGCACGCCGCCCACCCCCAGCGCCGACAGCCTGCCGCGCAGCTCCCCCGCCGCGCGGGCGGTGAAGGTCACGGCGAGCACCTGCTCGGGGACGTAGACCCCGGCGTGCACGCCGTAGGCGATCCGGTGGGTGATCGTGCGGGTCTTCCCGGTCCCGGCGCCGGCCAGGATGCACACCGGCCCGGTGATCGCGGCCGCCGCAGCCCGCTGCTGTTCGTCGAGCCCCGCGAGGACCGCCTCCGCGCCCGAGGGCCCCTGTCGACCGTCGGTCCCGACCACTCCAGCGCCACCCACGCGCCGAGTCTCCCAGCCGGGTCCGACAAGGTCGGGGAAGCATCCTCCGCGGGGGCACGTTGGACCCGGAGTGCGTGACCACGCACCCGTGCGGGCCCGAGTGGCCCGTGCCGCCCGAGACGCTGGAGGATCCCCCCGTGAGCGCAGCCACCGCACCCGTGACCATGTACACCACCACCTGGTGTGGCTACTGCGTCCGGCTCAAGAAGCTGATGCAGCGCGAGGGCATCGAGTTCGCCGAGGTGAACATCGAGCACGACGAGAACGCGGCCGTGCTGGTCATGCAGGCCAACGGCGGCAACCAGACGGTCCCCACGCTGGTCTTCCGGGACGGCAGCGCCCTCACCAACCCCAGCATCGACCAGGTGAAGACCCAGTTGTCGGGGCTGTCCGGCGCGTGATCCCGCACCCACGGCTCGTCGCGGGTGATGATCTACCCACGTACGGGCCATGGGGGACCCGTGCTCCCGCGGCCGTCCGGGCCGTGGAGATCCCAGGAGGACGTGGTGGCGAGCACGCCGGTCGACCCCGAGCTGACCCGTGCGCGCACCACCCCGGCCGCTGAGGTCGTAGTCCCACCCGGGGCTGGGGTGCACCCGAACCCCGGGGCTGGGGTGCACCCGACCCCAGGGGCTGCGGACCACCCCGCCCCCGGTGACGACGTCGTTCGGACGGCGGCCGGTGAGCCCGCCTTCGTGGTGACCCGGACCGCCCGCGGCTGGGCCGTGCTGACGCCGGCCGGGGCCGAGGACGCAGCCGACCTGGTCGAGGCGATGAGCCTGGCCGACCTGATCGCCGAGGACCTCGGGGCCTCCCCCGAGCCCGGGCGGGACGCGCGGCGAGCTGCCCGCGGAGCCGGGGCCGACGAGGCCGCCGATCCCCGGGACGCCCAGATCGCCGCCCTGCAGCGCACCGTCGGACAGCTCGAGCACGCCCTGGCCACCCGGGTCTCCACCGAGCGCGCGATCGGGGTGCTCGCCGTCCAGCGCGGCACCTCGCCCCGGGAGGCGTTCGAGAACCTCCGCCGGGAGGCCCGCTCCCAGGGCCGCGCGGTGCACGACCTGGCCCGCGAGGTGCTCGACGGCCTCACCGCGGCCCCCGCCGTCCCCGCCCCGCCGCCCCCCGGTGACGCCGTCGTGCCCACCGGCGACCGGTCCGGCCGGTCCCGCCGGGTGGAGCGCCACCGCGGCCGGCCCGTCACCGCCGAGGGCGAGCGCTGAGCAGGCCGCTCCCGCTGACCCCCGTCGCACTGGCCGACCGGTTGGCCGTCCTGCTCGCCGACACCGCACCCGAGCCCGGCGCCACCGCCCTGCGGGTCGCCCTGGACGGCCCCGACGTCGCCGCGCCCGGAGCGCTGGCCCAGGCCGTCGCCGAGCGACTGCCGGCGCTGGGGCGGGCCTGCACCGTGGTGCCGGCCGACGGGTTCCTGCGCCCCGCGTCCACCCGGCTCGAGCACGGCCGCAGCGACCCGGACGCCCGCTACACCGACTGGCTGGACACCCGGGCGCTGGCCCGCGAGGTGTTGGACCGGGTCGGTCCGGGCGGCCCCGGGGATGTGCTGCCCCGGCTCTGGGACGTCGACCGTGACCGGGCGACCCGGGCCGACCGGGTGTCGGCGACCGGGGTGGTGCTGGTGCCCGGCTCGCTGCTCCAGGGCGTGGGCCTGGCCTTCGACGTCGTCGTCCACCTGCGGGTGAGCTCGGCCGCGCGCCGGCGGCGCACCCCGGACGAGCTGGCCTGGGAGCTGCCGGCCTACGACCGGTACGACGACGAGGTGGACCCGACCGGGCTGGCCGACGCCGTCGTGCTGGCCGACCACGCCGACCGCCCCGCCCTGGTGCTGCAGGGGCGTTGGGCGGCCGGCTGAGGTCGGCTCAGTCGAACTCGCCGGCCACCCAGCGGTCGACGATGTGCCGGGCGATGGAGACCGGAGGCGGCAGGGCCGCGGGACCGGCACCCGAGCGGAGCTCGTCGCGGGTGAACCAGCGGGCCTCCTCGATCTCGTCGTGGTCGACCTGCAGGTCGGTGGTCACGGCGCGGGCGACATAGCCCAGCATCAGCGACTGTGGGAAGGGCCAGGGCTGGCTGGAGACGTAGCGGACGTCGGTGACGACCAGACCGACCTCCTCGGCCACCTCGCGGGCGACCGCGCACTCGGCGGACTCCCCCGGCTCGACGAACCCGGCCAGGATCGAGAACCGGCCCGCCGGCCAGACGGCCTGCCGGGCGAGCACGCAGCGGTCCCCGCCGTCGTGGACGAGCATGATCACCGCGGGGTCGGTGCGTGGGAACACCTCCTGGCCGGTGGTGGGGTCGCGCTGGGTCCAGCCGGCCTTCTCGATCGTCGTCGCGGCACCGGTGTAGGGGCTGAAGCGGTTGCGCTCGTGCCACTCGACGATGCCGACAGCCTGGGCCAGCAGCCCGGCGTCCCGGTCGCTCAGGTCGGAGCCGATCTCGCGCAGCCCGGTCCAGCTGTCGACCGGGGTGCCGCTGATGGTGAGCGATCGCGGGCCGCGGACGACTGCGAAGACGACGCCCCGTCCGTCCCCCTCGTCGGCGTGCCCCAGGTAGATGCCGCCGGTCGGGAACTCGGGCTGGGTGTCCCAGAGCAGCTCGGGACCCGTGGCGCCCTCCCGTACCGGGACCTGGCGCTTCTCGTCGATGGTGAGCACCTGGACCGGGCGACCCCGGGTCGGGTCGTCGAGCAGCCGGTCGAGGTGACCGCGGTCGTGCGCGACCCGGGACAGCAGCGGCACCTCGACGCCGGAGGACCCGGTCGAGGTCAGCCAGACACCGTCCTCGGTGGGGGTCTCGGTCGGCGGGTGCTCCCGCACCGCGGGCGGCGGGTTGTCGGCGGGGCTGCTGCCGCCGGGGGGCACGGTCACGGGGTCTCCCTCGGGTCGGTGGGCGCGCCGGCCGGGGCGCGGAGGGCGCTGGCGGTGACCTCGATCGAGCCCAGCGCGCGCAGCGGCTCGGCAACCTGCTCGGCGTCACCGACCACGACGGTGGTCAGCCCGGCCGGGTGCATCCACCGGCGGGCGGCGGCGCTGACCTCGTCGAGGGTGACGGCGGCCAGCGCGGCCTGGTGCTCGGCCAGCCACTGCGCGGGCAGGCCCGCGCCGATCAGCGCGGACAGCGTGCTGGCCAGTCCTGCGTGCGTGGCGGTGGCCAGCGCCATCGTGCCCAGCACGTAGCGCCGGGCGCCCTCGAGCTCGGCCTCGGTGACCGGCAGCAGGGCGATGCGGCCGAGCTCGTAGGTGGTCTCCAGCAGGGCCGGCCCGGTGACGCCGGTGGCCACGTCGGCCTCCACGACGAACGACGAGCCGGCGGCCAGGTGGTCGATCGAGCTGCGCGGGCTGTAGGTGTAGCCGCGGCGCTCCCGGATGTTCTCCACCAGGCGGGAGGAGAAGTACCCGCCGTAGACCATGTTCGCCAGCCGCAGGGCGGGCAGCTCGGGATCGGTCCGGCCGGGCGCGGGGCCGCCGAGCCGCAGGTTGGACTGCACGGCACCGGGCCGGTCGACCAGCTGCAGCACCCCGGGGCGCAGCTCGGGCAGCGGCGGGACGGCGGTCTGACCGGCCGAGCCGGTCCAGCCGCCGAGGGCCTGCGCGACGGCCTCGGTGGCCACGGCCGGGTCGACATCGCCGACCAGGGTGAGGGTGCTGCCGGCGGGCAGCAGCCGCTCCCGGTGCAGCTTGCGCAGCGCGGCCGGGGTGACGGCGCCGACCAGCCCGGGGTCGGGGAGCTGGACGGCGTAGGGGTGCACGCCCCAGCGGCGGGTGGCCAGCGCGGTGCGGGCCACGATGCCGGGCTGGGAGCGGGCGATGCCGATCCGTTCGACGACCCGGGACCGCTCGGCAGCGACCTGGTCGGCGGGGTAGGTCGCCCGGGTCAGCAGCTCGGCGAGCACGCCGAGCACGGCGGGCAGGCCGGCCGGGAGCATCGTCGTCCCCAGCAGGAGGCGGTCGGGGTCCGAGGACACCGACAGCTCGGCGCCCTCGGCCTGCAGCAGCTGGGCGATCTGCACCTGGTCGTGCGCCGCGGTGCCCAGCAGCACCGCACCGGCCAGCACCGAGGTGCGCGCGACGTGGGTGCCGGCCGCCCGGGCCGAGGTGGCGGCGAACGGGATCCGCAGTCGCAGCTCGATCAGCGGCACACCGGCGCGCGGCACCACGGCCACGCGCAGGCCCGAGGGCAGCGTGGTCTCGTGCACCTGCGGCACCGGCTGCGGGCGGGGCTCGCCCAGCGGCGGGACGAGGGAGAGGTCGAGCACGGGGGCGCTCACAGGGTGTCCTCCGGAGGAGTCGGTGGGGTCACGCGGCGCCGTCCCCGGTCCGCAACTCCAGGACGGCGGCGGTGTCGGGGCGCAGCCCGCGGGCGGCGTGCTGCACGGCCGCCGGGGTGACGGCGGCGAGCCGGGCGGCCAGCTCGCCGGCCAGCTCGGCGCGGCCGTGGACCAGCTCGGCCGAGGCGAAGCCCAGCGTCCGGCCGAGCACGGAGTCGGCCTGGCGGAGCAGCTGGGCGCTGGTGCGGGCCTGGACGCGGACCAGCTCCTCGGCGCTCACGCCGTCGACGGCGATCTTCTCGATCTCCTCGTGCACCGCGGCCAGCACCCGGTCGGGGGTGATGTCGGCCGGGTGGTGCACCTGGGTGGTGAGCGTGGTCGCGTCGCGGACGTCGAAGGGATCGCCGAAGAGCCCCACGTAGGAGGACTGCGCGACGGCGAGGTGGTCGCGGTGCACCAGCCGGAGCTCCAGCCGGGAGGCGTCGCCCTCGCTGAGCAACTCGGACAGCAGCACGGTGCCCAGGTAGGTGTCCAGGTCGCCGACCGGGTCCGGCACCCGCCAGGCCACGGCGACCGCGGGGGCCGGGGCCAGCGCGTCGACGACGACGCCGTGCCGCGGGCCCGACGGCGAGGGCTCGCCGGTGTAGGGCGTGGCCGGCGCGGGGCGGGCGGCGACGGGGTCGAACCAGCGACGGACCAGCCGCTCGGTCTCGGCGACGTCGAGGTCCCCGCCCAGGCAGAGCACCGCGTTGGCCGGGGCGTAGTAGCGGTCGAAGAAGTCCTGCGCGTCCTCCACGGTGGAGGACTCCAGGTCGACGAAGGAGCCGTAGCCGTCGTGGGTGTTGGCGAAGGACTCGAAGGCGATCTGGGGCAGCTGCAGCCACGGGAACGCGCCGTAGGGGCGGTTCAGCACGTTGACCCGGATCTCCTCCTTCACCACGTCGATCTGGTTGCGGAGGTTCTCCTCGGTGATGGCCGGGGCGGCCATCCGGTCGGCCTCGAGGAACAGCGCGCGCTCGAGCGCCTCGGCGGGCAGCGCCTCGTAGTAGTTCGTGTAGTCCTGGTGCGTGGAGCCGTTGAACGTGCCGCCGGCGGCCTGGACCAGGCGGGCGTGCTCCAGCTTCGGGACGTTCGCCGAGCCCTGGAACATCACGTGCTCGAACAGGTGCGCGAAGCCGGTGCGGCCCTCGGGCTCCGAGCGCATCCCGACGTCGTAGAAGACGCTGACCGCGACCACCGGGACGCTGCGGTCAGGGGCAAGGACCACGCGCAGCCCGTTGTCGAGCGTGAACCGCTCCACGGGGTGCCGCAGGGTCAGATCGGCACCGGCTGAGGTCACGTCACGACCCTAGTCGCGGGCTCCGACAGACCGGTTCCGACCGGGGGTCACAGCACGTCGACGGCCCCGACCACCCGGTCGATCACGCCGTACAGCTCGGCGTGGGTGTTGGGGATGGAGAGGTAGAGCAGCGCCGGGGCGGCCCGGCCGGTGTCGATGAGCAGCAGCGCGGCCCGCTCGCCGCTGGCCTCGTAGCCCGCGACGTCCCAGCTGAGCACGAACTCGGTGAGGTGCGCCGCGGCGCCGTCGACGGTGAGGTCCTCGTCGCGGAGCACCTCGATCTCGTTCGGGCCGGGGTAGTAGTTCCCGCGGACGCTGTCCACCAGCGTCGACGTGGTCGCGGCCAGGGTGGACGCCCCCGCCCAGCCGTAGCCGTCGGCGACCGGCCCCGAAGTGATCTGGGCGATGAACTCGCCGCCGTCGGGCACCGAGTCCTGGGTGACGAAGTACTGCCCGCGCACCGACGTGGTCTCCCTGGGCACGCCCAGCACGTACTGGTACCAGCCCTCGCCCAGGAACGGGTACGCGATGCCCGCGTCCTCGTCCACGATCTGCACGGTGCCCGGGGCGAAGGTCGGCCCGGTCGCTGTCGGCCCCCCGCCCAGCCCCGTGGTCGGCTGCGCCACGCCCCCGCCGCCGGTACCGCGGGTCACCAGCACCACCGTGACGACCAGCACGAGGACGGCGAGCACCGTGCCGCCCACCACCCACGGGGCGCGACTGGTTCTCGGCGACGCCGGTGCCCAGCTCGGCTGCACGGGGCGCGCGGGCACCGGTCCGAACGCCGCTCCCACCGAGACACCCGGACCGGCCGGGGTGGTGACGTCGGACCAGGTCTCCCCGCTCCACCAGCGGACCAGGCCGGGATCGCCGTCCGGGTCGGCGTACCAACCCGGGGTCGCCGTCGTCGGACCGCCGCCCCCGCCCGGTGCGCTCATCCCGCGCCCCCGGGACGACGACCGGTCACAGCTCGTCCCGCGCCGCGGCGTCGCGCCACCAGCTCAGCAGCGTGGACACGCCGTCGGTGCCCCCGCCGCGCAGGGTCACCGTGGAGAGCCCGGGCCGGTCGTCCCAGGTCCAGGTGAGCACCGTGTCCCGGTCGTCCTGCACCGAGCAGGAGAGCCGGCCGATCGGGGCGTCGGAGAAGTCGGCGAGCCGGACCCAGCCCTGGTCGCCCTCGGAGCTGCTGCAGGCGACATCGTCGGTGCCGTCCAGCTGGGAGAGCCCGCGGGCGGCGACGTCGGCCTCGAAGGCGGCGACCGCGTCCGCGGGAGAGCCCAGCAGCTCGTAGGTCTGCCCGGTGGGGCCGTCCTCGGTGGGGCTGGTGCCGCAGTCGATCGCGAGCAGCGCGCCCGAGGTCCCGGTGGTGGACGTGCAGTCCGGCCGCTGGACGTCGACGGGCAGGCCGACCGCGAGCAACTGCTCCTGGGCGTCGTCGGCCTCGGACTGCGCCTCGTCGGCGCGCCGGTCGGTGAGCACCAGCAGCACGGCCAGGGCCGCCACGGCGAGCACCGCCACGACTGCGACGACGATCCAGGCCCGGAGCGCGCCGCGACCGGCTGATTGCGGAGCGGGCGGTCGGGCGGACGACGCCCCGGGGCCCGGCTGGCGCTGCTGCCCCGGTGGGCCCTGCCGCCCCTGCGGCCCCTGCAGGCCACCGCCGGCCCACGGCGGGGCACCGGGGAAGGCCGGCGGCTGCACCGAGGTGGGGCTGGGCACCGGGCGCGACAGCGTCTCGGGTCGGTCACCCGGACCCGCCGGGAGCCCGATCGTCGTCGGCGCGGTGCCACCGACCGGCCCGCCAGGCGGCACCTCGGCCGGCCGGGGCACCTCGACCCCGCTCACGCTGAGCGCCGCACGGGCGGCCGCGGCCATGCCACCGGCCGACGTCCAACGCTCACCGGGGTCCTTGGCCAGGCCGCGGGCCACGACGCCGTCGAGCAGGTCGGGGATGCCCGGCCGCACCGAGCTCACCGACGGGGGCGCTGTGTTGACGTGGGCGTACATCTGGCTGGCCGCGTCGGCGGCGGGGAACGGTCGCTTCCCGGTCAGCGCCTCGTAGAGCACGCAGGCGAGGGAGTAGACGTCGGCCGCGGCGCCGAGCTCGCTGCCCAGGAACCGCTCCGGGGCCATGTACTCGGTGCTGCCGACGGTCAGCCCGGTGGCGGTCAGCGACGGACCGGTCGAGCTGTCCACGGTGCGGGCGATGCCGAAGTCCACGAGGTAGACGAAGTCGTCACCGGGCGCGGAGTCCGCCAAGTCCCGGCCGTCGGGTCGGCCGACCAGCAGCACGTTGGAGGGCTTGACGTCGCGGTGCACCAGACCGTCGGCGTGTGCGGCATCCAGCGCCCGGGCCACCTGCCCCACGACGTCGACGGCGCGGGCCGGGTCCAGCGGACCGGTGCGCCGCAGCAGCGCGGCCAGGTCCTCACCCTCGACCAGCCGCATGTCCAGGAACAGCCGACCGTCGATCTCGCCGTACCGGTGGATCGGGACGACGTGCGGCTCGCGCAGCCGGGCTGCGACCCGGGCCTCCCGGCGGAACCGCTCCCGGTAGGACTCGTCGCTGGCCCACTGCGGGTGCAGCACCTTCAGGGCGACGTCGCGCTCGTGCTCGGCATCGTGGGCCCGCAGGACCTCGCCCATCCCGCCGCGGCCGAGGGTGCTCAGCACCCGGTAGGGGCCGAACTGCGCGCCGTCCTCCATCGTCGTCAGCGGGCCGGGAAGTCGACGGTGGCGAGCTCACGCCACAGGTGCGCCGTCGCCTCGGCCCCGCGGTACAGCATCGGCAGCAACACCCGCTCGTTCGGCGCGTGGATCCGGTCGGTCGGCAGCCCGACCCCCAGGAAGAGCAGCGGGGCGCCCAGCGCGGCGACCAGGTCGGCCTCGGGACCGCTGCCGCCCTCGCGGGTGAAGAGCACCTCGGAGCCCTCGACGTCGAAGGCCTGCCCGATGGAGCGCAGCAGCGCGTCCATCGCCGGGTGGTCCAGGTCGCTGGCGCACGGGCTCACCCCGCCGGCAGGCACGTGCACGTCGGCCTCGATGCCCTCGGGGGTGTGCGCCTGCACCCAGGCCCGGACCTGCTCGGCCAGGTCGGCGGGCACCTGGTCGGCGACCAGTCGGAAGGTGACCTTGGCGTGCGCCTCGGACGGCACGATCGTCTTGTGGCCGGGGCCGGTGTAGCCGCCCCACATGCCGTTGACCTCGGCGGTCGGCCGGGCACCGACCCGCTCCAGGGTGCCGAAGCCGGCTTCACCGGTCGCTGCCCGGGACGCCGCGGGGCCGGCCAGCCAGGCGGCCTCGTCGAAGGGCACCCGCCCCATCAGCTCACGCTCCCGCTCGGTCAGCGGGCGCACCTTGTCGTAGAAGCCGGGCAGCGAGACCCGGCCGGACTCGTCGTGCAGGCTGGCCAGCAACGAGGCCATGGCGTGCAGCGGGTTGGGCACCGCGCCGCCGAAGGAGCCCGAGTGCAGGTCCACGCCCGGCCCGCGAAGGGTGATCTCGGCGTCGGCGAGCCCGCGCATCGCGGTGACGGCACTCGGCACGTCCGGGGCGGCCATCCCGGTGTCGCTGACCACGACGACGTCGCAGTCCAACCGGTCGCGACGCTCGCGCAGCAGTTCGACGAAGTGCGGCGACCCGGACTCCTCCTCGCCCTCGACCAGCAGCTTGACCGTGACGGCGGGGGTGTCCCGGCCGGTGGCCGCCAGGTGGGCGCGCATGCCGAGCAGGTGGAAGGCGACGTTGCCCTTGTCGTCGATCGCGCCGCGGGCGTGCAGCTCCGGGCCGTCCGGGGTCTCCACCCTGGTGGGCTCGAACGGCGGGTGCGTCCAGGCCTCCTCCGGGTCGACCGGCTGCACGTCGTGGTGGCCGTAGACCAGCGCGACCGGGGCGTCGGCCTCCGCTGCGGGCCACTCGGCGTAGACCGCGGGGGCGCCGGCGGTCGGCCACACCTCGACGGTGGGGAAGCCGACGCCGCGCAGCGCCTGCGCCAGCCACTCGGCGCTGGCGGCGACGTCGCCGGCCCGGGCCGGGTCCGCCGAGATCGACGGTATTCGCAGCCAGGCGTCCAGATCGGCGTGCAGGTCGTCCAGGTGGGCGGTCACGAAGTCGCGTTCGGCGTTGGCGGGAACCGGGCGCAGGGCGGGGTCTTTGCTGCTCACCCGCCGCACGGTAGTGCCCCACGGACCGGTGACGCGCCCCGCCGGGGTGCCCGGGATACGTTCGACGCCATGCCCCCCGGACAGCTGCAGGTGGACGTCGGCGACCTGACCTTCGACGTGCGGACGGACGGTCCGGAGAACGGTCGGCCGGTGCTCCTGCTGCACGGCTTCCCGCAGACCTCGCTGAGCTGGGCGGCGGTCACCCCGCTGCTCGCCGAGGCCGGCCTGCGGACCTACGCCCCCGACCAGCTGGGCTACTCCCCCGGCGCCCGGCCGCAGGAGTCGCAGGCGTACGCGCTGACCAACCTGGTCCAGGTCACCGCCGACCTGATGGCGGCGCTGGACGTGCCGGTGGCCGATGTCGTCGGGCACGACTGGGGCGCCAACGTGGCGTGGGCGCTGGCCGGCTGGCACCCCGACCGGGTGCGCACGTTGACCGCGGTCTCGGTGCCGCACCCGACGGCGTACACGCTGGCCTACCGGGCGGACCCCGAGCAGAAGGAGCGGTCGGCCTACATCAAGCTCTTCTGGCAGGCCGGCAAGGCCGAGCGGGTCCTGCTGGAGGACGACGGCCGGCGGCTGCGCCGGCTGCTCGACGGCGTGGACCCCGAGGCCGCCGACGCCTACGTGGCGCACCTGTCCGCGCCGGGGGCGCTCACCGCGGCGTTGGACTGGTACCGGCAGATGAGCTCCGGCACGCGCGTGGAGCCCGTCGGCGTGCCGACGACGTACGTGTGGAGCGACGGCGACGTGGCCATCGGTCGGACCGCGGCGCAGGCGTGCGCGGACCAGGTGACCGCTGACTACCGGTTCGTGGACCTGCCCGGCGTCTCGCACTGGATCCCCGAGCACGCCCCGGGGGACCTGGCCCAGGCCGTGCTGGACCGGGTGGCCTCGACGCCGATCTGACCCGCCGCCGACCCGGTCCACCGCGGGTCGGCCGCCGGCTCCTGGCTCACCGCGGGTCGGTCGCGTCCCCGTCGCTGACCAGCGCCAGCAGGCCCGCTTCGTCCAGCAGGTCGACCGGGCGCAGGGTCACCCCGGCCGGCACGTGGTGGAAACCGGCACTGACCCGCTCGACGGGCACCCCGACCAGCCGGGACCACCCGAGCCGGTAGGCGGCCAGCTGCACGCCGGCCGCGGCCAGCTCGGTCGCGCCGGGCACCGGGCCGGTCTTCCAGTCGATGACCTCGTAGCCGCCCCGGTCGTCGGCGAAGACCGCGTCGATCCGGCCACGCAGGGTCAGCGGGCCCAACGGCGTCTCGAAGGGAGCCTCGACGTCCACGGGCTGGCGGTCGGCCCAGGGGCTCTCCAGGAAGGCCTGCTGCAGTGCGGTGAGCGTCTCGTCCGGGGTGGCCGAGGCGTCCCCGGAGCCGGGCATCTCGTCCAGGTCGATCAACCGGGAGGCGCCGAACCGCTGCTCCAGCCAGGCGTGGAACGCGGTGCCGCGGCGGGCCAGTGGGGCCGGGGCGGCCGGCATCGGCCGACGCAGCCTGCGGGCCAGCTCGGCCGGGTCCCGGCGCAGCGCGACCAGGGCGGACACCGACAGATGCGCCGGCAGCGCGACCTCGGTCGCCCCGCGACCGGACTCGGCCCGCTCGCGCAGCAGCAGTTCGGCGTCCCGGACCCAGTCCTGCACCACCGGGTCGTCGGCGGCGCCCAGTCCCGGCTCGCCCAGCGGGTGGGCGCGGGTGGCCGTGACCAGCTCGGCCGCCGCGGTGAGCGCGCGGCGACGACCGGTGGACAGCGGGTCGGCCGGCCACACGCCGACCGGCCACTCGGCCAGCGCCGGGTTGGTGGCGTCCTCCGCAGGTGCGAGCGCCCACGCGTCGACGGTGCCCCGACCGTCTCCGCCGAGCGCCTCGACGGCCTCCCGGACGGCCTGCAGCAGGGTCGAGGGCCCGTTGGGCTTGACCCCGTCGCGCCACCAGCTGCCCGAGCAGAGCAGCAGCCGCTTGGCCCGGGTGACCGCGACGTAGCCCAGCCGGACCTCCTCGGACAGGCCGAATGCCTTCCACTCGGCCACGTAGTCACCGAGGGCGTCGCGGACCACCGACTGGTCCCCGGACCCGGGCACCGGCAGGCGCAGCCCGGGCAGGTCTTGGCGGTCGGTCAGCCGCAGCTCGACCGGCACCGCGCCGGGGTCGTTGATCCAGGAGTCGGAGGTGTCGGACTTGCTGGGGAACTGCCCGACCGTCATCCCCGGCACCGCGACGACGTCCCACTCCAGGCCCTTGGCCGAGTGGCCGGTGAGCAATTGGACCGCCTCGGGGTTGACGGTGACCTCGCCGGGCTCCAGGCCGCGCTCGCGGACCTCGGCGTCGGCCAGGTAGCCCAGGAACGCCGGCAGCGAGGGCAGCTCGGCCAGGTCGGCGAACTGGGCGGCGACGGTGTGCAGCGCGTCCAGGTGGGTCCGGGCGCCCCCGGGGCTGACGTCGGGATGGCTGGCCAGCTCGGTCTCCAGGCCCAGGGTGCGGACCACCTCGTCGACGAGGTCGGGCAGCGGCTCCCCCAGCCGGGTGCGCAGCGAGCCCAGCTCGGCGCCCAGCCGACGCATCCGGCGGTGCCCGTCGGCCGAGTACGCCTCCGGGCGGCCCAGGTCGTCCAGCGCCTCCACGATGCTGCCCCGCTCGGGGGCCAGCTCGACGACGGTGCCGGCGGGGGCCGCCGCGTCGTCGGGCGCGGGCCGCCGGTCGCGCACGAGCTGCCGGGCCCGGGCCTCCAGGGCGGCCAGGTCCCGGGGGCCGACCCGCCAGCGGGCACCGGTCAGCAGCCGACCCAAGGCGTCCCCGGCGGTGGGGTCGACCAGCACGGTCAGCGTGGCGACCACGTCGGACACCTCGGGCACGTCGAGCAGCCCGCCCAGGCCCACGACCTCGACCGGCAGCCCACGCTCGCGCAGGGCCGCGGCGATCCCCGGCAGCTGGGCCCGCCGCCGGGCGAGCACGGCGATGGTCGGACGCCGGTGGACCGTCTCCCCGGCGGGGTCGGTGGCCGGGCCGTGCCACTGCGCGGCCAGCCGGTCGGCCAGCACCGCGGTCTCCTCGGCCACCGTCTCGTAGAGCCCGATGTGCACCTCGCCCGCGCCGGCTGTCGGGGCCGCGTTGAGGTCGGGCAGCGGGTCGTCGTCAGGGGGCTGCGGCAGGTCCGCGGCGACCCGGTTGGCGACCGCCAGGACCGCCCGGTCGTTGCGCCAGCTGGTCGACAGGGTCAGCCGGTCGGCCGGTCGGTCCGGTGCCCCGGGGAAGGTGCGGGGGAAGCGCTCGATGGTGCCCGAGGACGCCCCGCGCCAGCCGTAGATCGATTGCCGTGGGTCGCCCACCGCGAGCACCGGGTGGTGGCTGTCACCGCCGAAGAGCGCCTCGAGCATCCGCAGCTGACCCACCGAGGTGTCCTGGTACTCATCGAGCAGCACCACCCGCCAGCGGGCCCGCTCCCGCCGGCCCACCTCCGGGGAGCTGGTCGCCACCCGCGCCGCGTAGGCCACCTGATCGGCGTAGTCGATGGCCCCGGCGGCCCGCTTGCGGGCCTCGTAGGCCTCGACCATCGGCAGCAGCGCCACCCGGGCCCGCTGTCGGCCGATGACCTTGAGCACGTCGGCGTAGGCGCCCTTCTTGCGCGGGGCGTCGGGGTAGGAGTGCACCTGGGCCTCCAGCCCGGCGGTCCAGTCCCGCAAGCGGTCCGGGCTCACGTCGTGCTCGCCCAGCTCGGCGGCCAGCTGCAGCACGTCCTCGGTCGTCGTCACCAGGCCGAGCGCGACGTCGCTCATGTCCCCGGTGTGCGCGGCGACCGCCGTGGCCGCCTGGCCCCAGCACATCGCCGGGCCGAGCACGCCCGCGCCGGGTTCCACGCCGATCCGCAGCCCGTGCTCGGCGACGATCCCGGCGGCGTACCCGTGGTAGGTCGCGACAGTCGGGGTGGCCACACCCAGCCGCTCGCGCAGCGCCGGGTCGGTGTCGGGGTGCTCGGCGAGCGCGGTGAGCCGCAGCCGGATCCGGGCGCCCAGCTCGCCGGCCGCCTTGCGGGTGAACGTCAGGCCCAGCACGGCCTCCGGGGCGACCAGCTGATTGGCGACCAGCCAGGCGACCCGGGCGGCCATCGTCTCGGTCTTGCCCGACCCCGCCCCGGCTACGACGACCATCGGCCGGTCGACCGGGGCACGGACCACCGCGGCCTGCTCGGCCGAGGGTGCGTAGGACAGCCCGCACCGGCGGGCGACCTCGGTCGGGTCCAGCAGCTCGGGGACCGCAGGCGCCCCGGCCGGGACGAAGCCCGGCAGGTCGAAGGACAGTTGCAGGACCCCGTCCTGCCCTTCGCTCGCAGGCTCGCGAGGGAACCTGGGACGGGGCCGACCCCGCGGCGTCACCGGGTCACCTGCCGGCCCGACTCCTGGACCGGGCAGCTGCGCCGGAACGAGCAGCGGTCGCAGTCGGTGTCGGTGCGAGCCAGGAAAGTGCCCGCGCCCATCCCGTCGCCGACCTGGGCGACCAGCTCGCCCGCCCACGTGGTGCGGGGCTCGACGTCGTCGGGCAGCGGGGACTGCACGTGCTCCTTGGCGGCCTTCTGCGCCCCGCCCACCTGCAGCAGCGAGGCGCCACCGGGCACCGAGCCGTGCTCGGCGAATGCGCCCTCGGCGACGGCCACCTGGTAGGCGGCCAGCTGGCCGTGCTCCGCCACGGTGCGCGGCGCTGTCTTGCCGGTCTTGAGGTCGACGACGACCAGCCGACCCGCCCCGTCGCGCTCGAGCCGGTCGACCTGGCCGCGCAACCGGGCCCGGCCCACCGTGACGTCGAAGTCCTCCTCGGCCGCGATCAGCTCGCGGTCCTCCCGGGCATGCCAGACCAGGAACTTGGCGAGCATCTCCTGGGCCCGGTCCCGCTGCCGCTGGTCGAACCAGCCGGGGCCGAGGTCCAGCCGGTCGAGCTCGCCGCCCAGCACGTCCGGTGCATCTCTCGGGGACAACCCGTCGGCCACCTGCCGGGCCACGTCGTGCACGGCCGAGCCGACAGTCCGGGTGGTCTCCGGCGAGGCCTCGGCGCCGACCGAGCCGAGCACCCAGCGCAGCGGGCAGCGCTGGAAGGTGTCGATCGCCGAGGGCCTGACCCGGACGACGTCGTCGGGGTCGACCAGCGGTGCGTCGTCGGACAGCGGGGCCAACCCCCACCAGGACCCCGGGTCGGCACCGGGCACCCGCTCCTGCGCCAGCCGGCGCAGCAGCGCGGCCGCGCTGATCCGGCGCGCCAGGGGCGTCTGCGGGTCGGTGATCGCGCGGCGGAGCTCGGCGACGAGGGCCGGCAGGGTCAGTGCCCGGGGCAGCGGGGTGTGCTCCCGGCCGCCGTCGGCACCCTCCGGGGGGACGACGAGGTCCAGGAACCGGGAGGCGTTCGCCCCGGCGTCGGCGCCGTCCAGACCGCCGTCCACCGCGGTGACGACCAGCCGGCGGCGGGCGCGGGTGACCGCGACGTAGAACAACCGGCGCTCCTCGGCCAGGGCCAGCGTGCGCCGGTCGAGCGTGGCGGCGTCGGTGCCGGCGGCGACCTCGACGAGGTCCTCGGCGCCGAGCAGGCTGGCCCGGGTGCGCAGGTCGGGCCAGACCCCCTCCTGCACCCCGGCGACGCAGACGACGTCCCACTCCAGGCCCTTGGAGGCATGCGCGGTGAGCAGCCGGACCGCCTCTCCGGCCGGCGCGCGCGCCGCCCCGCCGTCGCCGGGCAGCTCCTGGGCCCCGAAGTGGTCCACGAACTGGGCGACGGTGGCCCCGGGCATCCGGTCGACGAACCCGGCCGCGGCGTCGAAGAGCGCGACGGCGGCGTCCAGGTCCCGGTCCGCGACGGCGCCGGACGGCCCACCGGCGGCACTGGCGGTCGCCCAGCGGGGGCCCAGGCCGCTGGCCTGCCACATGGCCCACAGCACGTCCTCGGCCGAGCCCTCGCGCAGCAGCGCGACCCGTCCCGCGGCCAGCACCCGGGCCACCCGCAGGGCCGGCCGGGCGACCGGTTCGGGCAGCGCGTCGAGCAGGGTGGCGTCGGCCAGCACGTCGGCCAGCGGGGTGCCGCGCTCGGCGGGGTCCACCCCACGGTCCACCAGCTCCCGGCGGGCGGCCCGGCGGAGGCGGCGCAGGTCCAGCACGGTGGCCCCGCCCAGCGGGGACGCCAGCAGCGCCTCGGCCCCGGTCTCGGTCAGCCCCACCTCGGCCGGGCCGCTCACGTCGTCGTGAACGGGGACCGGTTCCCCGGGCAGCGGCAGCCCGCCGCTGGTGGGCCCACCCGGGGCCGGTGCGGCGGGGGCACCGGCCAGCGGCGCGCGCCGGTGAGTGTCCCGGACCACCGGCAGCAGCGCCCGCAGGGTGGCCAGCAGCGGTTCGACCGCCGGCTGCTGGGCCAGCGCCAGGTCGTCGGCGGAGACCCCCACCGGCACACCGGACTGGGTCAGCGCACGGCGCACCGGGCCCAGCGCCACCGAGCTGCGGACCACCACGGCCATCTCCGACCAGGGCACGCCGTCCAGCAGGTGGGCGCGCCGCAGCGTGTCCGCGACGTGCGCGGCCTCGACAGCCGGGGTGTCGAACACGTGCACCTCGGCGGTGCCGTCGGCGGTGTGCTCACCCGCGGTGAGCCGACGGTGCTCCCAGGGCCCCGGGAGACCCTCGGCGACCCGGCGGCTGACCCGCAGCAGCTCGGCCCCCGAGCGGCGGCACACGCCCAGCGACAGCCGCTGGGCCGGGCGGCCGTCGGCATGCCGGAAGCGGTCGGTGAACTCGGCGATACCGCGCGGCTCGGAGCCCCGGAAGGCGTAGATCGCCTGGTCCGGGTCGCCGACCACGACCAGGTCGCGGCCGCCGCCGGACAGCAGCTGTAGCAGCTCGACCTGGGCGGGGTCGGTGTCCTGGTACTCGTCGATGAACAACCAGCCCGCCCGCTCCTGCTCGGCCCGCAGCAGCTCGTCGTCGGCCCGCAGCTCGTCGATGGCCTCCCGGACCAGCTCGGCCGGGTCGTAC
>JBBSVA010000029.1:0-34268 GCA_038233915.1 Mycobacteriales bacterium | reverse complement strand
TCGGCACCCGCCGATGACGGGCGCACCCGGGACCGCGTGACGGGCCTGTTGCTGGAGCACGGCGCGCAGACCGCCACCGAGCTGTCCACCCGCCTGGGGGTCTCCCCGGCCGCCGTCCGCCGGCACCTGGACTCCCTCGTCGTCGGAGGCAGGGTCGCCGAGCGCGCACTGCCCGGCTCGGTCCGCGGCCGGGGCCGTCCCGCCCGGCACTTCGTGCTCACCGACGCCGGCCGGTCGGCCTTCCCGCACGCCTATGACGACCTGGCGCTCACCGCACTGCGGTTCGTCGCGGCGCACGGCGGGCCCGACGCCGTCCGGGACGTCGCCGAGCGGCAGCTCGCCGGCCTGGAGCGGCGCTGCTCCACCGCCGTGGAGAACGCCGCCGCGACCACCGGCCCCGAGCCGGTCGACCGGGCCCAGGTGCTGGCCGAGGCGCTCACCGCCGAGGGGTACGCGGCCTCGGCCTCGGCGATCTCCAGCGGTGGCCAGCTGTGCCAGCACCACTGCCCGGTGGCGCACGTCGCCGCCGAGTTCCCGCAGTTGTGCGAGGCCGAGACCGCGGTCATCGGCCGCCTCGTCGGCACACACGTGCAGCGGTTGGCGACCATCGCCCACGGGGACGGGGTGTGCACCACGCACATCCCGACCCAGCACGTCCCGGGCCAACAGTGGCCCGGCAACCAGACCGGCCCGCGGGCGGGGAACACATCCCGTCCGTCGAGCCCTGTATCTACCGAGCGGGCGGACGGGTCGACACCGACCCGGGGCCGCCCCACACCGAGCCACACCCGCCAGAACGCCCGGGAGAGGACGCCCGCATGACCACCACCGATCAGCCGGTCACCAGCACGCCGCTCACGCAGGACGAGCAGATCGATCAGCTCGGCCGCTACAAGTACGGCTGGGCCGACGCCGACGTCGCCGGCTCCTCGGCCCGTCGCGGCATCAACGAAGAGGTCGTCACCGACATCTCGCGGCGCAAGAACGAGCCCGCGTGGATGCTCGAGCGTCGCCTGAAGGCCCTGAAGCTGTTCGGGAAGAAGCCGATGCCCGACTGGGGTTCGGACCTGTCCGGCATCGACTTCCAGAACATCAAGTACTTCGTGAAGTCGACCGAGAAGCAGGCCACCACCTGGGACGAGCTGCCGGCCGACATCAAGAACACCTACGACAAGCTGGGCATCCCCGAGGCCGAGAAGCAGCGCCTGGTCTCCGGTGTCGCGGCCCAGTACGAGTCCGAGGTCGTCTACCACCAGATCCGTGAGGACCTGGCGGAGCAGGGTGTCCTGTTCCTGGACACCGACACGGCGCTGCGCGAGCACGAGGACCTGTTTCGCGAGTACTTCGGCTCGGTGATCCCGTCCGGGGACAACAAGTTCTCCGCGCTGAACACCGCCGTGTGGTCCGGTGGCTCGTTCATCTACGTGCCCCCGGGCGTCAACGTGGAGATCCCGCTGCAGGCCTACTTCCGGATCAACACCGAGAACATGGGCCAGTTCGAGCGGACTCTGATGATCATCGACGAGGGCGCCTACGTGCACTACGTCGAGGGCTGCACCGCGCCGATCTACAAGTCGGACTCGCTGCACTCCGCCGTCGTCGAGATCATCGTGAAGAAGAACGCCCGCTGCCGGTACACGACCATCCAGAACTGGTCGAACAACGTCTACAACCTGGTCACCAAGCGGGCCGTGGCCCACGAGGGCGCGACCATGGAGTGGGTCGACGGCAACATCGGCTCCAAGGTGACGATGAAGTACCCGGCCGTGTGGATGACCGGTGAGCACGCCAAGGGCGAGGTGCTCTCCATCGCCTTCGCCGGCGAGGGCCAGCACCAGGACGCCGGCGCCAAGATGGTGCACGCCGCCCCGCACACCTCCTCGAACATCATCAGCAAGTCCGTCGCCCGCGGTGGCGGCCGGACCTCCTACCGGGGCCTGGTGCAGATCGACGAGGGCGCCCACGGCTCCCGCTCCACGGTGAAGTGCGACGCGCTGCTGGTCGACACGATCAGCCGCTCGGACACCTACCCCTACGTCGACGTCCGTGAGGACGACGTCTCGATGGGCCACGAGGCGACCGTCTCCCGGGTCAGCGAGGACCAGCTCTTCTACCTGATGAGCCGTGGTCTGTCCGAGGACGAGGCGATGGCGATGGTCGTGCGCGGCTTCGTCGAGCCCATCGCCCGGGAGCTCCCGATGGAGTACGCCCTCGAGCTGAACCGCCTGATCGAGCTGCAGATGGAAGGTGCCGTCGGCTGATGACCGACCCCACTCAGAACCCCGACACCCTGGCCGGTCCGGCTGAGTCCGCGGCGCTGGCGAGCGAGCTGTTCGCTCCCGGCGTTGGGGCCCAGGCCGGCCCGCCCAACACCCCCGCCGAGGGCACCGGTGGCCCCGCGGGGTCACACAGCCACGGTGGCCCGGCCCCGACCGGTTCGCCGGCCGAGCGGTTCTCCTCCGCCGACCCCGACGACTTCCCGGTCGTCACCGGTCGCGAGGAGTCCTGGCGATTCACCCCGATGAAGCGGGTCCGCCCGCTGCTGGAGGGTGCCGCCAGCGACGCCCGTCTGGAACTGGACGCCGACCTGCCCGACGGTGTCGAGCTGACCACCGTCGGTGCCGACGACCCGCTGCTCAAGGGCCTGCCCGAGCCGGTCGACCGGCTCGCTGCGCTGACCCGCGTGCGGGCCGACGGGGCCACCGTCGTCCGGGTGCCCGCCGAGGCCCAGCTGGACCGCCCGGTCACGCTGTCCCTGCGCGGCACCGGCTCCGACGACGTCGTCTGGGGCCAGACGGTCATCGAGGTCGGCCGGTTCGCCAAGGCCACGATCGTGCTGGACCACTCCGGCTCCGCGAAGTACTCCGGCGGCGTGGCGGTGCTCGTCGGTGACGGCGCGCACGTCGAGCTGATCAGCGTGCAGGAGTGGGCCCCGGGCACAGCGCACGGCGGCCAGTACGACGCCGTCGTCGGCCGGGACGCCACCTTCTCCCAGGTCGTGGTGACCCTCGGCGGTGACCTCGTCCGGCTGGTCAGCAACGTGCACTACACCGGCCCCGGCGGCACCGCCGACCTCGCCGGCGTGTACTTCGCCGACGAGACCCAGCATCAGGAGCACCGGCTCTGGGTCGACCACTCCACCCCGAACTGCCGCAGCAACGTCGTCTACAAGGGCGCGCTGCAGGGCGAGCAGGCACACACCGTGTGGGTCGGCGACGTCCGGATCCGCCCCGCGGCGACCGGCACCGAGACCTACGAGCTCAACCGCAACCTGGTGCTCACCGACGGCGCCCGCGCCGACTCGGTCCCCAACCTGGAGATCGAGACCGGCGAGATCATCAGCGCGGGCCACGCCAGCGCGACCGGCCGGTTCGACGACGAGCAGCTGTTCTACCTCTGCTCGCGCGGGATCGACGCCGAGACCGCCCGTCGCCTCGTGGTGCGCGGCTTCTTCGCCGACGTGGTGCAGAAGATCGCCGTCCCCGAGCTCGCCGATCGGCTGATGGGCACCATCGAGCAGCGCCTGGGCGCGCTGCCCGGCCTCGAGGAGCAGGACGTCGAGACCGAGTCGGAGCTCCAGCCGGCATGAGCTTCCAGCGGGTCTGTGCCCTGTCCGAGGTCCCTGACGGTGAGGCGCTCGCCGTCGCCGTCGGGGACCTCGAGCTGGCCGTCATCCGGTACGACGGGCAGGTCTACGCACTGACGGACCTGTGCTCGCACCAGGACTACTCGCTCTCCGCCGGCGACGTCGACATCGTCGACGGCGTCCCCACCATCGAGTGCACCTGGCACGGGTCGTGCTTCGACCTGCGCACCGGTGCCCCCACCAACCTGCCGGCGACCGAGCCGGTCACCACCCACCCGGTCCGCGTGGAGGGTGACGACGTCCTCGTCGACACCGCCGCGACCGCCAGCTGAGAGGCACTTCATGACCACCCCTGAGCAGACCACCGGCAGCGTGCTGGAGATCCGCGACCTGCACGTGACCGTGGGGGAGGGCGACGAGACGAAGGAGATCCTCCGGGGCGTCGACCTCACCATCCGCGCGGGCGAGACCCACGCGATCATGGGCCCCAACGGCTCCGGCAAGTCCACCCTGGCCTACTCCATCGCCGGGCACCCCAAGTACACGATCACCGGCGGCACGGTGACCCTCGACGGCGAGGACGTCCTCGCGATGACCGTCGACGAGCGCGCCCGGGCCGGCCTGTTCCTGGCCATGCAGTACCCGGTCGAGGTTCCCGGCGTCTCCGTGTCGAACTTCCTGCGCACCGCCGCCACCGCCGTCACCGGCACCGCGCCGAAGCTGCGCACCTGGGTCAAGGACGTCCGCGCCGAGATGGAGGCGCTGGAGATGGACAGCGCCTTCGCCGAGCGCAACGTCAACGAGGGCTTCTCCGGTGGTGAGAAGAAGCGCCACGAGATCCTGCAGATGGGCCTGCTCAAGCCCAAGATGGCGATCCTCGACGAGACCGACTCCGGCCTCGACGTCGACGCGCTGCGCGTCGTCTCCGAGGGAGTCAACCGGGCCAAGGCCCGCGGTGACGTCGGCGTGCTGCTGATCACCCACTACACCCGGATCCTGCGCTACATCGAGCCCGATTTCGTGCATGTGTTCGTCGCCGGCCGGGTCGTCGAGGAGGGCGGCAAGGAGCTGGCCGACAAGCTCGAGGCCGAGGGTTACGCGACCTACCTCAAGGCCGACGCCGACGCACTCACCGCCACCGACGCCGCTGCGTCCCTGAGCGGGGCGGCCAGGGCATGACCCAGACCGTCTCGCGCTCCACTGCTGCGGCAGGAGGTGGGCGCGCACCGCTCCCGCTGGACGTCGAGGCGATCCGTGCCGACTTCCCGATCCTGGGCCGAACGGTCCGGGACGGGAAGCGGCTGGTCTACCTGGACTCCGGCGCGACTTCGCAGAAGCCCCGGCAGGTCCTGGACGCCGAGCGCTGGTTCTACGAGAACGTCAACGCCGCCCCGCACCGCGGCGCGCACGCCCTCGCCGAGGAGGCCACCGAGGCCTACGAGCAGGCTCGGGCGACGGTCGCTGCGTTCATCGGCGCGCAGACCGGCGACATCGTGTTCACCCGGAACTCCACCGAGGCGATCAACCTCGTGGCGTATGCGATGAGTAACGCGGCCACCGCCAAGGAGCCGGAGTTCCACCGGTACGCCGTCGGTGTCGGCGACGAGATCGTGGTCACCGAGATGGAGCACCACGCCAACCTGGTGCCCTGGCAGCAGCTCTGCGAGCGGACCGGTGCCACCCTGCGCTGGCTCGGGCTGACCGACGACGGCCGACTGGACCTCACCGACCTGGACACCGTGGTCAACGAGCGCACCAAGCTCGTCACGGTCACCCAGCAGTCCAACATCCTGGGCACCATGCCGCCGCTGGCGCCGATCATCGCCCGTGCCCACGCGGTGGGTGCGCTGGTCATGGTCGACGGCGCGCAGTCCGTGCCGCACCAGCCCGTCGACGTCGAGGCCCTGGGCGCGGACCTGCTGGTCTTCTCCGGGCACAAAATGCTCGGACCCACCGGGGTCGGCGTCCTCTGGGGCCGGTCGGAGGTGCTGGCGGCGCTGCCGCCGTTCCTCACCGGCGGCTCGATGATCGAGGTCGTCCGGATGGAGGGCAGCACCTTCGCCCCGCCGCCGCAGCGCTTCGAGGCCGGCGTGCCGATGACCGCGCAGGTCATCGGGCTGGCCGCGGCCGCCGACTACCTCACTGCGCTGGGCATGGACCGCGTGCAGGCACACGAGGAGGCCCTGACCGAGTACGCCCTGGCGGAGCTGCAGGCGATCCCGGGCGTGCGGGTCATCGGCCCGGTCGACACCGTCGCCCGTGGGGGCGCGATCAGCTTCACCGTCGAGGGCATCCACCCGCACGACGTCGGCCAGGTCCTCGACGACCAGGGCATCGCCGTCCGGGTGGGGCACCACTGTGCGTGGCCCGTCGTCCGGCGCTACGGCGTACCGGCGACCACCCGAGCGACGTTCTACGTGCACACCGGCTACGACGACGTCGACGCCCTGGTCGAGGGCGTGCGGCATGCACAGCGCTTCTTCGGTGTTGACGTGGTGGAGAAGGAGGCCTGAGTGAAGCTGCAGGACATGTACCAGGAGATCATCCTGGACCACTACCGGAACCCGCACGGCCGCGGTCTGCGTGATCCGTTCGACGCCGAGGTGCACCACGTCAACCCGACCTGCGGCGACGAGGTCACCCTCCGGGTCAAGATCGACGGTGACACCCTGACCGACGTCTCCTACGAGGGCATGGGCTGCTCGATCAGCCAGGCCTCGGTGTCGGCGATGTACGACCTGGTCGTCGGCAAGAGCGTCACCGACGCCTTGGCCACCGGCGACGACTTCACCAAGCTGATGCAGGCCAAGGGTGACGCGTCCGTGGCCGACGAGCTCGAGGACAGCCTGGAGGACGCCGTCGCGTTCGCCGGCGTCTCCAAGTACCCGGCCCGCATCAAGTGCGCGCTGATGAGCTGGATGGCCCTCAAGGACGCCAGCGCCCGCGCCTGGGTCCCCAGCGACAGCACCCCCACCGCCACCGACACCACGGGAGAGCCCGCATGAGCGAGACCACCGAGACCCCTGCCGTCGAGGCTGACGTGGCCGCCGCCCCGGCCACCTCGAAGGCGCCGTTCATCAAGGCCGACTTCGAGGAGCTCGAGGAGGCCATGCGCGATGTGGTCGACCCCGAGCTCGGCGTCAACGTCGTCGACCTGGGCCTGGTCTACGGCATCGAGGTCGACGACTCCAACGTCGCCGTCATCGACATGACCCTGACCTCGGCGGCCTGTCCGCTGACCGACGTCATCGAGGACCAGGCGCGTCAGGCCCTCACCGGGGGGCCCGGCCCCGGCCTGGTCGACGAGATCCGGATCAACTGGGTCTGGATGCCGCCGTGGGGCCCGGACAAGATCACCGACGACGGACGCGAGCAGCTGCGCGCGCTGGGGTTTCGGGTCTGAAGAAGGGCTCGACTGCCCCCCAGGATACGCTTCGCGCGCCCCGGGTCCCTGCAGTCGGCCTGTTCCAGTCGCTGCTGGACGGCCTGGTCGCCGGGGATGACCCGCCGGCCGACGCCAGCGTCACGACCCGGCCCGCGCCCCTCGGGGCGCGGGCCGTCGTCGTCGGTGGGACCGCCTGGGCGTTCGTGGGCGCCGACGTCGACCCTGGTTGGGTGAGCGCCTGGATGACGGCCTCCCCGGACCCGGTGGCCGCACCCCTGTCCGCCCGGTTCCTCGCGGCCCTGGCCGACGAGACGGGCGTCGAACCGGGCGTCGTGGACGCCGTGCTGGTCGCGCCGCGCGCCCCGGTGGCGCCGCCCATCCCGTTGCGGCCGCTGGGAGCAGCCGATCACCCGCGGGTGCAGCGGGCGCACCTGCACCGCACGGACGTCCGCGTCCTGGGGACGCCCGACGGCGCCGCGCTGCTGTCGCTGGGCCGTGGGCTGGCGGGTCGGTGGGAGGTCAGCATCGAGGTGGACGCGACCGCTCGGGGCCGCGGCCTGGGCACCGCGCTCGCCGCCAGCGCCCCGGCCCTGGTCGACGGGCCGGTGTGGGCCCAGGTCGCCCCGGCCAACACCGCGTCGCTGCGGTCGTTCCTGGCCGCGGGGTACCGGCCGGTCTGCGCGGAGTCCCTCTTCGGTTCCTGAGTCGGCGCCCGTCGGGTCAGCGGAAGGACGACAGCCATTGCCGGGTGGGCTGGTCGTCGTCGGCCGGGCCCTCGTCGGGCACTGGCTGCCGGCGCGCCTGCAGCTCCCGGCCCCGGCCGATCGCGAGCAGCACGACCCCGGTGACGAGTAGCGGCAGCACCCAGCCGGTGACGTGGTCGCCCAGCACCCACCCGGCGGTGATCCCGACGACCGCGAGACCACCGAGCACCAGGGGTGCCCGCAGCTGCCCGCTCAGCCCGAGCGCGACGCACGCCAGCGCGGCCACCAGCACGAGCACCTGGCGCAGCGGCTGCGGGTCCCCCGCAGCCAGGAGCACCGAGGGCAGCACCGCGACCCCCAGGCCGGGCCCCCACCCGCTCCACGAGGGCAGCGTGTCGAGCTGGCGTCGCCGGGCGGCCAGCAGCACGAGCCCGGCCGGCACGGTCACCGTCTCCGGCACGGTCCAGCCGAGCTGCGCGCCGGCGGCCCCGGTGGCGACGACGACCGCCAACCCGCCGAGCACGCGGGTGAGACGTCGGTCGACGAGGTCGCCGTGCACCAGCAGGGCCACCCCGAGGACGGCGAGCAGCACGGTGGCCAGCCCACTGGCACCGTGCCGGGCCGCGACGAGGACACCGAGCAGCCCGACGACGGCCGCGGTGGTCGCGGTGCCGGCGGCGGCCGCCTCGTCCAGCCCCCGGGCACGCCGGGTCGTCTCGGGTCGCCCGGTGTCCCGGGCGGCGAAGGCGTCCCGGAGGTCGGCCGGCCCCGGACCCGGGGGACGACGGCGCCGGCTGCGGGTGACGGCTCGCGCGCGGCCCAGCACCCAGGCCGGGGCACGGCTGTCGACGGCCCGGGACAGCAGGACGCCGGGGAGGCTCGCACCGAGCGCGACGACGGCGATCGTCACCACGAGCAGGCTCGCAGTCCGCGGGTCGAGCAGCAGGGCCACGGCAGCGGCCGCCGTCGCGACGGTGACCGGAAGCGACGACGGCCGGGTCCCCCGGCTGCGCGTGGCGAGCAGGCCTGCGGCGGCGGTGGTCACGACCAGCAGCAGGCCCAGCTCGGCCCACCGCTCCTCCCGGCCGAGGGCCACGGCACTCAGTCCGGTGAGCGTGACCGCGGCGGACAGTCCGGCCGCACGCGGCACCCAGTCCGGCCCACGGGCGGCGGCGACTGCCACGGCCGCAGCGAGACCGAGGCCGAGCAGGCCTGCGCCGACGACCCACCCGGGGGGTCCGGAGAGTGCGGCACCGGCCACGGCGGCCCCGGCAGTCACCCCGGCGAGCACCGGGACGACGGCGCGGGTGGGCAGGTGGGGCACGCCGCCCCAGGCGGCCGCCAGCAATCCGATCGCGGCCCCGACGGCCATCCCCGCAGCGGCCACCGAGTCGGGGCCGCCCCACGCCAGCCGCTCGGCGACGACGACACCGCAGACCCACCACGGCAGGGCGCTCAGCAGGCCGGCCTCCGCCACGACGTCGGAACCCACGACCGCGACCGTCAGGCCGACCAGCGCCACTGCCAGCAGCACGGCGGCCAGGGGGAGGCCGGTCAGCCCGGCGTCCGGCAGCAGGATCAGGACGGTCAGCTGGGCCGCGACCCAGGCGGTCACGGGCCAGGTGCGCAGGTGCGGGCTGATCAGCCGCAGGGCCAGGGCCGTCGCGGCGACGAACCCGGCGAGCGTGGCCGCGGCCAGTGGACCGTCCGGCGCCGTCGTGCCGCCGACCCAGACCAGGACGCCGGCCGAGGCCACGGCGCAGAGCGCGAGCGTCTCCCCAGCGGTGGGGCTCCCGGTGCCCCCGGCGAGCACGGCCAGGGCGGCGCAGACCAGGAGCAGCCCGACGACCACGATCACGCCGAGCACGGTGCCGACGGTGAGCGCGGCCCACCCGGTGCCGACGACCGCGACGGCCCCCGCCCCGAGCACCAGTTGCTGCGGGGTGACCCGGTCACGCAGCCGGGAGGGGCGGGGCTCGGGTGCGGACCCGGACGTACCGGCGCCGGGCCGGGCCGGTGGCCCGCCCGGCAGCCACCGGTCGCCGGGAGGTGGTGGGGTCCCGCCGTGCTGCGGAGGCGGCGGGCTGTCCCCGCATGGAGCTCCGCCGTCGGGGCCGTTGTCCGGTGAGAAGGACGGCGGGTAGGCGGGCGTCGGGTAGGGCAGCGGCGGCCGGGCGGCGCGCTCGCGGGCGGGTGCGGACACGGTCACCTCCGGGCTCGGCTGCGGGTGGTCGGAGCCGGGACGCGAGCGAGCCGGCACCCCACGGTAGGGGTGCCGGCTCGGCTGCGCGGCCCCGAGGAACGCCAGTCCTCGGGACGGGTCAGCCCATCTGGGCGACCCAGGCGACCGCCTCGGTGGCCTGCTGGCGGCGCTTCTCGTACGTCGCGCCGACGACGAGGAGGACCAGCCCGGCCAGACCCAGGGGCACCCAGCTGTCCACCCGGGCGGCGTACGGGGCGACCAGCGCGACCCCCAGCACTGCCACGCTGACGGCGCCCACGACGAACGGCGCCTGCCGGTGGGTGAGCGCACCGGCGACCACGGCGACCGTGCCGGCCGCCACGACCAGCAGCATCCGGGCCAGGTCGTCGGTGGCGAGACCGGCCAGGACCGAGGGGGCGAACCCGACCAGCAGGCCCGGGCCCCAGCCGGCCCATGACGGGCCGCGGAGCAGCCGGGGTCCGGCGGCGAGCAGCAGCGCGGCGGCCAGCGGCAGGCTGTAGGCCTCGACGGTCAGCACCTCGGCGCCGGCCAGTGCCACCCAGGTGGCGACGACGAGGTCGCCGAGCGCCACGAACCCGACCAGGGTCCGCCGGCTGACGACGGCGTACCCGATCCCAGCGGCACCCACGATCGCGAGCTGGGCGGCGACCTGGCCCCAGGCGCCCGTGGAGGCCCCGGTCAGCGCGGCCGCCAGGCCGGCGACCGGTGCGGCCGCCGCGGCGGCGAGCTCCTCGACCCGGCCGACGCGCAGCGTCGCTGCGCCCAGAGCGGCGGCGGCCAGCAGCGCGAGCAGCAGCCCCGTCGTCGTCGCGGTGAGCACGTCGCCCTCCCGGGCGGCCAGCAGGGCGACCGCGGGGGCCAGCAGGGCGACCAGGGTGCCGGGCCGGCGGGCACCGGGCACCCGGACGGCGGCCAACACCGCGGGCACCGTGGCGGCCAGTGCGACCGCGGCCAACGCGGCCGGTCGGACGTCCTCGGCCAGCGCCAGCGAACCGGTCAGCAGCAGCACGCCACCGGCGACACCACTGAGCTCGCGGACCAGCGGGCTGCGCCAGCCGAGTGCCGCGACCGACAACAGGACCAGGCCGAGGTGCGCGGCCACCGGGTCCGCGGCGGCGTCCAGCAGCTGGAGCGACCCGGCCAGCGCCAGCGCGGGGACGAGGGCCAGCGCAGCGACCGAGCCGGCGGGCACCCGTCGTCCCTGGCGGGCGCGGTGCGCGACCACAGCGACGGCCGCTGCGGCCCCCGCGATGAGGAGGGTGGTGCCGAGCAGGGAGTCCGTCGTCCCGCCGGCCCAAGCCAGCGCCAGGCCCACAGCCGAGGCCAGGGCGGCCTGCACGCCGACCAGCACCCGGCCCAGTGCCCGCGCCCAGCTGGGCAGCCGGTCCAGCAGCATGACGTCGGCGGCGGCGGTGAGCAGCAGCGCGGCGAGCACCAGCGGGCCGTGCTCCAGCCGGGCGGCGAGCAGCAGCAGCACCGGCTGGGCGGCCAGCAGCGCGACGACGGTGTACGTGCCGGTGGTGGGCCGGTGCCGGGCCAGCAACCCGGTGACCACGGCGACCAGGGCGGCCGAGCCGGCTGCGTAGAGCGTGCCGTCGACGGCCTGCAGTCCGAGCAGGCCGAACGCGCGGGCCGCCGCGAGGTCGATGACCAGCAGCGCCGAGGCGACGACGGCCAGGCCCTCCTCGGTGGCCCGCAGGCTGCGGCGGGCGGCCCAGCCGGAGCCGACGGCGGCCGCGGTCGTGGCGGTGACCATCACGCCGGACTGGAAGGCCAGCCCCAGCCGGGTCCAGGCGACGGCGACCAGAGCGAGGGCGGCCGCGACCACCAGCAGTGCGCCGAGTCCGACGAGTACCTCCTGCGGGGAGACCCGGCGACGGGGTCGCGGCGGGGGAGCGGGGGCGGCGGACGGGGGCTCCCGGTGCGGCGGCGGGGGCACGGCCGCCGGACCGGGCGCGGGGAGGGGGCTGGGGGCCGGCCAACGGCCATCGGCGGGGGCCGGGGCGGGCGTGGGGCTCGGCTGCGGGGCGGGGGCCGGGGCGGGCACGGGACCGGCGGCGGTCCGGAGCACGGCGAGCAGGCCGTCCCGGTCGCGCTGCAGGTCGGCGAGGGTCACCCCGATCCGGCTGACCACCATCCCGGCGTGTGCTGCGGCGGGCAGCCGGCAGGTCGTGCACGGAGCGCTGGGGTGCAGGCCGGGGGACACCGGGGTGGCGCAGACCGGGCAGCGCAGGACCCAGGGGGCGGCGGTCGGGGTGCTCATGGGACCAGGCTGGTCGGCGTCGTCCGGGCGGGGACCCGTCGCGCTACGCGACCGGGACTGAGTAGTGCTGCCGATGTCACCCCCGAACCCCTCGGACCCGGGCCCCGACCCCGGTACCGTGGGGTCAGTGATCACGACCACCGGCCTCGAGCTCCGCGCGGGCGCCCGCATCCTGATCAGCGAGGCGGACCTGCGCGTGCAGCCCGGCGACCGGATCGGCCTGGTCGGGCGCAACGGCGCGGGCAAGACCACCACCCTCACCACGTTGGCCGGTGAGCGCGTGCCGCACGCCGGCAGGGTCGACCAGACCGGCGAGCTCGGCTACCTGCCGCAGGACCCGCGCAGCGGCGACCTGTCCATCACCGCCAGCGACCGGGTGCTGTCCGGCCGCGGCCTGGACGAGCTCAAGGCGCAGCTGACCAAGGCCCAGGTGGCCATGGCCGAGCCCGCCGACGACGCCGAGCGCGACCGCGCCGTCCGACGCTACGGCCGGCTCGAGGACCAGTTCGCCGCCATGGGCGGGTACGCCGCCGAGTCCGACGCCGCCCGGATCTGCACCAACCTGGGCCTGCCGGACCGGGTCCTGGAGCAGCCGCTGTCCACGCTGTCCGGTGGCCAGCGCCGCCGCGTCGAGCTGGCCCGGATCCTGTTCTCCGACGCCGAGACGCTGCTGCTCGACGAGCCGACCAACCACCTGGACGCCGACTCGATCGTCTGGCTCAAGAGCTTCCTGGCGACGCACCGGTCCGGGCTGATCGTGATCAGCCACGACGTCGAACTGCTGGCCGCCGTCGTCAACAAGGTCTGGCACCTGGACGCCAACCGGGCCACCGTCGACGTCTACAACCTGGGCTGGAAGCGGTACCTGGACGCCCGGGAGACCGACGAGCGCCGTCGCCGCTCGGAGCGGGCCAACGCCGAGAAGAAGATCGGTGCGCTGACCGCCCAGGCGGACAAGATGCGGGCCAAGGCGACCAAGGCCAAGGCCGCGCAGTCGATGGACAAGCGCGCCCAGCGCCTCGCCGCAGGCCTGGAGCAGGTCCGGGTGCAGGACCGGGTGGCGAAGTTGCGCTTCCCGACGCCGGCTGCCTGCGGCAAGACCCCGCTGACCGCCGAGCGCCTGTCCAAGAGCTACGGCTCGCTGGAGATCTTCACCGGGGTGGACCTGGCGATCGACCGGGGCACCAGGGTCGTCGTCCTCGGCCTGAACGGCGCCGGCAAGACCACTCTGCTGCGGATGCTCGCCGGCACGGAGAAGCCGGACACCGGCGAGGTCAAGCCCGGCCACGGGCTGCGGCTGGGCTACTACGCCCAGGAGCACGAGACGCTGGACATGGACCGCTCCCTGCTGGAGGTCATGCAGTCCGCGGCCCCCGATCAGACCGCCACCGAGCTGCGTCGGATTCTCGGTGCGTTCCTGTTCTCCGGTGACGCCGTCGACCAGCGGGCAGGCACGCTCTCCGGTGGGGAGAAGACCCGGCTGGCGATGGCCGCGCTGGTCTGCTCGGCAGCCAACGTGCTGCTGCTGGACGAGCCGACCAACAACCTGGACCCGGCCAGTCGCGAGCAGGTCCTCGAGGCGCTGCGCACCTACCAGGGCGCGATCGTGCTGGTCACCCACGATGAGGGCGCGGTCACCGCGCTGGACCCGGACAAGGTCATCATGCTGCCCGACGGCACCGAGGACACCTGGTCGGCCGACTTCGCGGAGCTCGTCGAACTGGCCTGAGGGAGGCCCCGACCGCCCCCCACGTCGGGCCGCGCGCGCCGCGGGTCCCGATGGCCGAGCCGTCACCGAGCGGACGGGCGTCCCAGGGGTGATCATCGTCCTGGGAGGCCGACGTCAGCAGGGACGCGGCACCGAGAGACCAGTGGGGGACCCCGATCACCGTGCGCGGTGGGTGGGGGAGCGCTGGCACGGAGGGGAGTCATGGCCGACTCGAACGCAGCCGATTCGAACGCTGCCGACACGACCGCGGAGCTCGGCAAGGGCAAGCGGATCACCGGTGACGACCGCAACTCGTTGGCCGGTGACCTGCGCAAGCGCTACGACGCCGGGGAGAGCATCCGGCTGCTGGCCGCGTCGACCGGCCGTTCCTACGGCTTCGTGCACCGCCTGCTCAGTGAGTCCGGTGCCACGCTGCGCAGCCGCGGCGGCGCCAACCGCTCCGCCACCTCGTGAGCGGCGACCCGGCGGACGGCTGGGTCAGCACCGCCCGGGACGGCGCCGTCCTCACGGTCACGCTGGACCGCGCCGACCAGCTCAACGCCCAGACGCCGGACACCTGGGACCGGCTCGCGGCGATCGGGCAGACCCTGGACGACGACGTCCGGGTGGTCGTCGTCCGCGGCGCCGGGCGGGCGTTCTCCGCCGGGCTGGACCGCTCGCTGTTCTCCACCGACCCCGACCAGGACGGCGGGCTCGGCGCGCTGCTCGCCCTGGGGGCCGAGGGTGCCCAGGAGCGGATCCGTACGTACCAGTCCGGGTTCCGCTGGCTGCGCCGTCCGGGGATCGTCTCGATCGCGGTCGTGCAGGGACACGCCATCGGCGCCGGCGCGCAGCTGGCGCTGGCCTGTGATCTGCGGGTCTGCAGCACAGCGGCCACCTTCAAGCTGCCCGAGGCGGTGCTGGGCCTGGTGCCGGACCTGACCGGGACCTCCATGCTGGTGCAGGCCGTCGGCTACAGCCGGGCGTTGGAGATGTGCCTCACCGGCCGGGGCGTGGGTGCTGCCGAGGCGCTGGCCAGCGGACTGGCCAACGCCGTCGTCGAACCCGACGAGCTGGAGGCCGCGGTCACCGCGCTCGTCACCGGCATCCTGGGCCCCGACGTCGCCGCCAGCCGGGCCACGGCGGAGCTGGTCCGCCGGGCCGCCACCGTCGACACCGAGGGCCAGGACGCCGCCGAGCGGGCCGCGCAGGTCCAGCGACTGCACGCCCTCGTCGGCCGCTGACCGGCTCCGGAACACCCGCCGCCCACCGGTGGTTGGCTCCTCCGACGTGAGAGGGGTCCTGCCATGAGCTCGCCGATGACCTCGATGGCCGCGATGCGGTCGTTCCAGCGCAACCCGAAGCCCGCCCGGGAGATCCCCCAGGGCACGGTCAAGCGCATCCTCGGGATCGCCGGGCCCTACCGGCGAGACCTGACGTTCTTCCTGTCCCTGGTCGTCGTCTCTGCGGTGATCGGGGTGCTGACCCCGCTGCTGGCCGGCGACATCATCAACCGGATCGCCCGGCTGGAGGGCACCGCCGGGGACATCGTGCAGATCGCGCTGGTCATCGCCGGACTGGCGCTGGTCGACGCGGCGAGCTCGCTGGCCCAGCGCTGGTACTCCTCGCGGATCGGTGAGGGCGTCATCTACGACCTGCGGGCCCGGGTGTTCGCGCACGTCCAGCGGATGCCGGTCGCGTTCTTCACCCGCACCCAGACCGGTGCGCTGGTCAGCCGACTCAACAACGATGTGATCGGTGCCCAGCAGGCGTTCACCTCGACGCTGTCCGGGGTGGTGTCCAACGCGATCGGGCTGGTGCTCACCGCCGGGGTGATGCTGACGCTGTCCTGGCAGATCACCCTGCTGTCGATCATGCTGGTGCCGCTGTTCGTGCTCCCGGCCAAGCGGATCGGCTCGAAGCTGCAGGAGATCACCCGGGAGTCCTACGGGCTCAACGCCTCGATGAACGCCACGATGACCGAGCGGTTCAACGTCGCGGGTGCCTTGCTGGTCAAGCTGTTCGGCCGGCCTGAGGCCGAGGTCGAGTCCTTCCGGGCCCGGGCCGCCCGGGTGCGCGACATCGGTGTGCTCTCGGCCATGTACGGCCGCACATTCTTCACCGCGCTCACCCTGGTCGCGGCGCTCGCGACGGCGCTGGTCTACGGCCTGGGCGGGTCGCTGGCCTTCGACGGGTCGCTGTCCCCGGGGGCCGTGGTGTCGCTCGCGCTGCTGCTGTCCCGGCTCTACGGCCCGCTGACCGCGCTGTCCAACGTCCGGGTCGACGTGATGAGCGCGATGGTCAGCTTCGACCGGGTCTTCGAGGTGCTGGACCTGGAGCCGATGATCGCCGAGGCGCCCGATGCCCGGCCGGTCCCGGCCCAGGACCGCTCGGTCGAGTTCGACCGGGTCTCCTTCAGCTACCCCACTGCCGAGCAGGTGTCGCTGGCCTCGCTGGAGGACCTGTCGTTGCCCGAGCACGGTGGCTCCTCGATCGTGCTCCGGGATGTCAGCTTCCGGGCCGAGGCGGGCCAGCTGGTCGCCCTCGTCGGGCACTCGGGTGCGGGCAAGTCCACGATCGCCAACCTGGGGCCCCGGCTCTACGACGTCACCGCCGGTGCCGTCCGGGTGGGTGGGCTGGACGTCCGGCAGGCGACGGCGGACTCGCTGCGCGCCTCGATCGGCGTCGTCAGCCAGGACGCGCACCTGTTCCACGACACCATCCGGGCCAACCTGGTCTACGCCCGCCCGGAGGCCACCGAGGACCAGCTGTGGGCCGCGCTCACCGGGGCCCGGATCGCGGCGCTGGTCGCCTCGCTGCCCGACGGCCTGGACACCGTGGTCGGCGACCGCGGCTACCGCATGTCGGGTGGGGAGAAGCAGCGGCTGGCGATCGCCCGGGTGTTGCTCAAGGGCCCGGGCGTGGTGATCCTCGACGAGGCCACCGCGCACCTGGACAGCGAGAGCGAGGTCGCCGTGCAGAAGGCACTGGACACCGCGCTCACCGGCCGGACGTCGCTGGTCATCGCGCACCGGCTGTCCACGATCCGCAGCGCCGACATGATCCTGGTCGTCGACGACGGTGCGATCGTGGAGCAGGGCACCCACGAGGAGCTGCTGGCGCTGGGGCGCCGGTACGCCGACCTCTACCGGACGCAGTTCTCCGAGCGCGAGGAGACCGTGTCACCTGCATCCGCACAGGGCTGACCACTAGCGTCACAGAGGACCCACGCGCACCAGTCCGCCACACTCCAGCCGGGAGCCCCCGTTGTCCGTGCAGCACCCCGACGACGCCTCGATCCGCGCCGTCTACGCCGAGTACCTGGCCGGGTGGAACGCCCGCAGCGGCGCCCGCGTCGCCGCCGTGCTGACCGACGACGGCGACGTGGTCGGCTTCGACGGCAGCGCCACGCACGGCCGCCTGCAGATCGCCGCGGACATGCGGCGGTTGTTCGCCGACCACCAGACGCCGGCCTACGTCGGGCTGGTCCGCTCCGTGCGCGGCATCGCCGACGGCGTGGCCGTGCTGCATGCCGTCGCCGGCATGTCCGACCCGGTCACCGACCGGCTGGACCCCGCACTGCACGCCGTGCACACCGCGGTGGTCGTGCAGGAGGGCCGCCGCTGGAAGATCTCGGTCCTCACCGCCACCCCGGCCCGCTACCACGGGCACCCGGCAGCGGTGGCCGCGCTGACCGCCGACCTGGAGGCCGTCCGGTGACGCCGGTGCTCGCGGGTGCGGACGACGTCCCCGGTGCGGTGCTGCTCGACGTCCGGTGGGTGTTGGGGGACACCCGGGGCCGGGAGCAGTACCTCTCCGGGCACCTGCCGGGCGCGGTCTTCGTCGACCTGGACGCCGAGCTCGCCGCCCCGCCGTCATCGGCCGGGCGGCACCCGCTGCCGTCGGTGGCGGACCTGCAGGACGCGGCCCGCCGCTGGGGAGTCTCGTGCGGTGACCGGGTCGTCGTCTACGACGCCGGCCCCGGGACGGCGGCCGCTCGCGCCTGGTGGCTGCTGCGCTGGGGCGGGGTGGCCGACGTCCGCATCCTGGACGGCGGACTCGCCGGCTGGGCCGGTGCGGTCGAGCCCGGCGACGTGGTGCCCGAGCCCGGGGACGTCGAGCTGGTCGGTGGCCGGATGGCGGTGCTGACCGCCGACGAGGCCGCCGCCCTGCCGGCCACCGGCGGCGTGCTGCTGGACGCCCGGGTGGGGGAGCGGTATCGCGGTGAGGCCGAGCCGGTCGACCCGCGGGCCGGGCACGTACCCGGGGCGGTCAGCGCCCCCACCACGGACAACCTGACGACCGAGGGTCGCTTCCGCACCGATCTCGGCGACCGGTTCGCCGGTCTGGGCGTGTCGGCGGGGGCGTCCGTGGGGGTCTACTGCGGCTCAGGGGTGACGGCGGCCCACCAGGTGGCCGCGCTGGCCGTGGCGGGCATCGACGCGGCGCTGTGGCCCGGGTCGTGGTCGGAGTGGTCGGCCGATCCGAACCGGGCGGTGGCGGTCGGACCGTGAGTGCCCCGTCGAGGTTCACGGACCTGTCGCTGGACGCGAACGGCGCCCGAGCACTGTCGTCCTCCTTCGCCCGTCCTCCTTCGCCCAGGTGCCCAGCCCGCGGCGACGGGGCCGCCCGGGATGTGCTGGCCGACCCCGCGGCAACGAGTTCTGCGTCTTCCCGGAGGAGTGCGGCTCAGGCGTCCACGTCGTCCGGGCTGGGCCAGAAGTCCACGGTCTCGACCCGGTTCGGTCCGCGGACCTCGGCGACCCGGCGGGCCGACTCGATGGCGGCGTCGTAGCGCTCCAGCAGCACGGCGGCGATCCGGTCGTCGGGTAGCAGCGGCGCCGTGACGGCGTCCGCCCCGGCCTCGGTCACCTTGTCGTGGAAGTGCCCGGGCGCGAGCAGGTACGAGGCGATGACCACGCGCTGCGCCCCGGCGGCGCGGGCCGCCGCGATCGCGTCGGGCACGGTGGGCTGGGCGGTCGAGCCGTAGCCGGTGGTCACCGGGCCGGCCCAGGAGCGCTGCAGCAGGTCCGCGGTGTCCTCGACGTCCAGGGTGGCCCGCGGGTCCGACGACCCGGCGGCCGCGACCACGACGGCCGTCGTCGGGTCCTCGGGGTCGGCGCCGACCTCACGGAGCCGGGTCAGCAGCACCTCGACCAACCGGAGGTCGGGGCCCAGCGGACGGGCGGCCAGCGACTGCGGGTGCGCCTGCACGGCGTCGGCGATGTCGACGTGCACGTGGAAGCCGCCGGACAACAGCACCGGCACCACCACGACCGGGGCGTCCTCGGCGGCCAGCCCGAATACCACGTCACCGACGGTGGGTGGCTGCACGTCGACGAACGCCGCGGTGGTCTGCAGGCCGGGCCGCAGGTCGCGGGCGGCCAGCGCCAGCTCGGCGATCAGCCGGCGGCCGGTGGGGTTGCGGGTGCCGTGCGCGCAGGCCACCAGCACCGGGCGGGTGGTCACAGCGACCTCGTGACGCCGCCGTCGACCGGGATCATCACGCCGGTGAGGTAGCTGGCAGCCGGGGACAGCGCGAATGCGGCGACCCGGCCGAACTCCTCGGGCCGGCCGACCCGGCGCAGCGGGATGCCGGCCTCGGTCCGGGTCCGCATCGCCTCGGCGTCCCCGGAGGCCTCCTCGATGTCGGTGACCCGCTCGGTGGCGATCGTGCCGGGCAGCAGCCCGAACACCCGGATGCCACGCGGCCCCAGCTCGTCGGCCAGCGCCTTGGCAGTCATCGCCAGCCCGGGCCGCAGGCCGTTGGAGATGGCCAGGTGCCCGATCGGCTGGCGGACCGAGGTGGACAGCACCAGACCGATCGCGGCGCCGTCACCGAGCACCGGCACCAGGGCCTTGACCAGCCGGATCGTGCCCAGCAGCACGGAGTCGACGGCGTCCCGCCAGTCGGCCTCGTCGGTCTCCAGCACGGTCCCGGGCCGGGGCCCGCCGACCGAGATCAGTGCCCCGTCGACCCGGTCCAGCTGCTGCACCGCCGTCGTCACCAGGTCCTGGGCGGACGACGGTGCCGCGAGGTCGGCGGCCAGCCCGTGCGCCGCCGGCGCCCCACCGAGGGAGGCGACGGCGTCGTCCACGGACGCGGGCGAACGCGAGCTGACCAGCACCCGCGCCCCGTCGTCGACCAGGGCACGGGCGGTCGCGAACCCCAGCCCACGGCTCGCGCCGGTGAGCAGGTAGCCGCGACCGCCCAGACCCAGGTCCACGGTCGATCAGCCCTGCGAGTCCCCGCGGAGGGACCGCAGCACGTACTGCATGATCCCGCCGTTGCGGTAGTAGGCCGCCTCGCCCGGGGTGTCGATCCGGACCTTCGCCTCGAAGGTGACATCACCGGCCTGGACGGTCACGGTCGTGGGGGCCGGGCCGTCGTTCATGGCCGTGATCCCGGTGATCGTGAACTCCTCGTCGCCGGTCAGGCCCAGGGACGCAGCGTCCTGGCCCTCGGGGTACTGCAGCGGCAGCACGCCCATGCCGATGAGGTTGGAGCGGTGGATCCGCTCGTAGCTCTCGGCGATGACGGCCTTGACGCCCAGCAGCGCGGTGCCCTTGGCGGCCCAGTCACGTGAGGACCCGGAGCCGTACTCCTTGCCGGCCAGCACCACCAGCGGTACGCCGGCGTCGATGTAGGCGCGGGAGGCGTCGTAGATCGTCGTCGTCTCACCGGTCAGGTGGTTCTTGGTGACGCCACCCTCGGTGCCGGGGACCAGCTGGTTGCGCAGCCGGATGTTGGCGAAGGTGCCGCGGATCATGACCTCGTGGTTCCCGCGCCGGGAGCCGTAGGAGTTGAAGTCGCGTCGGTTGATGCCGTGCTCGGACAGGTACCGCCCGGCGGGGGAGTCACCCTTGATCGAACCGGCTGGGGAGATGTGGTCGGTGGTCACCGAGTCACCGAGCACGGCCAACGTGCGGGCACCGGTGATGTCCTCGACCGGGGCCGGCTCGGCGGGCATGCCGTCGAAGTAGGGGGGCTTGCGGACGTAGGTGCTCTCCGCGTCCCACTCGAAGGTGTCGCCCTCCGGCGTGGGCAGCGACTGCCACTGGGCGTCGCCGGCGAAGACGTCGGCGTAGTCGTTGGCGAACATCTCCTTGGTCACCGATTCCTCGATGACCCGCTGCACCTCGTGCGGGGAGGGCCAGATGTCGGACAGGTACACGTCCTGCCCGTCGCTGCCCTGACCCAGCGGCTCGGTGGACAGGTCGACGTCCATCGACCCGGCGAGACCGTAGGCGATGACCAGCGGCGGGGAGGCCAGGTAGTTCATCTTGACGTCGGGGTTGATCCGGCCCTCGAAGTTGCGGTTGCCCGAGAGCACCGAGACGACGGCCAGGTCGGCTTCGTTCACCGCGGCCGAGACCGGCTCCGGCAGCGGGCCCGAGTTGCCGATGCAGGTCGTGCAGCCGTAGCCGACGAGGTAGTAGCCGAGCTTCTCCAGGTACGGGGTGAGCTGGGCCTTCTGGTAGTAGTCCATGACGACCTTGGACCCCGGCGCCAGCGTGGTCTTGACCCAGGGCTTGGTCGTCAGGCCGCGCTCGACGGCGTTCTTGGCCAGCAGCGCCGCGCCGATCATCACCGACGGGTTGGACGTGTTGGTGCAGGAGGTGATGGCGGCGATGACGACATGACCGTGGTCGACGTAGGTCTCGGTGCCGTCCTCCATGGTGATCCGGGTGGGCTTCGAGGCCCGGTCCGGTACCCGGTCGGGGACGACGGTGTGCGGCTTGCCGGCGTCGCCGTTGCCCGAGGCGGACGGCGAGGTCGGGTCCGAGGCCGGGAACGTCTCCTCGATCGACTCGTCGACGGCGGAGGTCTCGGAGGCCGCATCGTCGGGGTCGCTGTCCCCGGCACCGGCGTAGGTCGGCAGCACTTCGCGGAACGCGGCCTTGCCGTCGGTGAGGGAGACCCGGTCCTGCGGGCGCTTCGGCCCGGCGATCGAGGGCACGATCGTCGCCAGGTCCAGCTCCAGGTACTCGGAGAAGGCCGGCTCGCGGTCGTCGTCGTGCCACAGGCCCTGGGCCTTGGCGTAGGCCTCGACCAGCTTGACCTGGGCCTCGCTGCGGCCGGTGAGCTCCAGGTAGCGGATGGTCTCGCCGTCGATCGGGAACATGGCGGCCGTGGAGCCGAACTCCGGGCTCATGTTGCCGATGGTGGCCCGGTTGGCCAGCGGCACCGCGGAGACGCCGGCGCCGTAGAACTCCACGAACTTGCCGACGACGCCGTGCTTGCGCAACATCTCGGTGATGGTCAGCACCAGGTCGGTGGCGGTGGCGCCGTCGGGCAGCTGGCCGGTGAGCTTGAAGCCCACGACGCGCGGGATCAACATGGAGACCGGCTGGCCGAGCATGGCCGCCTCGGCCTCGATGCCGCCCACGCCCCAGCCCAGCACCCCGATGCCGTTGACCATGGTGGTGTGGCTGTCGGTGCCCACGCAGGTGTCGGGGTAGGCGACGGTGGTGCCTGCCTCGTCGCGGGAGAACACGACGCGGGCCAGGTGCTCGATGTTGACCTGGTGGACGATGCCGGTGCCCGGGGGGACCACCTTGAAGTCGGCGAACGCGCCCTGGCCCCAGCGCAGGAACTGGTAGCGCTCCCGGTTGCGCTCGTACTCGATCTCGACGTTGCGCTCGAAGGACTCCGGGGTGCCGAAGACGTCGGCGATGACGGAGTGGTCGATGACCAGCTCGGCCGGGGCCAGCGGATTGATCTTCTCCGGGTCGCCGCCGAGGTCGACCATGGCCTCGCGCATCGTGGCGAGGTCGACGATGCAGGGGACGCCGGTGAAGTCCTGCATGACCACGCGGGCCGGGGTGAACTGGATCTCCTGGTCGGGCTCCGCGGTCGGGTCCCAGGTCGCCATCGCGCGGATGTGGTCCGCGGTGATGTCCAGGCCGTCTTCGGTGCGGAGCAGGTTCTCCAGGAGGATCTTGAGGCTGAAGGGCAGCTTGTCTGCGCCCTCCACCGCGTCGAGCCGGAAGATGTCGTAGTCGGTGCCGTCGACGTTCAGTGTCGACCGTGCTCCGAAGCTGTCCTTGCTGGCTGCCACTGCGTGCGCCTCACCCTCGCTGGTCCGTCGCGCTCTGAGCAGCCCCGATCATCCCAGCTCCCGCTCGGCCGTGCGGAGGAAGGCAACCCTTGCCTGGTGCTGGGTGACCAGTCGTCTCACGGGGCGGGTGGTGCCGCGGGGACGTGTCCGTGCCGGAAACGGCCCACGAGCGGCGGGTGAGCACCTAGCGTCCCGACCATGACGACGGCGGCGGTGACCACTCCTGCCGTCGTCGCACCTCTGCCCGCCGAGGAACCCGCAGCCCTCGACGTCGCCACCTCCGACCGCGGACGCCGGCTGCGAACGCTGCTGTCGGTGGCGCACCTGGTGGCGTTGTTGACCGTCGTCGTCACCCGGGGGCAGCCGACCGACCGGCTGAGCGTCCTGCTGTGGGTGCTGGCCGGGCTGGCCTGCCGGTGCGCCGGCCGGGGCTGGCGCACCGGCGTCCGACTGCTGGCCGACTGGGTGCCGTTGGGCGCGGTGCTGCTGCTCTACGACGCCAGTCGCGCGATCGCCGACACCTTCGGTGCGCCGGTGCACGTCACCGAGCCGGCCGCGGTCGACGCGGCGCTGTTCGGCGCCGTCCCCACGGTGTGGCTGCAGGCCCACGTCACCGCCCCGGGCTGGCTGGCCGTGCTGGTCACGCTGGTCTACAGCTCGCACTTCGTCGTCACCCCGCTGGTGCTGGCGGTGCTCTGGCTGCGCGACCGGGCCCGCTGGGGCCGGTACGCGCGGCTGGTCGTGGCGCTGTCGCTGGCCGGCTTGACCACCTACGTCCTCTACCCGGCGGCCCCGCCGTGGCTGGCCGCCCGGGACGGCGTGATCGGTGCGGTGTCCCGGCGCAGCGGTGACGGCTGGGCCGAGCTCGGCCTGCCGCGGGCCGGTGCGCTGCTGCACGCCGGACAGGGCGCGGTGAACCCGGTGGCCGCAGTGCCCTCGCTGCACACGGCCTTCGCGGTGCTGCTGTGCCTGTTCGCGCTGCGGCTGGTGCACCGTCGCTGGCAGCGAGTGCTGCTGGTGGCCTACGCGGTAGCCATGCCGCTGGCACTGGTCTGGTCCGGCGAGCACTACGTCGTGGACACCCTGCTCGGGGCGGTCTACGCAGCCGGGGTGTGCGTCCTCGTCCCGGCCCTGGAGGGGGTTGCGGTGCGGGTGCAACGGCGGCTGTCGGACCCGGGCGCTAGCGTGACGTCGACCACTCTCCGCGGCTGACCACGGTCGGCCCCGACCCCCCGGAGCCGGCATGCGCGTCCCCCTCACCACCCGCGACTTCCTCGACCGGGCCGAGCTGGTCTACGGCGACCGGATAGGCATCGTGGACGAGCCACAGCAGCCGGCCGAGTCCCTCGGCGAGCTGACCTACCGCGAGGTGGCCCGCCGGGCCCGGGCCGTCGGCGCCGGGCTCGATGCCCTCGGCGTGGGGGAGGGCGAACGGGTCGCCGTCGTCAGCCACAACTCGGCGAGGGTGCTGGAGCTGCTCTACGGGGTGCCCAGCTCGGGCCGGGTGCTGGTGCCGGTGAACTTCCGGCTGTCGGCCGAGGAGGTCTCCTACATCATCGAGCACTCCGGGGCCAGCGTGTTGCTGGTCGACCCGGAGCTGGAGCCGACGCTCCGGGGCGTGACCGCGAAGCACCGGCTGCTGACCGGCGAGGAGTACGAGCAGGGCCTGCTGCGCTTCGACACCGAACCGCGGCCGTGGGCCGAGCCCGACGAGGACGCCACCGCCACCATCAACTACACGTCGGGGACGACGGCGCGGCCCAAGGGCGTGCAGATGACGCACCGCAACATCTGGACCAACGCGGTGCTCTTCGGCATGCACATGCAGGTCAGCGACCGGGACGTCTACCTGCACACGCTGCCGATGTTCCACTGCAACGGCTGGGGGCTGCCCTACTCGATGGCCGGCCTCGGGGCCCGCCAGGTCCCGATCCGCAAGATCGACGGCGCGGAGATTCTCCGCCGGGTCGAGCAGCACGGCGTGACGATCATGGCCGGCGCCCCCGCCGTCTGGAACGCCGTCCTGGACGCCGCTGCCGAGTGGGACGGTGAGGTGCCCGGCCGGGACCAGGTGCGGATCATCGTCGCCGGTGCCCCGCCGCCCTCGCGCACCGTCGCCCGGGTCGAGCAGGAGCTGGGCTGGGAGTTCAATCAGATCTACGGCCTCACCGAGACCGCGCCGCTGCTCACCGTCAACCGGCCGCGCGCCGAGTACGACGACCTCGAGCCGGATGAGCGGGCCAAGGCACTGTCCCGGGCCGGCGTGCCCGCGTTGGGCACCCGGATGACGACCAACGAGTCCGGTGAGGTGCTGGCGCAGTCGAACACCGTGCTGGCCGGCTACTGGGAGAACCCCGACGCCAGCGCCCAGGCACTGGACGGCGGCTGGTTCCACACCGGGGACGGCGGCGCGATCGACGAGGGCGGTTACCTGACGATCTCCGACCGCAAGAAGGACGTGATCATCACCGGCGGGGAGAACGTGTCCTCGATCGAGGTCGAGGACGCGGTGTTCAGCCACCCGGCCGTCGCTGAGGTCGCCGTCATCGGGGTGCCCGACGACAAGTGGGGCGAGATGGTCACCGCGCTCGTCGTGCTGGTCGAGGGCGAGACTGTGTCCGAGGGTGACCTGATCGCGCACTGCCGGACCAGGCTCGCCGGCTACAAGCTGCCCAAGCGGGTCGAGTTCCGGGACGGCATCCCGCGCACGGCCACCGGCAAGATCCAGAAGTTCAAGCTGCGGCAGGCCTTCTGGGAGGGCTCGGAGCAGTCGGTCAACTGACCCCGACCCAGCGTCGGACGATCTCGACCTAGCGCACCACGTCCCCCCAACGGGGGAGGTCTGCTCAAGACACGCCGATCCACCGTCGATGGACCGCGTGGCACCACTGCAAACAGTGGTGTCCCGTGGTCGAGAGCGTCCGCGGTGTGCGCCCTGCGGCCGGACCGCGGGGGGCCACCAGCGGGCCGGTGGTGGAAGAGGTCGACAGGCGTGCAGACGAAGGTGCGAGGAGTCCGTCGCGGACAGCGGTGGTCGGTGCGTCTCGGTGGGGTCCTCCTCGCCGCGGCCGTCGGTATCGGGATCAGCCCAGGGGCGGCCTCGGCCACCCCCAGCAACCCCAGCGACGGAGAGATCGCTGCCGCCCAGTCCGCCCAGGACCAGGCCGCCGCCCAGGTCGGTGCCCTCACGGCGCAGCTGGCCGCCGCGCAGGCCGCCGTCGACACGGCGCACCAGCAGGCCCAGATCGCCCTGCAGGACTACGAGGACCAGCAGGTCGCCGCGGCGGCCGCGCAGGCCGAGGCCGATACGGCCGCCGCCGCCGCCGACGCGGCCGTGGCCGCCGTCGGTGTCGGGCAGGGCGACGTCGACCAGTTCGCCCGCGACAGCTACATGTTCGGCAGCACCAGCCCCGGCGTGGTCACCCTGCTCACCTCGGGCAGCCCGACGGAGCTCATCGAGCGGGCCGCCCTGCTCGAGGCCGCCGGCAGTGACCGGTCCGACGTGCTGGACACGCTGACCGGGCTGCAGGCGCAGGCCGAGGCAGCCGAGGAGGCGGCCGGCCAGGCGCTGACCGCGGCCACCGGGCTGCAGGCGCAGGCCGAGGAGTCCCTCACCGCCGCCCAGACCCAGGAGAGCGCCGCCCGCTCCCAGGCCGACGACCTCGTCGGCCAGCAGGCGGGCCTGGAGGCCCAGCTCCAGACTGCGCAGCAGGCCCTCTACGGCCTGCAGGGTGCCCGGGAGGTGGCCCGCCAACAGGCGGCAGCCGCTGCGGCCGCCGCGGCCGCGGTCCCGGCCCGGCGCACCCCGGCAGCGACGGCACCGGCGACCACATCGACGCCCACATCGGCGCCCACATCGGCGCCCACATCGGCGACGACTTCGGCGACGACTTCGGCGACGACATCGGCGACGACGACCAGCAGTCGGCCTTCGACCACCGCGTCGACCGGCAGCAGCACCACGACCTCCCGGCCGACCACGGCGGCCCCGGCACCCGCCCCCTCCGGCGGCACCGCCGGCGCCCCGTCGGCCTCGGCTGCGCAGACCGCCATCGCCGCAGCGCGCTCGCAGATCGGGGTCCTGTACTCCTGGGGCGGCGGCGGGGCGAGTGGCCCCGGCTACGGCATCTCCCCGGACACCTCCGTGTACGGCTTCGACTGCTCCGGTCTGACCGAGTACGCCTACGCCCAGGCCGGCATCCGGATCGGCGGCACGAGCCGCGACCAGTGGTACAACAACCGCAACCGGCAGGTCGACGCCAACGACCTGCAGCCCGGTGACCTGATCTTCTACGCCTCGGGTTCGGCCTACACCTCGATCTACCACGTCGCGCTCTACGTGGGCGGCGGCCGGATGGTGGAGGCCCCCAACCGGGGCCAGCGGGTCCAGGAGCGCTCGGTGTACTACGGCAGCCAGTTCTTCGGGGCGGTCCGCCCCAGCGCCTGAGGGACGGGAAGAACGCAGCGAGGGCCGGTGTCGAGATTCGACACCGGCCCTCTGCGCGTTGAGGCGTCGGGCAGCCCCGGGGGGAGCTGCCCGACGCGGCGCCCACGGTAGCAGTCCCGGGGCTGCTGGGGACACCAGGGACGACGCGCGGTGGGGACGACGTCCGCGGCCTGGTGTTCGGCTGTGGGGTCACACAGCACGGTGGGGGAGACTGTGGACCAGGGGCGTGCCGCCCCGCGCGCCGTCTGCCCGCCGGGCTGCGCGATGACCAGCACGGACCAGGGAGCCACGTGACCAGCGCTGCCAGCAGCTCGCCCGCCTCTTCCCCGCAGCAGCACACCCCACCGTCGACCGACGCGGCGCTGCTGGAGCGGGTGCTCTTCGAGGTCAAGCGGGTCATCGTCGGGCAGGACCGGTTGATCGAGAGGATGCTCGTCGGGCTCCTCGCCCGCGGCCACGTGCTGCTCGAGGGCGTGCCCGGCGTCGCCAAGACCCTGGCCGTGGAGACCCTGGCGACCGCGGTCGGCGGGTCCTTCGCCCGGCTGCAGTTCACCCCGGACCTGGTGCCGGCCGACATCATCGGCACCCGGATCTACAAGTCCGGCCAGGACGCCTTCGACACCGAGCTCGGTCCGGTGTTCGCGAACTTCGTCCTCACCGACGAGATCAACCGCGCGCCGGCCAAGGTGCAGTCGGCGCTGCTGGAGGTCATGGCCGAGCGGCAGGTGTCCATCGGCGGCGTGACGCACCCGCTGCCGGACCCCTTCCTGGTGCTCGCCACGCAGAACCCGATCGAGAGCGAGGGCGTCTACCAGCTACCCGAGGCCCAGCGGGACCGCTTCCTGATGAAGGTGCTGGTGGACTACCCCACGCCCGAGGAGGAGCGCGAGATCGTCTACCGGATGGGCGCGAACCCACCGCACGCGGAGACCGTGCTGGGCCCCGACGACCTGCGCCGGCTGCAGCAGACCGCCTCGGGCGTCTTCGTGCACCACGCGCTGGTCGACTACGTCGTCCGGCTGGTGGTGGCCACCCGCACCCCGCGCGAGCACGGCATGCCCGATGTTGCCGGCTGGGTGACCTATGGCGCCAGCCCGCGCGCGACCCTCGGCCTGGTCGCGGCCAGCCGCGCGCTGGCCCTGGTCCGCGGCCGGGACTACGTGCTGCCGCAGGACGTCCTGGACGTCACTGCCGATGTGCTGCGGCACCGGCTGGTGCTCTCCTACGACGCCATCGCCGACGGCGTCCCGGCCGACCACGTGGTCAAGCGCATCGTGCAATCCGTGCCGCTGCCCCAGGTCACCCCGCGCCAGCGGGCCGGCGGCTTCGGCCCCGGCAGCCCGGGCGGGCCGGTCGTGCCCGGCAGCGGTGGGCCGCAGCAGCAGTGGGGCGGCCCGCAAGGTCCCCAGGGCCCGCGGCCGCAGGGGCCGCAGGGCCCCCAGCAGCAGGGCCCGCCGCAGGGTGGGTTCGGCCCGGGTCCGCAGTCCGCATGATCCGTCGTCGTCCGGGCGGCGGGGAGCCGGTCGCCCTGCCCGCGCCGTCGGGGTCCGCCGGGGACCACGGGAACGCCGACGTCCTGCTGCGCCGGCTGGAGCTGACCGTCCGCCGCCGGCTGGACGGTCTCCTGCAGGGCGACCACCTGGGCCTGGTCCCGGGCTCGGGGACCGAGGCAGGCGACTCGAGGTCCTACCACCCCGGCGACGACGTCCGCCGGATGGACTGGTTCGTGACCGCGCGGACCCAGACCCCCTACGTCCGGGAGACCGTCGCCGACCGCGAGCTGGAGACCTGGGTCGTGCTGGACCTGTCGGCCTCACTGGACTTCGGCACCGCGGACATGGAGAAGCGCGACCTGGCCATCGCCGGGCTGTCGGCGGTCAGCCACCTGACCGTGCGCGACGGCAACCGGCTCGGCGCCATCGTGACCACCGGCGAACGGGTCGACAGGTACCCCGCGCTGCCCGGCCGGCTGGCGGCCGACCGGATGCTGCGCCAGGTGGTCCGGACCCCGCGCGCCGAGGGCGGACGCCGGGGCGACCTCGCCGCCGCGCTGGAGTCGCTGCGCCGTCCGCCGCGTCGTCGGGGGCTGGTGTGCGTGGTGTCGGACTTCCTCGGGTCGGACGCGCGGGGCACCGCCGACTGGGAGCGTCCGCTGCGCGGGCTGTCGGCCCGGCACGAGCTGTTGGCGATCGAGGTCGTGGACCCGCGCGAGCTGGAGCTGGCCGACGTCGGGCTGCTGACCGTCGTGGACCCGGAGACCGGGCAGACCCTGGAGGTGCCCACGGGCAACGCGGAGGTGCGCCGCAGGTTCGCCGAGGGCGCCGCCGCGCAGCGCCGGCAGATCGCCGCGACGTTGCGCCGGGTCGGGGCCGGTCACCTGCAGCTGCGCACCGACCGGGACTGGGTCACCGATGTGGTCCGCTTCGTCGCGAACCGCCGGCGTGCCGGTGCCGGGGGTGCCTCCCGATGAGCTTCCAGTCCCCGTGGTGGCTGCTGGCACTGCTCGCCGTCGTCGCACTCGCGGTCCTCTACGTCCTCCTGCAGCGCCGTCGACAGAAGTACGCGGCCCGGTTCACCAACGTCGCGATGCTCGGGTCGCTGGTGCCCAAGCGGCCCGGCTGGCGCCGACACCTGGCCTTCGGGTTGGTGACGCTCGCGTTGGGCGCGTTCGTGCTGTCGTTGGCCCAGCCCTCCACCGAGGTGCGGGTGCCGCGGGAGCGGGCGACGGTGATCATGGCCGTCGACGTGTCGCTGTCCATGCAGGCCACCGATGTCGAACCCAGCCGGTTCGAGGCCATGCAGACGGCGGCTTCGGAGTTCGCCCGGATCCTGCCGGAGCGGATCAACCTGGGCCTGGTGTCGTTCTCCGGCACCGCAACCACGCTCATCAGCCCCACGACGGACCGCGAGGCCGTGACTGCAGCGATCGACAACCTGCAGCTGTCCGAGGCGACCGCGATCGGGGATGCCGTCTTCGCGTCGTTGACCGCGGTGCAGAACTACCAGTCCACGCTGGAGGAGGCCGGGGAGTCCGCCCCGCCGGCCCGGGTCGTGCTGCTGTCCGACGGGTACTCGACGGTGGGCCGCGACGTCAGCCAGGCGGTGGACTCCGCGGTGGCCGCCGAGGTCCCGGTGTCGACCATCGCGTTCGGCACCGACTTCGGCTCCGTCGAGATCGAGGGCCAGTCCCAGCCCGTGCCGGTCGACCGGGCGACGCTGGAGCAGATCGCGGACGCCACCGGCGGCAGCTACTCCGAGGCTGCGAGCGCGTCGGAGCTGGAGCAGGTCTACGCCGACATCGGCAGCCAGATCGGCTACACCACCGAGCCGCAGGACATCAGCCCGTGGTTCGTGCGCGGGGGAGTGCTCGTCGCGTTCCTGGGCGTGGTGCTGTCGCTGGTCTGGACCAACCGCCTGCTGTAGGCCTTCCGCGCCGCGCTCTTGGATCAGGTTCCCTGATCGAAGTCCGTCCTCCTCCAGCGACGCCGGTGGAGGAGGACGCACGCTCGTGGAGGAGGACGTCAGCGGGCGGGGTCGAGGCTGAGCTTGCCGGTGGTCCGGCGCGACGAGATGTCCTGGTGGGCCTCGCGGACAGCGGTCAGCGGGTAGCGGCCGCCGCTGACCGGGCGCAGCGAGCCGTCGGCGACCATCGGCAGCAGGTCGTGCATTGCGGCGTCCATCATCTCGGGGCGGCCCATGCAGTGCGCCAGCCAGAACCCGATCACCGCGCGCGACTTCTGCATCAGGGCCGGCGCCTGCACCGGGGCCGGGGGCGTCCGGGCCGCCATGCCGTAGGCGACCAGCCGACCGAACGGGGCCAGCGCGGACAGCGCGCCGTCGAACACGGTGCCGCCGGTCATCTCCAGGACGATGTCGACGGGCTTGCCGCCGTTGGCCTCGCGCAGCGCCGCGGTGAAGGCCTTGGGGTCGTCGTCGGCCAGCGCCGGGTCGACGGTGGCGTCGGCGCCCAGGGTCTGGGTCAGCTCGCGCTTCTCCGCACTCGAAGCAGTGGCGATGACCCGGCCGGCGCCCCAGCGCTTGGCCAGCTGGACGGCGAGCGAGCCGACCCCGCCGGCGCCGGCGATGACGACGACGGACTCGCCCTGGGCCAGGTGGGCGCTGGTGCGCAGCAGGTGCCAGGCGGTCGAGCCCTGCAGGACGACGGCGAGGGCCTGCTCGTCGGTGACGCCGTCCGGCACGGCCCACGAGAGCCGGTCGTTCGCGGCCACCTTCTCGGCGTACCCGCCGCCCTCGAGCAGCCCGACGACGCGCTGCCCGCCGCCGACCGGGGTGCCGACGAACTCGGCGCCCGGGATGAGCGGCAGTGTCTGTGCGGCGAGGTAGCTGTTCTCGATCTGGTGGGTGTCGGCAAAGTTGACGCCGGCCGCGGACACGTCGTGGAGGGTCTGGCCCTCGACGGCGACGGGGTCGGGCAGGTCGACGACGTCGAGGACCTCGGGTCCGCCGAACCGGGTGATCTGCACAGCACGCATGGAGGCAGGCTAGACGTCGCAAGACGGGCGACGGGCGGCCCCGTCATCTGCCGTGCCGTCCTCCGCGGCGCGCACGTCCTCCGCCGCTGCCTGCAGGCCCGTCACCCCCCGGCGAGCATTGCCACCTCGTCAGCTCGTCGCGCGAAGGCAACGACGGTCGCCCGCACGGGTCACCACGACCAGTCGGGGTCTCACAGTCACTCCTCAGACCAGTTGGTATGCACCAATCGTGTCCTCGACCTTCGGCTCGCAGGTGGGGCTGTGCTCAGCGGGTGCGGCGGTCACCGCCGGCCAGCTGACAGGCCGTGTTGACCAGACCCACGTGGCTGAAGGCCTGAGGTGTGTTGCCGACCTGCCGGCGGGCGTGGGTGTCGTACTCCTCGCTGAGCAGCCCCAGGTCGCTGCGCAGGCCGAGCAGTCGCTCGAACAGCTCCCGGGCCTGCTGCTGCCGCCCGATCATGCTCAGTGCATCGGCCAGCCAGAAGCTGCAGGCGATGAACGGGTTCTCCTGGCCGGCCAGCCCGTCGACCCCGCCGTCCGCGTCCGGGTGGTATCGGAGCAGTAGCCCGTCGTGGCTGAGCTCGCGCTGCACGGCCTCGACGGTGCCGACGATGCGGGGGTCGTCGGGTGGCAGGAAGCCGACCCTGGGGAGCAGCAGCAGTGCGGCGTCCAGCCCGGTCGACCCGTAGTACTGGGTGAAGGTGTTGCGGTCGGCGTCGAAACCGTGTGCACACACGTCGTCGTGGACCTCCTGGCGCAACCGCCGCCAGCGGTCGACCGGGCCGTCCAGGCCGAACCGTTCGACCGCCTGCACACCGCGATCCAGGCCGGCCCAGGCCATCACCTTGGAGTGCACGAAGGGCCGACGGTCACCGCGTACCTCCCAGAGGCTGTTGTCCGGGTCGTCCCAGTGCCCCTCGAGGAAGTCCAGCAGCGCCTGCTGCAGCGACCAGGCGTCCTCGTTGGGGGTCAGCCCCGACGTCCGGGAGACGTGCAGTCCGTCAAGCACCTCGCCCCACACGTCCAGCTGGAACTGCCGCGCGGCAGCGTTGCCCACCCGGACCGGGGAGGAGCCGGCGTACCCGGACAGCCAGGGCAGCTCGTACTCCGGGATGCGCCGGGTCCCGTCCAGGGCGTACATGATCCGCAGGTCGGCCGGGTCGCCGGCGACGGCGCGGAGCAGCCACTCGCGCCAGGCGCGGGCCTCTTTCTCGTACCCCGTGCTCAGCAGCGCCTGCAGGGTGAAGGTGGCGTCGCGCAGCCAGCAGTAGCGGTAGTCCCAGTTGCGCGAGCCGCCGAGCGCCTCGGGCAACGACGTGGTCGCCGCCGCGACGATGCCACCGGTAGGCGCGTAGCTGAGCGCCTTCAGCGTCAGCAGCGAACGACGCACGGCCTCCTGCCACTCGCCCTCGTAGTTGCAGCGCTCGATCCAGTCGGTCCAGAACGACTCCGTGCCGGCCAACGCCCTGGCCGGGTCGGCCGGGCGGGGCCGGGGCAGGTGGGAGGGGGCGTAGGTGAGGACGAAGGGGACCGAGTCCCCGGCGGCCACCTCGAACTCCGCATGCGTCGCCTGGTCCCGGCCCACCAGCTCCACCGGTGTCTGGAGCCACACGGCGTCGGGGCCGGCGATGGCGGCGAGCTCGCCGTCGACGTGTTGTACCCAGGGCACCACGGAGCCGTAGTCGAACCGGAGGGTGAGCTCGCTGCGCATCCGTACCCGGCCGCTGACGCCCTCCACGATCCGGACGACGTCGGCCGCCTTGCCGCGCGGGGGCATCAGGTCGATCACCCGCACGGTGCCCGACGACGTCGTCCAGGTGGTCTCCAGGATGAGCGTGTCACCGCGGTAGCGACGGTCGGTGCACTCGCCACCCTCGGTGGGCGCGAGCAGCCACCGCCCGTTGTCCGCATCTCCCAGGAGGGCGGCGAAGCAGGCGGGGGAGTCGAATCGGGGCAGGCTCAGCCAGTCGATCGACCCGTCGCGGCCCACCAGAGCCGCGGTGTGCAGGTCACCGATCAGGCCGTAGTCCTCGATCGCGGTCATCTGTTCCTCTCCATCGGCGGGTGGCTGCGCCTCAGCGCAGGTCGAGCACGACCTTGACGTCATCGTCCCGGGACTCGAACGCCTCGGCGAAGGACTCCAACGGGACCCGCCGGGACACCAGCCGGCCCAGCCAGGCCGGATCGGCGGCGGCCAGGGCGTCGGCGGCCAGCCCGTAGTGCCGCAAGTTGGCGTTGACCGAGCCGAAGACGACGTCGTTCTCCAGCACGATCGACCGGTTCAGGCCGCCGGCATCGAGGGAGACCGTGCGGCCGGGCGTCGAGACCCCGGTCAGGCAGACGATGCCGTAGGCAGCGGTGTTCGCCATCGCCGCGACCACCAGCGGGGCGACGCC
>JBBSVA010000028.1:0-36543 GCA_038233915.1 Mycobacteriales bacterium | reverse complement strand
CCTTCATGGCCGCCAAGGACACGATGGCCGTGGTCGTGGGAGCGCCGTCCAAGCGTCGGCTGCAGCCCATCCCGCCGTCCGCGGACTGGCGGTTCGACCTGGCCGAGGGCTGCCCGGCGCACTGCCAGTACTGCTACCTGGCCGGCTCGTTGACCGGGCCGCCGATCACCCGGGTGTTCGCCGACCTGCCCGACGTGCTGGCCTCCCTGGACGGCTACGTCGGCCGGGGCGAGGTCACCTCCGGCACCGCGGAGCGCGGCCACGAGGGGACGACGTTCGAGGCGTCCTGCTACACCGACCCGCTGGCGATCGAGCACCTCACCGGCGGCCTCGCCAGCGCGGTCGAGTTCTTCGGCACGCACGACTGGCCCGGTCCGGTGCAGCTGCGCGCCACCACCAAGTTCGACGACGTCGAGTCGCTGCTGGACCTGCCGCACCGCGGCCGCACCCGGTTGCGGTTCTCCGTCAACGCCGCGTCCGTCGCACGCCGGTTCGAGGGCGCCACCTCGCCGGTGCCGGCCCGGGTTGCCGCACTCGGCCGCGTCGCCGAGGCCGGCTACCCGGTCGGGTTGACAGTGGCGCCGATCATGCCGACCGAGGACTGGCGCACCGAGTACGGCGAGTTGCTGGACAGCGTGGCCGGCGTCCTGCCGCGGGACGCCGACCTGACCGTCGAGTGCATCACCCACCGGTTCACCCCGGGGAGCAAGGCCACGCTGACCGACTGGTATCCGCGCACCAAGCTGGAGATGGACGAGGACCTGCGCACTGCCAAGCGCGGCAAGTTCGGCACGGTGAAGCACGTGTACCCGAAGGACGTCATGGCCGAGCTGCGCGGCTGGTTCACCGACGCCGTCGACGCCCGGCTACCCGGGGCGCGGTTCCTGTACTGGACGTGAGCGGCCCGGGCCATCCGTGGCGACACTGCCCTGAGCTGCGGAAACCCCTCGATGGAAGGAGCGCTCCGGGTTAGCGTGGCCGGGTGACCGACGTACCCGCGCCCGACCTCCCCGTCGACCCGGCCGCCTTCGCGCGGCAGTTCCAGGAGTTCCTCGGCTGGGTCCACGAGACGGCCGGCAGCCGCCGGGACGGCGCGGTGACCGCCCGGTTGGCGGCCCACCTCGGCCTGGACACCGCGGGCATCGACGAACGCCGCACCGACTCCGCCCCCTCGCTGCCTCCGGTGGTGGCCCGGGAGCTCCCGCCCTTCGAACAGGTCAACCTGCAGATCGCGCTGGAAGCGTGGCGCGCCGACCGGTCGGTCGAGGTCTTCGGCTACTCCGTGCCGCTGCACCATCAGAGCCCCGACCTGGGGCAGCTGCTCAGCGGGGAGAACCTGCCGCACCTGCGTCCGACCTCCCCGGAGCAGGTAGACCTGCCCTCGGGTCCGGGTCGCACGACCGCCGTCTGGCGGAACGCCCTGCTGCTGGTCCGGGACGACCGGGGCACCTACGTGCTGCTGGTCCGCGGCCCCGAACGGCACCAGGAGCCCACCTTGACCGTCGAGGTCGCCGGGCTGCCCACCGACGGCGCCCAGCAGGTGCTCGCCGAGCTCGACGCGCTGCGCAACGAGCACAACGTGTACCGCGGTCAGGTCCTGGAGCTGCGCCAGGCCATGAACGGCATGGTCGTGGAGTTCCCCGTGCTGCCACGCACCGTGCGCTCCGACGTCGTCCTGCCCGAAGCCGTGCTGGAGCGGGTCGAGCGGCACAGCATCGGCATCGCCCACCAGCGGGAAGCACTGCGGGCGGCGGGCCAGCACCTCAAGCGGGGCGTGCTGCTCTACGGCCCGCCCGGCACGGGCAAGACGCACACCACCCGATACATCGTGCAGCACGTGCCCGGCGCCACGGTGCTCCTGCTGTCGGGCCGGTCGCTGCACCTGGTGGGTGCGGTGACCCAGCTGGCCCGTGACCTCGAACCCGCCGTCGTCGTCCTGGAGGACGTGGACCTGGTGGCCGAGGACCGCAGCCACCAGTACGGCCCGCAGCCGGTGCTCTTCGAACTGCTGGATGCGATGGACGGCGCGGCCAGCGACGCCGACCTGCTCTTCCTGCTGACCACCAACCGGGCCGAGGCACTGGAGCACGCGCTGGCCGCCCGGCCCGGGCGGGTGGACGTCGCCGTCGAGATCGGACTGCCGGACGCGGACGCACGCCGTCGGCTGCTCGAGGTCTACAGCCGGGGCGCCCGCCTGCAGCCCACACGCGAGGACATCGACGCGGTGGTCGTGGGGACCGAGGGGGTGACGGCGTCCTTCATCAAGGAGCTGGTCCGCCGCACGGTGCTGGAGGCACTGCTGGACGATGCGGCCGACGGTCGGGCCACCAGTGTGCACCTGCGACGCGCGCTCGCCGATCTGCTCGACAGCACCCAGGGCGTCACCCGCGCGTTGTTGGGAGTCCCGCAGCCCCAGCTCTGACGGCCGAGCGTCGGGTGCGGGCCGAGCCTCCACACGGGCGCAGGTGCCACGTCCTTACAGTGGCTCTCCGTGCTCGTGCTGCTGCCCCCGTCGGAGACCAAGCACCCCGGCGGGGAGGGCGCCCCGCTCGACCTGGCCCGGTTGAGCCACCCCGAGCTGGACCCGGTCCGGGAGCAGCTGCTCACCCGGATCGAGACACTCGCGGCAGACGTCGAGGCATCCCGGGCAGCCCTGGGGGTGGGCGCGACCCAGGACGCCGAGATCGCCCGCAACGCCGTCGTCCGCACCGTCCCGACCATGCCGGCGCTGGACCGCTACACCGGTGTGCTCTACGACGCCCTCGACGTCTCGTCCCTGACCCGCGGTCAACGCGCGAAGGCCGACCGCAGGTTGGCCGTCGGCTCGGCGCTGTTCGGACTGGTATACGGCGGCGAGCCCATCCCGGCCTACCGGCTGTCGTCGGGGTCCCAGCTGCCGGGCCTGCCCACCCTGCGGGCGCTGTGGAAACCCGTCCTCGGTCCGGTCCTGGCCGGCACCGACGAGTTGGTGGTCGATCTGCGCTCGGGCGGCTATGCGAACCTGGCGCCGGTCGCGGGGGCGGTCACCGTGACGGTGCTCAGCGAGCGGGCCGATGGCTCACGCTCGGTGGTCAGTCACTTCAACAAGGCGCACAAGGGGCGGATCGCCCGGCTGCTTGCGCTCACCAGCGCCGAGCCGGACTCCGTCGTCCGGCTGCGGGGGCTGCTGCGGCGGGCGGGGTTGCACGTGGAACACGACGGCGGGGCCGAGCTGATCCTCGTCGTCCCCACCTGATGGAGTCCCACGGGCGCGGAAACCGCGCCGTGGGACTCCATCAGCTCAGAGGCGCGCGGTGTCGATGACGAAGCGGTACCGGACGTCAGAGGCGATGACCCGCTCGTAGGCCTCGTCGATCTGGTCGCCGCCGATGACCTCGACCTCGGCGCCCAGGCCGTGCTCGGCGCAGAAGTCGAGCATCTCCTGGGTCTCCCGGATCCCGCCGATCTTGGAACCGGCCAGCGAGCGGCGGTTCTGGATCAGCGAGAAGGCGGCCTCGGTCATCGGCTGCTCGGGGGCGCCGACCTCGACCAGGGTGCCGTTGACCCGGAGCAGGCCCAGGTAGGCGTCCAGGTCCAGGGTGGCCGAGACGGTGTTGACGATGAGGTCGAACTCGCCCTCGAGGGTCTCGAACGTCGCCTTGTCACTGGTGGCGTAGAAGTGCTGCGCGCCCAGGCGCAGCCCGTCCTCCTGCTTCTTCAGCGACTGGGACAGCACGGTCACCTCAGCGCCGAGAGCGGCGGCGATCGTGACGCCCATGTGGCCGAGCCCGCCGAGGCCGACGATCGCGACCTTCTTGCCCGGGCCGGCCCCCCAGTGCTTGAGCGGGGAGTACAGCGTGATGCCGGCGCACAGCAGCGGGGCGGCGACGTCGAGGGAGATCCCCTCGGGGATGCCCAGCACGTAGTTCTCGTCGACGACGATCTGCTCGGAGTAGCCGCCGTCGGTGGGCTTGCCGTCCTGCATGCCGCCGTAGGTGCCGGTCTCGCCCTTCAGGCAGTACTGCTCCTCGCCGGCGAGGCAGTTCTCGCATTCGCGGCAGGAGTCGATGAAGCAGCCGACGCCGACCCGGTCGCCGACGGAGTACCTCGTGACGTCGGAGCCGACCTCGGCCACCGTGCCGGCGATCTCGTGGCCGGGGACCAGCGGGTAGTTGGCGGCACCCCACTCGTCGCGGGCGGTGTGGATGTCGGAGTGGCAGATGCCGGCGAAGGCGATCGCGATGCGGACGTCGTTCGGGCCGACGTCGCGACGCTGGATGGTGGTGCGCTCGAAGGAGCCGCCGGCGGAGGCGGTGGACCGGGCGGTCACGGTGGTGGGCACGTGGATCTCCTCGGTTCAGGGTGCGGGGGAGCGCCGCGGTCCGCGCAGGACCCGCTGGCGCACTCTGCACCTACCCGTGGTCGATCCATTGCACACAATGCATGTGGCGAGCTGCGTCACGCCGCGACTGCCCCGTCGACGAGAACGGGGTTCCCGGGGCCTCGATGCGGGTCTGTACCCCGACAACCCCGTGGTCGAGGACGGATGCTGCGAACGGCTGGCTCAGAGAGCCCGCTCGAACCACCCGACGTCGAGGAAGCGGCCGAACTTGCGGCCGACCTCGCCGAACGTGCCGACCTGGGCGAACCCGAACGACCGGTGCAACGCCTCCGACGCCGGGTTCGGCAGCGCGATCGCGGCCAGCGCCCGGTGCACGTCCTCCCCGGCGAGAACCTCGAACAGCGCGGCGTACAGCGCCCGTCCCAGGCCCTGCCCGACGGCGTCCGGGGCCAGGTAGACGCTGGTCTCGACGGTGGTGTCGTAAGCCGCGCGTGGCCGGAAGCCGGTGCTGGCCGCGAAGCCGACGACGACGCCGTCCTGCTCGGCCACCAGCGCCCGGTGCCGGCCGCCGGTGTGGTCGGCCAGCCAGCGCTGCCGGTCCTCGACGGTGGGCGGGACGACGTCGAACGTGGCCGTCGAGTGCAGGACGTGGTGGGCGTAGACGGCCGCCAACTCAGCGGCGTCGGCCTCGGTGGCGGGTCGGACTGTCACCCTACGAGTCTCCCCGAACAGAAGTACCTCACCACTGAGGGACTTCAGCCGCTACGGTCGACGGGTGACCGACGACCTGTGCACCCGTCCTGCCACCGAACTGGCTGCCCTGGTCCGCGACCGCGAGGTCAGCGCGCGCGAGCTGCTCGAGGCGCACCTGGCCCGGATCGACAGGTTCGACGGCCCCGACGGCGTCAACGCGATCGTCACCCGGGACGACGAGGCCGCGCGGGCCGCCGCCGACGAGGCCGACGCGCAGACCGCCCGCGGTCAGGTCCTCGGCCCGCTGCACGGCATCCCGGTGGCGCACAAGGACACCCACCAGACCGGCGGCATGCGGACGACGTGGGGCTCCCCGCTGCACCGGGACACCGTGCCGGCCCGGGACGAGCTGGTGGTGGCCCGACTGCGCGCGGCCGGCGCCATCCGGATCGGCAAGACCAACGTGCCGGAGTTCGCGGCCGGCTCGCACACGTTCAACACGCTCTTCGGCGCCACCCACAACCCCTACCGGCGCGGGCTGTCGGCCGGCGGGTCCTCGGGCGGGGCCGCTGCCGCGCTGGCCGCCGGGTTCGTGCCGCTGGCCGAGGGCAGCGACATGGGCGGTTCACTGCGCAACCCCGCGGCGTTCAACAACATCGTCGGTCTGCGCCCCACCCCGGGCCGGGTGCCCTCCCACCCGACCGCCATCGGCTGGGCCCAGCTGTCGGTCCAGGGCCCCATGGGCCGCACCGTCGGCGACGTCGCGCTGGGCCTGTCCGTGCTGGCCGGCGCCGACCCGCGGGTGCCGATCTCGCTGTCCGACCCGGCTGCCCCCTTCGCGGCGCCGCTGCCCACCGAGCTCACCGGGCTGCGGATCGCCTGGACCCCGGACCTGGGCGGCCGGGTGCCGGTCGACCCGGCCATCACCGAGGTGTTGATGGCCCAACTGCAGGTCTTCCGGGACCTCGGCGCCACCGTCGACGAGGACTGCCCGGACCTCACCGGCGCCGACGAGACCTTCGGGGTGCTGCGCGCGTGGCTGTTCGAGGCCTCGTTCGGGGACGCCGTCCGCCGCGCTCCGGACCAGGTCAAGGACGCCATCAAGTGGAACGCCGCGAAGGGCGCCGAGCTGACCGGCGCCGACGTCGGCCGGGCCGAGGTGGCGCACACGAAGCTCTACGAGCGGATCGTCGAGTTCTTCACCCGCTACGACGTGCTGCTCGCGCCGGTCACCCAGGTGCTGCCGTTCCCGGTCGAGCAGGAGTACCCGACGTCGGTCGCCGGTGTCGAGTTCGACGACTACCTGGGCTGGATGCGCTCCTGCACGCTGATCAGCGCGACCGGCTGCCCGGCACTGTCCGTACCCGGCGGGTTCACCCCGGACGGCCTCCCGGTCGGGCTGCAGGTGATCGGCGCCCCGCGCGCCGACCGCCGGGTGCTCGAGGTGGGCCATGCGTTCGAGCAGGCCACCGGCCACGGCCTGCGCCGTCCCGACCTCACCCCCGTCGCCGACCGGCCGCGCGCGCAGTAGTCGCGACTTTCGCAGGACCGGGGACTCCCGCAGGATGGCGCGGGTGAACTTCGCGAACCCGCCGTGGTGGACCTCGGCCGTCGTCTACCAGGTCTACCCCCGCTCGTTCGCCGACTCCGACGGGGACGGCGTCGGCGACCTGCCCGGGGTGCGCGCGAAGCTGGACCACCTGGTCGACCTGGGGGTCGACGTCCTCTGGCTGTCCCCGGTCTACCGGTCACCACAGCACGACAACGGCTACGACATCAGCGACTACCGGGACGTCGACCCGTCCTTCGGCACGCTGGCCGACCTCGACGGGCTGATCGCCGACGCACACGACCGTGGCATCAAGATCGTGATGGACCTGGTGGTCAACCACACCAGCGACGAGCACCCCTGGTTCGTCGAGTCGCGGTCCAGCACGGTCAGCCCCACGCGCGACTGGTACTGGTGGCGCGATGCCCGCGAGGGCATGGCCGCGGGCACCCCCGGCGCGGAGCCGACCAACTGGCAGGCCGCGTTCTCCGGGTCCACCTGGGAGCTCGACGAGACCACCGGGCAGTACTACCTGCACCTGTTCAGCCGCAGGCAGCCTGATCTGAACTGGGAGAACCCCCAGGTCAGGGAGGCGATCTACGAGATGATGCGGTGGTGGCTGGACCGCGGGGTCGACGGCTTCCGGATGGACGTCATCAACATGATCAGCAAGGACCTCGCGCTGCCGGACGGCCCGCCGATCGCCGGCACCCCCTACGGCGACGGGGCCGCCAGCTACCTCTTCGGGCCGCGGCTGCACGAGTTCCTGGCCGAGATGCACCGGGCCGTCTTCGCCGGTCGGGACGCCGAGTTGATCACCGTCGGCGAGATGCCCGGGGTGACCGTCGAGCAGGCGCGGGACGTCACCGACCCGGCCCGTCACGAGCTGGACATGGTGTTCCAGTTCGAGCACGTCGGTCTGGACCACGGTGCGGACAAGTGGGACGCCCGGCCGTTGCGACTCACCGACCTCAAGGCCTCGTTGGGCCGCTGGCAGGCCGGGCTCGCCGACGTCGGGTGGAACTCCCTGTACTGGGACAACCACGACCAGCCGCGCGCGGTCTCCCGGTTCGGCGACGACTCGCCCGCACACCGTCGGGACTCGGCGACCTGCCTGGCCACCCTGCTGCACGGCCACCGCGGGACGCCGTACGTCTACCAGGGCGAGGAGCTCGGGATGGCGAACGCGCAGTTCTCCTCCATCCGCGACTTCCGGGACATCGAGTCGCTCAACCATTACGCCCAGGCCACCGCCCGGGGCGCGGACCCCGAGGAGGTGCTCGCCGCGCTCCGGCCCGCCAGCCGGGACAACGCCCGCACCCCGGTGCAGTGGGACGCATCCGAGCAGGCCGGCTTCACCACCGGCACACCGTGGATCGAGGTCAACCCCGACCACGTCGAGTGGAACGCCGCCGCCCAGCGCGACGATCCGCACTCCGTGCTGGCCCACCACCGCGCGCTGATCGCACTGCGCCACCAGAGCCGGACCGTCCAGCTGGGCGACTTCGCGATGCTGCTCCCGCAGCACGGCGACGTCTACGCCTACACCCGCAGTCTGGACGGCGAGACGCTGCTCGTCGTCTGCAACGTGAGCGGGACGCCGTACCCGCTGGTCGACCTGCTGCCCCAGGCCATCGGCGCCGAGCTCGTGCTGGGCAACCGCGACCACCTTCCCGACCACGACGACGCCGTCCTCGGTCCCTGGGACGCACGGGTGCTGCGGTTGTCGTGACACACGCACCCGGCCGACCGCATCCGGCCGCCGGCGGACAGCTCGCGGACCCGACACGCGACGGAGCTTGCGCAGCCGTCGGCCGGGGTGCAGCGTGCGGTCACGTGCGCAGACGACAGTTCCTGGCCCTCGGTGGCGCCGCCCTGTTGACCGGGTGCGGCACGGCGACGAACCGGGCTACGAGCCCCACGACCACTCCCCCGGCCCCGACCACCACCCGTGCACCCATCCCCTCCCCCACACCGACGACCCCGCCGCCCACCCCGGGTACCGCGGCCGAGGTCTTCGCCCGGTCCACCATCCCTGCACTGTGCTTCCACCAGATCCGCGAGCACACCCCGGAGGACGGGGAGTACGCCCGCTCGATCACCACCCCGCCGGCCGTGCTGACCGCCCAGCTGCAGGCGTTGCGCGACGGCGGCCGGACGCCGGTGACCGCCGGGGCCGTGCTGGAGCACCTGCAGTTCGGCACCCCGCTGCCGGACCGGCCGGTGCTGCTGTCCTTCGACGACGGCTCCGAGACCCACCACTCGGTGGCCCTGCCCGCGCTCAGGGCTCTGGGGTTCCCGGCCATCTTCTTCCCGATGACCGTCGTGCTGGACAAGCCCGGCTGGCTCTCCGGCGACCAGCTGCGCGACCTGGACGCCGCCGGGATGACCATCGGTGGGCACACCTGGGACCACCAGCGGCTGGACCGGCTGCCGGCCGACCAGTGGGCCGTCCAGCTGGCGCAACCCAAGGCCCTGCTCGAGTCGATCCTGGGGCACCCGGTCGACCTAATGGCCTACCCCTACGGCGCGTGGAACGCCGAGGCCGCCGCGCAGGTCGCCGCAGCCGGGTACCGCGCGGCCTGGCAGCTGTCCGACGACACCGATCCGGCCACCCCGCTGATGACCATCCGCCGCCTCATGCCACCCCCCACCTGGGACGGCGCGACCCTACTGGCCAAGCTGGACAGCGAGTTCGTCACTCCCTGACCCGCCCGGCCGACTGGGCGCTCAGCGTCCAGCCGGGCCCGGGGAGGGACGCCGAGGCCCCACGCGGTGCACGTCAGCTGCGGGCGCGCAGGCCTCGCAGCGTGCGGACGGCGACGACGAGCTCCGCCAACTCGTGGGCCTCGCTCGCGGCGAGCTCGGTCAGCTGGGCGGCGGCCCGGCGCTGCGCGGTGTCCCAGCGCTGCACCCACCGCTCGACCAGGGCATCGGCCGGCTCGTCGTCTCCGGACCGGGCACGGAGCACCTCGGCGGTGAGCACGGCCTGCTCGGCGGCCAGGTCGTCGCGCAGCGAGGCCCGGGCCATCGCCGGCCATCGGCGGTCCCGGGGCAGCCCGATGACCAGCTCGCGCAGCGGAACCAGGTCCAGCCGCTCGGCCAGGCACTGCCAGACCCTGCCGGCGAGCGCTATCGGGGCCCCGGTGTCCTCGGCGACGACGGCCAGGTCCAGCGCGGCGGGCAGCAGCGCGGCGACGGCCGCGTCCGCGGCCAGCTCGGGAAGAACCCCGGCCGAGCGCAGCGACGCTGCCCGCTCGGCGTAGGCACCGGCGTCGGTGCCCAGCAGCCAGTCGGGCAGCTCGCGGGACACCACGGCGACCGGTCCGGCGAACCGGTCGGTCACCGCGGCCACCGACGCCGCGGGCTCGGCGGCAAGCTCGGGCACCCGCAGCAGCCAGCGCGCAGCCCGCTCGGCCAGCCGGGTGGCCTCGGTGCGCAACTGCCCTTGGACGGCGGCGGGCACCCGATTGTCCAGCGCGCGGGCGGCGTCCCAGAGCCGGTCGACGTCGAACACCGCCCGGGCCACCGTGTGCGCCCGGATGACGGAGACCAACGGCGCGCCGGTCTCCTCGGCCAGCCGGAACAGCCCGGTCACCCCGGCGACGTTGACCGCCCGGTTGGTCAGCGCGGTGGCGATGATCTCCCGGCGCAGTGGGTGCGCCGCGACGGCGGCGGGGAAGCGCTCGCGCAGCTCGGTGGGCACGTACTCGGTGAGCAGCGACGCCAGCGCGGGGTCGTCGGGCAGCGTGGAGTGCAGGACGGCGTCGTCGACCTCGAGCTTGGCGTAGGCCAGCAGCACCGAGAGCTCCGGTGAGGTCAGTGCCTGGCCGTCCCGGCGACGCTCGGACAGCACCCGCTCGTCGGGCAGCGCCTCCACCGAGCGGTCCAGCCGGCCCGAGCGCTCCAGCGCCCGGATGAACCGGCCGTGCGCGTCGAGCAGGCTGCGCGCCCCGGTGCACTCCGCGGCCAACGTGGCGTTCTGCGCGTAGTTGTCGGTGAGCACCTGTGCCGCGACCTCGTCGGTCATCGAGGCCAGCAGGGCGGCCCGGCCCTCGGCGTCCAGGTCCCCGGCCTCGACCACCCGGTTGATCGCGATCTTGATGTTGACCTCGTGGTCGGAGGTGTCCACCCCGGCCGAGTTGTCGATCGCGTCGGTGTTGACCTTGCCGCCGGACAGCGCGAACTCGATCCGGCCGCGCTGGGTCAGCCCCAGGTTGCCGCCCTCGCCGACGACCCGGACCCGCAGCGCCCGGCCCTCGACCCGGACCGCGTCGTTGGCTTTGTCCCCGACGTCCAGCGCGCTCTCGGTCTCGGCCTTGACGTAGGTACCGATGCCGCCGTTGAACAGCAGGTCCACCGGGGCCAGCAGGACCGCGCGGACCAGCTCGGCCGGGGTGAGGGACTGCACGCCCGCGGCCAGGCCCAGCGCCGCACGCATCGGCTCGCTGACCGGGACGGACTTCGCCGTCCGGGGCCAGATGCCCCCGCCGGCGCTGATCAGCGACCGCTCGTAGTCCGCCCACGACGATCTGGGCAGCTCGAAGAGCCTGCGCCGCTCGGCGAAGGACGTCGCTGCGTCCGGGGTGGGGTCGACGAACACGTGACGGTGGTCGAAGGCGGCCACCAACCGCAGGTGCTCACTGAGCAGCATCCCGTTGCCGAACACGTCCCCGGACATGTCGCCGATCCCGACGACGGTGACCTCCTGGCTCTGCACGTCGACACCGAGCTCACGGAAGTGCCGGGCCACGGACTCCCAGGCGCCCCGCGCGGTGATGCCCATGGCCTTGTGGTCGTAGCCGACGGAGCCGCCCGAGGCGAAGGCGTCGCCGAGCCAGAAGTCGCGCTCCAGGGAGATGGAGTTGGCCAGGTCGGAGAACGTCGCAGTCCCCTTGTCCGCCGCGACCACGAGGTAGGTGTCGTCGCCGTCGTGCCGCACCATCCGGTCCGGGTGCACCACGGCGCCGTCGACCAGGTTGTCGGTGAGCGCCAGCAGCGCGCCGATGAAGAGCCGGTAACAGGCCTGGCCCTCGACCTGGACCTCCTCGCGGGTGGCACCGTCCGAGGGGGGCCGGAGCACGACGAACCCGCCCTTGGCGCCGGTCGGCACGATCACGGTGTTCTTCACCGTCTGCGCCTTGACCAGGCCGAGCACCTCGGTGCGCAGGTCCTCGCGGCGGTCGGACCAGCGCAGCCCACCGCGGGCGACCGCGCCGAACCGCAGGTGGACGCCGATCACCCGCGGCGAGGACACCCACACCTCGCGGGCCGGCCGCGGCTCGGGCAGGTCCGGGACGGCGTGCGGATCGAGCTTGACCGCCAGCGGGGCGCCGTCGGTGAACGCGCCGTCGGTGTAGGCCGTCGTCCGCTGCGTGGCCAGGACGGCGGCCAGCAGGGAGGTGAGCACCCGGTCGGCGTCCAGCGACTCGACCTCACCGATCCGGGCTGCCAGCCGATCGGCCAACGCCCGCTCGTCGGCTGCCCGGTCGCCGGTGTGGTCGGGGTCGAACCGGATCGCGAACAGGTCGACCACCCCGGAGACCACGTCGGGGTGCGCGGCCAACGCGGTCTCCACGTACCGCGAGCCGAAGGGCAGCCCGCCCTGGCGCAGCCACTGCACGTACGCCCGGACGACGGCGACCTGCTGCCAGGTCAGGCCGGCCACCAGGACCAACGCACCCAGCCCGTCGTCCTCGGCGTCGGCCCGCCAGACGGCGGAGACCGCGTCGGTGAACCGACGGGGCAGGGAGTCCAGCGCCGGGAGCGGGCCGGCGGGGGTGGCCAGCCCGAAGTCGTAGACCCAGGCCAGCGGAGCGCCGATCCGGTCGATCTCGTACGGCCGCTCGTCCAGGACGCTCACGCCCAGGTGCTGCAGCACCGGCAGCACGTCGGACAGCAGCAGCTTCTCCCCGACCCGGAACACGGTCAGCCGGCGCTCACCGGGGGCGGCGTCGCGCGGGGTCCAGAGCCGCAGCGAGAGCTCGCCCTCGGTGAGGGACTCCAGCCGGTCCAGGTCGGCGACGGCGGTCGAGGCCGGGAAGTCCTCCTGGTAGGCAGCCGGGAAGGCATCGGCGACCTGGGCGAACCGGCGGTCGGCGTCCGCGCCGTGCTCGGCGGCCAGCACGTCGGACAGGTCGTCGGTCCAGCTGCGGGCGACGGCCGCCAGCGCCCGCTCGAGCTCCCCGGCGTCGACGTCCGGCAGCGCGGTCGCGCCCCGCTTGCCCACCGGCACCCGGACGACGAAGTGCAGCCGGGTGAGCACCGACTCGGTGGAGCGCGCCGTGTACTCGATGCCCGTGCCACCCAGGCGCTCCAACAGCAGCCGCTGCATCGCCAACCGGACCTGGGTGGTGTAGCGGTCGCGGGGCAGGTAGACCAGCGCGGAGAAGAACCGGCCGAGTGGGTCCCGACGCAGGAAGAGCCGGGTCTGCCGACGCTCGCGCAGGTGCAGCACAGCCAGCGCCACCGGCAGCAGCTCGTCGACGTCGACCTGCAGCAGCTCGTCGCGCGGGTAGGTCTCCAGGACGTCGAGCAGCTCCTTGCCGGTGTGGCTGTCGGCCTCCACCCCCGACCGGGCCAGCACCGCGGCGGCGGTCTGCCGGACCAGCGGCACCTCGGTGACGCTGGCGGTGTACGCGCCGGTGGGGAACAGCCCGACGAGCCGGTGCTGACGGCCGCGCGCGCCCTGCGGGCCGGGCAGGGTGACCGCGACGACGTCCAGCCAGGCCGGCCGGTGCACCGTGGAGCGCACGTCGGCCTTGGTGACGACCACCCGCCGGCCCACGACGCCGCGGGCCGCAGCCGCCACCGGGACGACCGGGGTGGACATGTCGGTGTCACTGCGCAGCACGCCGAGCCCGGACCCGGGGACCGCGGCGGTCGCCGGGGCGCCGGCCTCGTCGGTCACCAGGTCGACGTCGCGGGCGCCCAGGAAGACGAACGCACCCTCGGCCATCCAGCGCAGCAGGGCCGCGGCCTCGTGCGGGTCACCGGTCTGGCCGGTGCCGTCCCCGGCCTCCTCCTCGTCCAGGAAGTGGGCCAGGTCCAGGGCGCGGTCGCGGAGCTTGGCGGCGTCCTCGTGCACCCCCCGGACGTCGGTGAGCACCGTGCGCAGCCCGGCGACCAGGTCCGCGGCGGCCTCGTCGTCCACGGTGCCCACGAGCACCACGGCCATCCAGGACTCGGCGAGGGCATCGCTGCCGCAGGAGGCGACGTCGCCGCTGTCGCAGAAGGCGAGCAGCCGGCCGGTCACGTCGCGCCGGACGACGACGACGGGGTGCACCACGTGCTCGAGGCCGACCCCCTGCCGAACCACCTCGGCGGTGACCGAATCGACCAGGAAGGGCATGTCGTCGGTGACCACCCGCAGCACCGCGGGGCCGCCGACCGGCCGGTCCAGGTCGACGGTGGCCGCACCCTGCGGGCGGACCTCGGCCAGCCGCAGGTGGTCCAGCGCGAGGGTGACCAGCTCCGCTGGGTCGTGCTCGACGACCTCGGCCGCCGGCTCGCCCCGGTAGTAGCGGTGCACCAGGGCCGGCACGTCGTCCTCGGTCAGCCCGGCCGGCAACGGCCCCACCGTGGCCGCGCCCACCTCGGCGGCCCGCTCGAGGATGTGTGCCTTCTCGCTGCGGGCAGCCTCCAGCGCGGCCAGGTCGGCCGGCCGGCCCACCCCGGGCGGAGCCGCCGGCGCGCGATCGGTGGCGGCGGCGGCGGGCGGTGCGGGGTCGGGCATGACCCCGACGCTAGTGCGGGCGCGTGGTACCCGTCACGAGGGTGACGGGCCCGGGGGTGTCGGTGCCCGTGTGTTCAGTGCCGAACCTCCAACGGCAGGATCAGCTCGGCGATCCAGCTGAACACGGCGATCAGGAAGCCGCCGACGACCGCCGTCCAGAAGCCGTCGACCTCGAGCCGGTCGGACACCGCCGCGGTGATGCCCAGCAGCGCCGCATTCACGACCAGCAGGAACAGCCCCAACGTGAGCACCACGAAGGGCAGGCTCAGGAGCCGGACCACCGGGCCCACGATCGAGTTGATCACTGCGAACAGCAGCGCGACCCACAGGAAGGTCCCGGTCTCGCCGAGCGTGCCGTCGGCGTTGCCGACGACGGTGATGCCGCTGACCAACCGGGTGACCACGTAGATGATCCCGGCCAGCACGACGACACGGAGCGCGAACCTCACGATCGTGGACACGCCGGTCAACCTAGTCACGGCCCGGTGCATTGCCGCGTCTGTGCCTCTCTGCGCAGCACACTAGACAGCCCTAGACACCTCTCGAGACCCCGCCACCGGAGCGGCCGGCCCCCGGTGTCCCGCTGTTCGTCCACCGGCACAGCACGGGCGGGCTGATCGGCGCCCAGGACCTCACCGGCCACCCGGCGGTCCCGGTCCGCGGCGTGGCTGGACGCACACGGCTGAGCCCCCCTCGGCGGAACACCGGGCGGCCCGACGTGCTTGTCTGGAACAGGCCGGTCCGGTGCATGCCCCCGGGCCTCACCCCCGTCGCCACGAGCGACCACTCGCCGCGAGGCGGCTGTCCGGACCGGCCCTCTCAGCTCGCTCCGCGCAGGGGTCCCCGGCTCAGTGCCCCGGCGCGCGCAGCCGGCCCTGCCGTCGGCCGGCTCGGTACCCGGCGGCCACGAGCAGCGGCCAGCCGAGGAGCACCACGGTGGCCAGTGCGGGTGCCACTCCCGGGCCGGCGGTGATCTCGACGACGCCGGTCTGGTCCGCCGTCCAGGTGCAGGTGGGGCCCGGTGGCGCCCAGGACCAGCCCGGCTGCCCGTAGACCGAGGTCCCCTGGCCGAGCTCGCACGACGTCGTCCCCCGCGTGGCGGACAGGGCCCACCAGCCGACGGCGAGCAGCAGCCCGCACACCCAGAGCACGACCACCCGGTTCCTCGTCACACCCCCACCGTGGCCGCTCCAACCGGCAGGCGCATCGGACCGGGGGAGGAGCCGGCGTCCGCCCCTGGGTGGACTCGGCCCAGCAGGGCCGCGACCACCACCAGCACGGGGCGGAGCCCACCGCGCTCGGCGTGAGCGACTCCCGGGACAGCCCGACCGGGTCGAGCCGGGACCGGGGCAGTTCGACGTCGAACGCGCCGACCAGCAGGCCCAGCACGGAGCCGACCAGCACCGGGTCGGTGACCGGGAGAGCAGCCGGGCCCGCAGCGTCGTCCCCGAGCCCGGGACGGCCAGGTCGGCGGACACCGCGCTCTGCGTTCCCGGCCAGGACCACCCGTCCCCGCAGGCCCGGCGCCGAGTGTGCGCTCAGGGCCCCGTCACCGCGCCTGATGGGGCCGCCACCGCACACTCGCGGGGGTGTGAGCCGGCTGCGCAGACCGGAGGTCGCGCCCGGGCCGCAGCCGCTGAGCGGGCGGGCGCGGAACACCGCCGAGCCGACACTCGTCACACTGTGGCCGTGGGACGGCACCGGGTGACGACGGCCCAGGCGCTGCGGGCGGGGTTGCTGGTCGCGCTGCTGCTCACCGGCCTGGTGGTGGCACTGACCGTCGACCTGCCCTCGGTGGCCACGGTCCGGGAGCGGCTGGCCGACGCCGGCGGCTGGGGCTGGGCCGGACTGGTGGTCGTCAGTGCGCTGGCCACCCTGGCACCGGTCCCACGGACGGCACTGAGCGTGCTGGCCGGGGTGCTCGCCGGGTTCTGGGGCGGCGTGGCGGTGGCCTGGACCAGTGGTGTGCTGGGGGCGCTCGCCGGGTTCGCGCTCGCCCGACTGCTGGGCCGGGAGGTGGTGGAGCGGGTGGCCGGACCCCGGCTGGCCCGCGCCGACGCCGTCCTCAGCGAGCGCGCTTTCCTGTCCACCCTGCTGGGCCGGCTCACCCCGGTGGCTCCGTTCACGCTGGTCAGCTATGCAGCCGGGCTGTCTGGCAGCCGGCTGGCGCCCTACGCGGTCGGCTCGGCGCTCGGCCTGCTGCCGGGGACCGTGCTGCACGTCGGCATCGGTGCCACCGTCGGGACGGCCGGGGACCTGGGTGGCCCGACACTGCTGTTCAGCGCCGTCCCGCTGGTGGTCGTCGGGTCGGTGCTGCTGGTCGTGGCGCGCCGACGTCGTCGTACCCGGTCCGTCGACCTCCAGCGCGGCCGCTAGCCCGGCGGTGCCGGGCACCACGAGTCCCGGGGCCCCGGCGCCAGGTGACACGGCACGCACTGGGCGGCAGGGTCGCCCCGGTAAGGAGACCGCCTCCACCTGATCCCTCGGGCTCGTTGCCCGGCTGCGACGGCGGTGCCACTCTTGCCGTCTCGTAGACGACGCTCCGGGTCGGCGGCATCAGTGGAGGCGACGCGTCCGATGCGTACCGAACCGATCGACAAGCGGGTCCGCGCGTACGTCGACGACGTGCAGGTCCTCGACACCCGCGAGCCCCTGCTGTTCTGGGAGGACGACTTCCCGGTCCCGTCGTACGCGTTCCGACCGGACGACGTGCGGATGGACCTGCTGAGGGAGACGGGCACCGCCCCGCCCCGCGAGCCCTTCTTCTTCCTGCCGAAGGGACCGGTCTCGCAGTGGTGGGACCTGGTCCTCGGGAAGCGGACGGTCCCGCACGCCGCCTGGGTGCGAGACGTCCCGGAGTTGCGCGACAGGCTGGTCCTCAGCTGGCAGCCAGGGATTCTGGACCACTGGCTCGAGGAGGAGGAGCGGGTGGCCGGACACCCTCGCGACCCGTACAAGCGCGTCGAGGCCATCGCCAGCAGCCGGCACGTTGTCATCGAGCGTGACGGCGTCCGGCTCGCCGAGAGCTCCCGGCCGGTGCTGCTCCTGGAGACCGGCCTCCCGTCGCGCTACTACGTGCCACGGGACGACGTGGACTTCTCCGTCCTGGTGCCGACCTCGACCCGGAGCCACTGTCCCTACAAGGGCGCCGCCGAGGAGTACTGGAGCGTGGCCGGGCAGCCTGATGCCACCGATGTCGCCTGGTCGTACACCGCCCCGCTCGCAGCGGTCACCAAGGTGACCGGCCTCGTCTCGTTCTACGACGAGCTCGTCGACGTCATCGTCGACGGCGTCCCTCAGCCGCGACCCGAGTCGCCCTTCAGCTCGCGAGCACATCGTCCCGGGACCTGATCGCACCCGGTGCTGCTCACCGTGCCGGACCCCCCGGGTGGTGCAGTACGAGCGGCGGCGAGGCAGCGGTCCCGAGTGCGACACGCGCTAGGTCGTTCTACCGATGTCTACGGCCGACGCTAGAGCAGCACATACCGTCCTCGACATGGACCCCGTGCGGAACCCGTACGCCCCCGGCGCCGGCCAACGACCACCCGAGCTGGCCGGCCGGGACACTGAGCTGAGCGCCTTCGACGTGGTGCTGGAGCGGATCGCGCACGGCCGCCCGGAGCGGTCGCTGGTGCTCACGGGGCTGCGCGGCGTGGGCAAGACGGTGCTGCTCAACCAGCTCCGCTCGGCCGCGATCGCCCGCGGCTGGGGCACCGGGAAGATCGAGGCCCGCCCGGACCAGTCGCTGCGCCGCCCGGTGTCCGCCGCGCTGCACATGGCGCTGCGCGAGCTGGGTCCGCGGCACGGCGACCAGGAGTCGATGGAGGCGGTGCTCGGCGTCGTCAAGGCATTCGCCCTGCGGCAGGACCCGGGCGCGAAGGTCCGGGAGCGCTGGCAGCCGGGCATCGACGTGCCCGCGGCGACCGGGCGGGCCGACAGCGGCGACATGGAGATCGACCTGGTCGAGCTGCTGTCCGACGCCGCCGGGGTCGCCGCGGACGTAGGCAGCGGCATCGCGCTGTTCATCGACGAGATGCAGGACGTGCAGCCCGACGACGTCAGCGCCATCTGCGCCGCCTGCCACGAGCTGTCCCAGCAGGGCGCACCGCTCATCGTCGTCGGCGCGGGGCTGCCACACCTGCCGGCCGTGCTGTCGGCGTCGAAGTCCTACTCCGAGCGGTTGTTCCGCTACCTGCGGATCGACAGGCTGGACCGCGCAGCCGCCGACCGCGCACTGGTCGGCCCGGCCGGGCGGGAGGACGTCGAATTCGCCACCGAGGCCCTGGACGCCCTCTACGCCGCGGCCGATGGCTACCCCTACTTCGTGCAGGCCTACGGCAAGGTCACCTGGGACGTCGCGGCGACCAGCCCGATCACCGCCGCGGACGTCGCGATGGCCGCCCCGGCAGCCGAGGCCGAGCTGGCGGTGGGCTTCTTCGGCTCCCGCTACGACCGGGCCACCCCGGCCGAGCGCGAGTACATGCACGCGATGGCCGATTTGGGTGGGCCCAGCGGAGCCGCCGTCGGCACCTCGGACGTCGCGGTCAGCCTGGGCCGCAAGCCGGCCTCGCTGTCCCCGGCGCGGGACTCGCTGATCAAGAAGGGCCTGGTCTTCTCTGCCGAGCGAGGCCAGATCGCGTTCACCGTGCCGCACTTCGGCCGCTACCTGCTGCGGCAGCCGGACTGAGCGAGCGGCGGGGTCTCGGACCGGAGGGTCGGGCCGACCTCGGGCGCGTCGTGCGCTCCGACGTCGTGGACGGCGCCCCCCTGGACTTCGATCAGCTGGGACGACCAGCGTGCGTCCTCCTCCACCGACGCCGGTGGAGGAGGACGGACTTTGGTCGTCGGAGCTGATCCACGCCGGCGCCCGCGGGCCCCCGGACAGCACGACGCCCGCACCCCCTCGAAGGGGACACGGGCGTCGGCGTCAGGGGGTGCGGGTCAGCGCAGCGAGTCCGTCGCGAGGGCCCGCTCGGCGTACCCGGCGTCCCGCTGGCCGGGGCCGGCGTTGGTGCCGCTGGCCGGGACCGCGTCGACCGGGTCGCCCTCGGTGGTCGAGGGGCCGTGGCCGTCGTCGATCATCGTGGTCTCGTCGAAGGGGCGCTCCCCGGAGAGCACGGCCTTCATCTGCTCGCGGTCCAGCTCCCGGGTCCAGGTGGCGACCAGCATGCAGGCGATCGCGTTGCCGGAGAAGTTGGTGACCGCGCGCGCCTCGGACATGAACCTGTCGATGCCGACGATGAGGCCGACGCCGTCCAGCAGCTCGGGACGGTGCGAGGAGAGGCCACCGGCCAGCGTGGCCAGGCCGGCGCCGGAGACCCCGGCCGCGCCCTTCGAGGCGATGATCATGAAGACCAGCAGGCTGATCTGCTCGGCCAGGCTCAGCGGGTCGCCCAGCGCCTCGGCGATGAACAGCGAGGCCATGGTCAGGTAGATCGCGGTGCCGTCGAGGTTGAAGGAGTACCCGGTCGGCACCACGATCCCGGCGACGGGCTTGCTGACGCCGATGTGCTCCATCTTGGCGATGAGCCGGGGCAGCGCGGTCTCCGAGGACGACGAGGAGACGATCAGCAGGTACTCCCGCGCCAGGTACTTCAGGAACGTGAAGACGTTGATCCCGACGACCACCCGCAGGATCGTGCCGAGGAACCCGAGGACGAAGACGGCGCAGGTCAGGTAGAAGCCGAGCATCAGGATGCCCAGGCTCTTCAGCGCGTCGACCCCGGTGGCGCCGACGACCGCGGCGATGGCGCCGAAGGCACCGATCGGGGCGACCCACATGATCATCGCCAGGATCCGGAAGACCAGCTTCTGGAGGTGCCCGATGCCGGTGAGGATCGGCGTCCCGGCCTTGCCCATGGCCTGCAGCGCGAAGCCGACCAGCAGCGCGATCAGCAGCGCCTGCAGTACCGAGCCCGAGGTCAGCGAGGACAGCAGCGTGGTCGGGATCAGGCTGAGGATGAAGCCGGTGGTGCCCTCGGGGGCGGTCTCGGCGGAATCGGCGAGCAGGTCGGCTCCGGCGCCGCGCACCTCGTCGGTCAACTGCAGGCCCCCACCCGGGTGCAGGATGTTGCCGACGACCAGGCCGATGGCCAGCGCCACCGTCGACATCGCGATGAAGTAGCCCAGCGCCAGGCCGCCGATCCGGCCGACCTGGGCGGCGGCCTTGATCGCCCCGATGCCCAGCACGATGGTGCAGAAGATGACCGGCGCGATGATCATCTTGATCAGGCCGACGAACGCGGTGCCCAGCCACTTCAGCCCGACCGCGAACTCCGGGAACGCCAGTCCGACAGCGATGCCGGCGACGACGGCGACGATCACCGCGATGTAGAGCCAGTGCGTCTTGTCGCGCTTCTGACGGGGGACGCCCTCGGTGCTGGCGGTGCGCTGTGCCATGGACTGCTCCTGTGGAGTCGTGGCGGGCGGTCGGTGGATCGGACCGTCCTGGGGTGCGGCCACCGGTGGGGGTGACGGGTACACGGTCCCGAGTCGAGTGATCGCGGTCACCCTTGCGTTCATTGCGTGCACGGACGCCGACGCCGGGACCCGCCCGGGGACAGCGCGGTCGCGGCACACTCGCAGCGTGCGTATCCCCGCCGTCCTCGCCCGCGGCCCCGCCGGTCGGGGTGGCCGGGCCGGTCGTGGCGCCCGCGGGGAACGCGGCAGCCTGGCCCGCCAGCTGCTGGCCCTGCAGGCGCTGCTGCTGGTCGTCGTCGTCGTCGCGTTGGGCTGGTTCGCCGTCGCCGACGCCGAGGACGCGGTGACCGACCGGGCCACCAACCAGGCCCGCAGCATCGCCGAGACGCTGGCGGACTCCCCGCTGGTCCGGGAGACCGTGCTGAGCGAGGACCCGACGTTCGTGCTGCAGCCCTACGTGGAGCAGGTCCGGGCCGACACCGACACCTCCTTCATCACCGTGATGGCCCCCGACCGGACCCGGTTCACCCACCCCGACCCCGCCGAGATCGGCCGGCCCTTCGTCGGCACCATCGACCGGGCGCTGGCCGGGACGACGCTCACCGAGACCTACACCGGCACGCTGGGCCCCTCGGTCCGCGCCGTCTCCCCGGTCTTCCGGCTGGGCAGCAGCACCGACGTCGTCGGGCTGGTCAGCGTGGGCATCGTGGTCTCCGCGATCGGGGACGACGTCACCGCCGCGCTGCCCGGGGTGCTCGGGGTGGCCGGCGCGGTGCTCGCCGTCGGCGCGGTGGGCAGCTGGCTGATCAGCCGTCGGCTGCGGCGGCAGACCCACGGCCTGGGCGCGGCCCCGCTGGCCCGGATGCTGGAGTACTACGACGCGGTGCTGCACGCCGTCCGGGAGGGTCTGTTGCTGGTGGACGCCGACCGGACCGTGCAACTGGTCAACGACGAGGCCCGCCGGCTGCTGGACCTGCCCGGCGACGTGACCGGGAAGCACGTCAGCGAGCTGGGGCTGTCCCCTGAGCTGGTCGCGACGCTGTTCCAGCAGCGGCTGGCCGTGGACGAGGTGCACGTCAGCGGGTCCCGGGTGCTGGTGGTCAGCCAGGCGCCGGCGACGCCGAAGGGCCGCTCGGTGGGTGCCGTCGTCACGCTGCGGGACCACACCGACCTGCAGGCGCTGACCGGCGAGCTGGACAGCGTGCGGGCCTTCGCCGAGTCGCTGCGCGCGCAGGCGCACGAGGCGGCCAACCGGCTGCACACCACGGTGTCGCTGGTGGAGCTGGGCCGCGGCGCCGAGGCCGTCGAGTTCGCCACCGCCGAACTGGCGCTGGCCCAGCAGCTCACCGACCGGGTGGTGGCTGCGGTCGACGAGCCGGTGCTGGCGGCGTTGCTGCTGGGCAAGGCGGCGACGGCGCACGAGCGGGGCGTCACCCTGGAGATCGACCCGGCCAGCTCGGTGGGCAGCACCGGCATCCCGGGCGGGGACCTGGTGACCATCGTGGGCAACCTGCTGGACAACGCGATCGACGCGGCGCTGGCCGGCGACGCCCCGCGGGAGGTCCAGCTGGCGCTGTGGCAGTCCGACGGCCGCCTGGAGCTGCGGGTGGAGGACACCGGCCCCGGCGTCCCCGACCCCGAGCGGGTGTTCCAGCGCGGCTGGAGCACCAAGGCCGACGGCCCGCGCGGAAACGGCCGCGGGCTGGGACTGGCGCTGGTGTCCCAGGCCGTGCAGCGCAACGGCGGCACGGTGTCGGTCCGGCCCGGACCGGGCGCGGAGTTCCGGGTCTCGCTACCCATGCCCGAGCCCGCCGAGGTGTCCCGGTGACCGACCTGCGGGTGCTGGTCGTGGAGGACGAGCCGTTCGCCGCCGACGCGCACCGGGCCTACGTCGACGCGACGGCGGGCTTCACCGCGGTCGCCGTCGCCGGCACCGGGGCCGCGGCCTGGGACGTGCTCGGCCGCCAGTCGGTGGACCTGGTGATGCTGGACATGAACCTGCCCGACACGCACGGCATCGAGCTGGTCCGCCGGCTGCGTGCGGCCGGTCGCGACGTCGACGTGCTGGCGGTGACCTCGGCACGGGAGCTGTCCACGGTGCGGGCCGCAGCGGCCCAGGGCGTCGTCGGCTACCTGCTCAAGCCGTTCACCTACGCCGCCCTGCGGGACCGGCTGACCGCCTACGCCGACTACCGCGCCCAGTTGCGCGCCGAGGGCGACATCGCCGGCCAGGACGCCGTCGACCGGGTGCTGGAGGCCGCCCGGCCCAGCCGGCCGGCCCCGCTGCCCAAGGGCATGGGCCGAGAGACCCTGGACGCGGTCGTCGCCGCCGTCCGATCGGGGGACGGGCTGTCCGCGGCCGAGACCGGGCAGCTGATCGGCGCGTCCCGGATCACCGCCCGCCGGTACCTGGAGCACCTCGCCGAGGCCGCCCTGGTCGCCCGCACCCCTCGCTACGGCGGCACCGGCCGCCCGGAGCTGGAGTACCGCTGGCGCGTCGAGGCCTGACGCTCCCCCCGGACTTGGATCAGCTCCGACGACCTCTGTGCGTCCTCCTCCACCGGCGCCGGTGGAGGAGGACGGACTTTGGTCGTCGGAGCTGATCCACGCCGCCTGGGTCAGTGTGCGAGCAGCAGGTCGTCCGCCGCGGGCGCCGGCTCCTCCCGGCGGGACATCGGGTGCGGCCACCACACCTTCTTCCCGGTCAGGTAGACCAGCGCGGGCACCACCAGCGAGCGGACGACGAAGGTGTCCAGCAGCACGCCGAAGGCGACCAGGAAGGCGATCTGCAGCAGGAAGAGGATCGGCAGCACGCCGAGTGCGGCGAAGGTGGCTGCCAGGACGATCCCGGCACTGGTGATGACCCCACCGGTGACGGCCAGCCCGTGCAGCACCCCGGGTCGGGTGCCCCGCAGCAGCGACTCCTCCCGCACCCGGGTCATCAGGAAGATCGAGTAGTCGATCCCCAGCGCGACCAGGAACACGAAGGCGTACAGCGGCACGGTCGGGTCCCCGCCCGGGAGGTCCAGGACGTGGTTGAACACCAGTGCCGCCGCCCCGAGGGTGGCGGCGAAGGACAGCACGTTGGCCAGGATCAGCAGCAGCGGCGCGACCAGCGAGCGCAGCAGCAGCGCGAGCACCACGAAGACCACCAGCAGGATCGCCGGGATGATCCGGTCCCGGTCGGCGGTGGCGTAGTCCCGGGCGTCCAGCGCCTGGGCCGTGGTGCCACCGACCAGCGCCTGGTCGCTGACGCCGTCCAGATCCGAGCGCAGCGCTGCCACGGCGTCCTCGGCGGTGGGGGAGTCCGCCGGGTCGGTCAACGTCACCTGCAGCTGGACCAGGCCGTCGACCACCTTCGGCCCCCCGGTGGCCTGGTCGACGGTCGGGGTGACCGCGGCGACGCCGTCGGCACCCTGGATCGCGCTGGTGACCGCGGAGAGCTCGTCCTGTGGCGCGACGACCAGAGTCGGTGAGCCGGAGCCGGCCGGGAAGTGCCGGGCCAGCGCCTCCCCGCCCACGACGGACTGGACCCGGTCCCGGAAGGTGTCGGACTGGGAGACCCCGCTGCTGGGCAGCGTCGGCGCGAACGCGGCCAGCACCAACAGCGCCAGCACGCTCACGACCCCGACCGCCACCGGACGACGGCCCACCAGGCCGGCCACCTTCGCCCAGATGCCGGTGGCCTCGGCACCCTGGGAACCGACGTGCGGGACCCCCGGCCAGAACATCCACCGGCCGTGCTCACCGCCGGTGCTGCGGCCGGGCAGGACCAGGATCGCGGGCAGGAAGGTGAGCGCGGCGACGAACGCCGACGCGATGCCGACCGCGGCGACGGGGCCCAGCCCGCGGGTGGGTCCGATGTCGGCCAACAGCAGGCAGAGCACCCCGAGGATGACCGTGGCCGCACTGGCCGCCACCGGTTCCAGGGTCTGCCGCCAGGCGCGCCGCATCGCGTCGTAGCGGTCGTCGTGGCCGCGCAGCTCCTCCCGGTAGCGCGCCACCAGCAGCAGCGAGTAGTCGGTGGCCGCGCCGACCACCAGGATCGACAGGATGCCCTGACCCTGGCCGTCCAGGGTGACGATGCCGGCGTCGGCGAGCAGGTAGACCAGCAGGCTTGCCGTGGTCAGCGCGAACCCTGCGGTGAGCAGCACGAAGAACGGCAGCACCGGACTGCGGTAGACGACCAGCAGGATCAGCAGCACCGCGATGCCCGCCACCAGCAGCAGCGTGCCGTCGATCCCGCCGAAGGCGGAGACCAGGTCGGCGATCGTGGCGGCCGGGCCGGCCGTGTATATCGTCAGCCCGCTGCCCGACAGCGATCCGTCGAGGTCCTTCGCCGCGTCCCGGATCTGGTCGATGGCGGCCACGATCGGGCTCGAGCCGTCCGACAGCGTGGCCGACAGCTCGGAGGAGTCGAAGGAGACCAGTGCCAGCGCGGCCTCGCCGTCCTCGCTGGGCACCACCGGGATGGGCCCGGGCACCAGGAAGTCCGAGACCTGCCGGGCCGGTGCCCCGGCCACCGGCACCGCGATGTCGGGGACGGCGGCGGCGAACGCACCGAAGTCGGTCAGCTGCTGCTGGGTCAGCGGGGTGTCCGACTCCAGCAGCAGGTAGCCCGGGAACGCCTGGGTGTCGCTGAACCCGGCGGACAGCTCGGCCACCCGCTGGGATTCGGCGTCGCTGGGCAGGAACTGGCTGTTGTCGTTGGACTGGACCTCCGACAGCTTGCCGCTGTAGGGCCCGGCGATCCCGGACAGCACCAGCCAGGCGAGCAGGAGGACGGCGGGCAGCAGCCAGCGCCGCCTGCGGCGCCCGGACCTGCCGGTGGCGGTGTCGGTGCTGGCTCTGCTGGCCATGGTCGGGACTCCTGGGAGGCGCAGGGACGGGCGGCGAGGCATAATGGTCAGCCTGCTGAGGGAATGTAGCCGATGTTCAGCAGGCTGACCATTACGGGGGGGACCGCGTGCCGTCCGCACCCGACCCGGCCCAGTGGGCGACTGGTCGGCTGTTGTCGACGGCCGCGCGCCTGGTCGAGCACGCCTGGGACGCCCACCTGGACCAGTGGGGCCTCAACCACTCGGGCTTCGTCGTCCTGTGGATGGTGTCCTCGGGCCCGCGCTCGCAACATGAGCTCGCCCAGGCCATGCAGGTCGAGGACCAGACCATGAGCCGGGTGCTCGAGCGGCTGGAGCGGCACGGACACGTCAGCCGGGAGCGGTCCACCACCGACCGGCGCCGGGTCGAGGTCACCCTCAGCGACACCGGTCGGGCGGCACTGGCCGAGGCCGGGGCCGACGACGCCAGCGAGCGGGTCTTCGACGGAGCGGTGGGCGACCTGCCGGCGCTGCGGGAGCAGTTGTCCCAGGTGGTCGCGGCGTTGTCCGCCCGCCGCTGGTCCGCCGAGTGACCACCGACTGGGATGCTGCCCGGGTGGACGACGTGCTCAGCAGCCTGCCCGCACACCGACGGGAGGTCTTCGCCGCCCGGGTCGAGCGGTGGCTGCCCGACCTGCTCGCCGGGCTGACCCCGCTCTACGCCGACCCGCAGGCCGTCGCCGGCCGGCTGCTCGCCGCCGCGGCCCGCTCCTACGCCGAGCGTGAGGACGAGCTGCACGCGCTGGACCTGCGCCGCAGCCTGGCCCCGGACTGGTTCCAGCAGCCAGGCCTGCTGGGCTACGCCGCGTACGCCGACCGCTTCGCCGGCGACCTGGCAGCCGTCGCCGGACGGGCCGGGTACCTGCAGGACCTCGGCGTCGGCTACCTGCACCTGATGCCCGTACTGACGCCCGGTCCGCCGCCCAACGACGGGGGCTACGCCGTCGCCGACTACGGCTCGATCCGCCCGGACCTGGGCACGATGGAGGACCTGCGTGCGCTGACCCGGGCGCTGCGCGGGCGCGGTATCAGCCTCTGCCTGGACCTGGTGCTCAACCACGTGTCCCGGGAGCACGCCTGGGCCCGGGCCGCGCGGGCCGGCGACCCGACCAAGCGCGCCTACTTCCGGGTGTTCGATGACCGGACCGGACCGGACGCCTGGGAGGCCACCCTGCCGGAGGTCTTCCCGGACTTCGCCCCCGGCAGCTTCAGCTGGGACGACGAGCTCGACGGCTGGGTCTGGACGACGTTCAACGACTACCAGTGGGACGTCGACTGGGCGAACCCCGACGTATTCTGCGAGTACGCCGACGTGGTGCTGGACCTGGCCAACCACGGCGTCGAGGTGCTGCGGCTGGACGCGATCGCGTTCACCTGGAAGCGGTTGGGCACGAACTGCCAGAACCAGCCCGAGGTGCACGCGCTGACCCAGGCGCTGCGCACCGTGGCCCGGATCGCCTGCCCCGCGCTGGCCTTCAAGGCCGAGGCGATCGTGGGCCCGCAGGACCTGGTCACCTACCTGGGCCGCGGTGAGCACTGGGGCAGGGTCAGCGACCTGGCCTACCACAACGGGCTGATGGTGCAGGTCTGGTCGATGCTGGCCAGCCGGGACGCGGTGCTGGCCAGCCGCGCGCTGCAGGCCCTACCGGTCCCGCCGTCGACGACGGCCTGGATCACCTACGTCCGCTGCCACGACGACATCGGCTGGGCGATCGACGACGGCGACGCCGCCGCGGTCGGGATCTCCGGCCACGAGCACCGCCGGTTCCTCTCCGACTGGTACGCCGGGGTCTTCCCCGGGTCTTGGGCCCGCGGGCTGGTGTTCCAGGAGAACGAGGCCACCGGCGACCGGCGGATCTCCGGCACCGCCGCCTCGCTGGCCGGCCTGGGCGCCTGGGACCCGCACGCGGTCGCCCGGGTGCTGCTGGCGCACACCGTCGTGTTCGGCTTCGGCGGGCTGCCGGTGCTGTGGTCCGGCGACGAGCTGGGCCTGCTGGACGACCCGCACTGGGCCGAGGAGCCCGGGCATGCCGAGGACAACCGCTGGGCGCACCGGCCCCGGCTGCCCTGGGGCACCGACGGGCCCCCGGCCCCGACCTCGCCGGCAATCGTCGCGGGCCTGGCCGCGCTGACCCGGGCCCGGGCGACCCTGCCGCAGCTGCACGCCTCGGTCGCCGCCGAGGTGCTCGACCCGCGGGACCCCGCCGTCCTGCTCGTGGCCCGCCGGCACCCGCTGGGCACCGTGCTGGGTGCCTACAACGTGGCACCCGAGCTCCGGCACGTGCCGCTGGACGTCGTCCGACAACTGGGCCTGGACCCGGACCGGCTGGTCGACCACCTGACCGGCGCCGCCCCCCGGATCAGCGACGGCGCCGTGCAGCTCACCCCGTACCAGGCAGTCTGGCTGCTGGAGCGGCGCTGACCCCGAGGTGTCAGCCGGCTGGCCACGTGGTGGCCGGGCTCCCCCACCCCCGGCCTCAGAAGGTGAAGCGGCCGACCGTGGTGCGCAGCTCGGTGGCCATCCGGGACAGTTCGTCCACGGCCACCCGGGTCTGACCCAACGCCTGCGTGGTCGACCCGGCCGCCGTCGAGACCCCGGTGATGTTGGCGGCGATCTCCGTCGAGCCGCTGGCCGCCTCGGCCACCGAGCGGGACATCTCGTTCGTCGTCGCGGTCTGCTCCTCGACCGCGCTGGCGATGGTCAGCTGGTAGTCGTTGATCGACCCGATGGTCACCGAGATCCGGCCGATGGCCTGGACGGCGGCCGCGGTGTCGCCCTGGATGGCCTCGACCCGGCGGGCGATGTCCTCGGTCGCCCGGGCCGTCTCCTGAGCCAGCTCCTTGACCTCGTTGGCGACGACGGCGAAGCCCTTGCCGGCCTCCCCGGCCCGGGCCGCCTCGATGGTCGCGTTCAACGCCAGCAGGTTGGTCTGCTCGGCGATCGAGGTGATCACCTTGACCACGTCCCCGATCTCCTTGGAGGAGTCCCCGAGCCGGACGACGGTGGCGTTGGTGGACTCGGCCTCGGTGACTGCGGTGCCGGCGACCCGGACCGCCTCGTTCGCGCTCTGCGCGATCTCCCGGATCGACGCCGACATCTCCTCGGCGCCGGCCGCGACCGTGGCCACGTTGCGGGAGACCTCGTCGGCGGCGCCGGACACCACCCCGGACTGGACGGCGGTCTCCTCGGCCGACGCGGCGATCTGGGCGCTGGAGGAGGACAGCTGCTGGCCGGAGGCAGCCACCGCGTCCGCGGCGCTGGAGACCGAGCCGACAAGGCTCCGCAGCGAGGTCTGGGCGCGGACCAGGGCAGCGGACATCCGGCCGATCTCGTCGGTGGACTCGACTCCGGGGTCGACGGTGAGATCGCCGTCGGCCAGCGCCTCCAGGGCCGCCTGCACCCGGCTCACCGGCCGGGTGATGCCCAGCAGGGTGAACCGGCCGACCAGGCCGATGACCAGCAGCCCGGCCAGGGCCACGGCGACGGCGGTCCAGCCGGAGGTCGTGGTGGTGCTCGCCAGCCGGGCGGAGGCGGCGGCGACGTCAGCGGCGAGGGCGTCCTTCGCGGTGCCCACGGCGGCGTCGGTGACGTCGTTCGCCGTCTGGATGTCGGCCCAACGGGCGCGGGTGCCCTCCTGGTCGGCAACAGCGTCGTCCACGAAGGAGCCGATGTCGGCGACGTAGGTCTCGAACGCCCCGGCCAGCCCGGCGACGGCGGTCGCGCTGTCCCCGGTGAGCGAGACGGCGGTGAGCTGGCCGAGCAGGTCGGTGACCTGGCCCCGGTCGTCGACGACGTCGGCCTGCTGAGACTCCGGGTCCTCTCGGACCAGGGCCTTGTAGCCGTCGACCTTGAGCTCGCTGGCCCGGGTGTCGAGCTGCAGGACCAGCGACTGGGCGGTGGACAGCTGCGCCAGCTCGGCGGTCTGTGCTGAGATCCGGTTGTTGCCCAGCAGCAGGGTGCCGACGACTCCGGCGACGGCCGCGAGCACGACGCAGAGCAGGACGAGAGCCTTGGCGTGCAGCGAGCGGGAGGCAAACCCGCGGCCGCGGGTACTGACAGGCGCAGCGGGGTAGGTCACGGGGCACTCCTGGCGACGGGCGACAACCGGACGGTTTCGCATCAGAAGTCACTTCGGTCCGACACGTCACATGGTTGAGCCGTCGCCCGCGACGTCACCGAACTGCAGCCGGCCCGGCGGGTCGTCGCCCCGACCCGGTCGACACGACGACCGGACGCCCATCAGCAGCGTGCCCACCGCGGAGCGCTTCTCGACGCCGATGACCAGCAGCTCGGCCCCGGTCTCCTCGACCACCGCCGCGAGCTCGTCGGAGACGTCCCGACCACGCACCGGCTGGCGCACCTCGGCGCGCACCCCGCTGGCGGTGAGCCGACGCTCAGTCCAGCCAGGTCAGCAACGGCTCCCGGACGACGTCGGCGAACCGGGCGTAGCCGGCCGCCAGCGGGTGGACGCCGTCCCCGGCCCGGACCGACTCGGCCCAGGTGGCGTCGTCGGACAGCGGAGCGGCCACATCGACGAAGGGCACCGAGCACTCCTGGCACACCTGGGCCATGCCGAGGCTCAGGTCGATCGCCCGGGCCGTCTGGGCCGGGTCCAGCGAGGGCGGCGGCCCGACGACGAACGTGCTCCAGCCCGAGGCCCAGGCGTCGTCCAGCAGGTCGGTCAGGACGGCGAGGGTCCGCTCGTGCGGCACCCGCGCCCGCCCGGCCGGGGCGGACACGTCGTTGGCGCCCACCGACAGCACGACCCGCAGGTCGTCGCCGTCGCGTAGCCGGGCCGCGACCTCGGGGTGGAACCGGCGGGCGACGTCCAGCGAGGTCTCCCGCCGGACGCCCAGCTCGTAGGCCGTCAGCGACGTCCCGCTCTCCCGGGCCTCGGCCACCAGCGGACGCACCCAGCCCTGCCCGGTCTCGTCGCCGGTGCCGGCGGTGAAGGAGTCGCCGATGAAGCACACACGCAGGTCTCTGGCCACGGCAGCAGTGTGCCGCCTCCCCGTGACGGCCGCGTCACGCGCTGTCCACCCGCGCCGCAAAGGTGGCGTTTTTCGCGATGAACGCCGCCGGAGAGGTGGCGGTTATCGCGATAAACGCCGGCGAAGAGGTGCCGTTTTTCGCGATGAACGCCGCCCGAGAGCCGGCGGTTGTCGCGATGAACGCCGGCGGAGAGGTGGCGGTTTTCGCGACGATCGCCGCGGGGGTGGGCTCGCGGGGGCGCGGGCGGGGCGGGCCGCTGCGGGCTGGGTGCGGTGGGTCAGACGGCTAGGGACGCGGCCAGTCGTTCGAGCAGCGCGCGGACGGCGTCCAGGTCCTCGACCCGGTGCTGGGCGGCGGTCGGCCCGGCACCGATCTTCACCGTCACGTCCTGCCGGTCCAAAGCGGTGAAGGCGTCCTCGTCGGTGACGTCGTCGCCCAGGTAGAGCACCCCGTCGGCGCCGAGCTCGTCGCGCAGCCGGAGCAGCGCCGTCCCCTTGTCCGCGGCGGTGAGCGCCAGCTCCATGACGTCCTTGCCGGGCTTGCGGGTCACGTCGGACCCTGCGGCCTCGTCCGCGGCGGCCAGCAGCCCGGCAGCGGCGTCCCGGTCGACGACCGTGCGCACGTGCACCGCAACGGCGGCCGGCTTGACCTCCAACCGGGCACCCGGCACCCCGGCGACCAGCGGCTCGACGGCGGCGACGAGCCGGTCCCGGGCGGCGAGCACCGCGGGGTCCAGGTCGCCGTCGAACTCCGCACCGTGGCTGCCGACCCACCGGTAGGGGCCGGTCAGCCCGCTGGTGGCCTGCAGGTCGGCGACCCCCCGGCCGCTGACCCGGGCGACCGTCACGCCCTCCGCGCCGGCCAGCCGGCCCAGCAGCTCGGCGACCCACGGCTGCGGCACGGCGGCCGAGGGGTCGTCGACCAGCGCAGAGAGCACGCCGTCGTAGTCGCTGGCCAGCAGCAGTGGCCGACGGACGGCGAGCAGGTCGAGAGCGTCCTCCAGCGGAAGCCCGAGCGCGGTCACGCCTGGGCCTCGAGCGCCTGGAAGAACGAGCCGGCCCAGTGGTCCAGGTCGTGCCTGAGCAGGTAGCGGCGCATCGCCTTCATGGACTTCGCAGACTCCACGGGATCGGCCCGCAGCGCACGCATGAGCTGCTTCTTCACGCCGTCCTTGTCGTGCGGGTTGACCAGGTAGGCCTGCCTGAGCTCGGCGGCGGCGCCGGCGAACTCGCTGAGCACCAGCGTGCCGCCGTTGTCGCTGCGGGCGGCCACGTACTCCTTGGCCACCAGGTTCATGCCGTCCCGGTACGGCGTCACCAGCATGACGTCGGCGGCCCGGTAGAGGGCGGCGAGCTCTTCACGCGGCATCGACTGGTTGAGGTAGTGCACCGCGGGGCCCGTGGTCGAGCCGAAGACGCCGTTGATGTGCCCGACCTGCTGCTCGATCGTCTCGCGCATGGTCACGTAGTGCTCGACCCGCTCGCGGCTGGGGGTGGCGACCTGCATGAACACCGTGGACGGCGCCTGGATCAGCTCCTCCTCCAGCAGCTCCAGGAAGACCTCGAGCCGGACGCCGATGCCCTTGGTGTAGTCCAGCCGATCGACCCCGAGGATCACCTTGTCCGGGTCGCCGAGCTCCCGGCGGATCTCCGCGGCGCGCTCCAGCACCGCCGGTGACCGGGCGAGGGAGTCGAACACCGAGACGTCGATGGAGATCGGGAACGCCTTGACGGTGACCGTCCGGTCGCCGTACTCGATCGTGCTGCCCTTGGTGGGGAGCTCGTGCAGCCGGCGGGCGAGCTGGACGAAGTTCGAGGCGGCCGAGGGCATCTGGAAGCCGATGAGGTCTGCGCCCAGCAGGCCCTCCACGATCGCGTTGCGCCAAGGCAGCTGGGTGAACAGCTCGTACGGCGGGAACGGGATGTGCAGGAAGAACCCGATGGTGAGGTCGGGGCGGAGCTGGCGGAGCATCGCCGGCACCAGCTGCAGCTGGTAGTCGTGCACCCAGACGATCGCGCCCTCGGCGGCGACCTCCGCGGCCTTCTCGGCGAACCGGCGGTTGACCTGCACGTAGCTGTTCCACCAGGTGCGGTGGTACTCCGGCTTCTCGACGACGTCGTGGTACAGCGGCCACAGCGAGGCGTTGGAGAACCCCTCGTAGTACTGGTCGACATCGTCCTCGCTGAGCGCGACCGGGACCAGGTGCATCCCGCCGGACTCGAAGGGCTCCGGGGCGTCCCCGGCCGAGCCCGACCAGCCCACCCACGCCCCGCCCCGGCTGGCCACGAAGGGCTCCAGCGCGGTGACCAGGCCACCTGGGCTGCGGGTCCAGCTGACCGTCCCATCGGGGGCCAGGACCTGGTCCACGGGCAGTCGGTTGGCGACCACGACCACGGGGCTGTCCGCCCCGGCTGACTGCTTCTGCTCTGGCATACCGCCCCCGACCCTACTGAGCCCCTGCGGCCGTCGCAGGTCAGCGGACGGTCAGGTACCCGATCGCTGCCGCCCCGACGCCCAGCAGCAGTGAACCGGTCACGTAGCCGGCCGCGCGCGTCACGCGCTCCTCCTCCACCAGCCGGACGACGTCGAAGCCGAACGTGGAGAAGGTCGTCAGCGAGCCGCAGAACCCGGTGCCGAGCAGCGCGACGACGGCGGGGGAGAGGTCGCGCAGGCCCAGCACGACGCCCAGCACCAGGCTGCCGACGACGTTGACCACCAAGATCCCGACGACGCTGCCCCGACCCCGCCGGCGCACCGCCACCCGGTCGACGGCCAGCCGCAGCGGGGCACCGATCAGCGCGCCGAGCACCACCCACAGCGCCGTCACGACAGGTCCTCCCCGGCGTCCAGCTCGGCCCGGACCGACGCCGGCGACCCGACGGTCCGCCGTCCGAGCAGCAGCCCGAGGACGACGGCGGCGAGCCCGCCCACCACGCTGAGGAGCACGTACCCCACCGCGACCGGCCAGCGCCCGACGTCGGCGAGCTGGACGGCGTCGACGGCGAAGGTGGAGAAGGTCGTGTAGCCGCCGAGCACCCCGGTGGCCAGGAACGGCCGCAGCCAGGGGTGGTCGGGGGCGCGGGCCAGCAACACCGCGAGCAGCAGACCGATCAGCAGGCAGCCGGTCACGTTGACCGTGACGGTGGCCCACGGCCAGCCGCCCGGGGGGTGGCTCAGGCCGAGGCCGACCGCCCACCGGGCCAACGCGCCGAGGGCCCCACCGACGGCCACCGCGACGTAGGGACGCACGGTGCGGCAGCATGCCACTGACACGCCCCCGCCACCCCTCCCCACCCCCCGGCAGGGGATCCCCTCCGCAACGGAGGGCGCCGCACCGGTCAGGAGGGGATCCCCTGCCTCGGGCACGGTGGGGTACGGCGGGGGCGGACGATGTTGAACGAGGAGAGGTGGCGTCGTGGCCGGTCCGCTGCAGGGTGTGCGCGTCGTGGAGTTCGCCGGGCTGGGTCCCGGCCCGTTCTGCGGGATGCTGCTGGCCGACCTCGGCGCCGACGTCGTCCGGATCGACAGGCGCAGCGCCGGGACCGGTCTGGTCGGCTCGCTCGGCGGGACGTCGATGCTGGACCGGGGCAAGCGCTCGATCGCCCTGGACCTCAAGGACGCCGAGGACCGCACCGTCGTCCGGGCGCTGGTGGCCCGGGCCGACGTGCTGCTGGAGGGCTTCCGGCCCGGCGTCATGGAACGCCTGGGGCTGGGCCCGGAGCAGGCCCACGAGCTGAACCCGGCGCTGGTCTACGGCCGGATGACCGGCTGGGGCCAGACCGGCCCGCTGTCGCACAGCGCCGGGCACGACATCGGCTACATCGCGCTGACCGGCGCGCTGGGCGCCTCCGGGCGCCCCGACGAGCGGCCCGCGCCGCCGATGAATCTGCTCGGCGACTTCGGCGGGGGCGGGGTGTTCCTCGCTCTCGGCGTCGTCGCCGGCGTGCTGTCCGCCCGGACGACAGGGCAGGGCCAGGTCGTCGACGCCGCCATCGTGGACGGCACCGCGGTGCTCACCACGATGATCCACGGGATGCTCGACACCGGGGGCTGGACCGACGCCCGCGGGGTCAACCTGCTCGACACCGGGGCGCCGTTCTACGACGTCTACCGCTGCGCGGACGGGCAGTTCCTCGCCGTCGGGGCCCTGGAGGAGCAGTTCTACGCCGCGCTGCTGACCGGCCTCGGGCTCGCGGACGACGACACGCTGCCCGATCGGTCCGACCCGGCCGCCTGGCCCGCGCTGCGCGAGCGGTTCACCGAGGTCGTCGCCGGGCGCACCAGGGACGAGTGGTGGCAGGTGTTCGCCGGCACCGATGCCTGCGTGGCGCCGGTCTGGTCGCTGCTGGAGGCCACCACCGACGAGCACAACCGCGAGCGTGGTGTCTTCGTGGAGGTCGACGGCCGGGTGCAGCCTGGCGTCGCCCCGCGGTTCTCAGCCACCCCGGGCACGGTCGGCTCGATCCCGACGATAGGCCAGCACGACGCGGAGGTCCGGGCCGAGCTCGGTCTCTGAGGTGCGGTCCGTCGTGGCGGGACACCTGCCGGGCGGCGGATCGGCCACCGCCCGGCAGGGGCTCAGGAGGGGGCCAGCGCCGCCAGCGCCTTCTCGGCGTGCTTTCCGAACCGGAACTCGCTCTTGATGATGTCCTTGACCAGGCCGTCGGTGCCGATCACGTAGGTGTGCCGCTTGACCGGTGCCGCGTTGAGGGTGCGCTTGGTGCCGTAGGCCTCGCAGACGGCGCCGTCGACATCGGCCAGCAGCGGGTAGTCGAACCCGTTGCCCTCGGCGAACTGCTTCTGCTTGGCCACCGAGTCGCGGCTGAGGCCGACCCGCTGGGCGCCCACCGCGGCGAACCGGGAAGCCTCGTCACGCACGGTGCACATCTCGGTGGTGCAGCCACCGGAGGAGGCCAGGGGGTAGAAGAAGAGCACCACCGGACCGGACTGCAGCATCGTGGACAGCCGCCGGGGCGTGCCGTCCTGGTCGAGGAGCTCGAAATCGGGGGCCACGTCACCGCTCTTCATGCCCCGCTTTCGCGCCGGGGGCCGAGATCGGTTCGTTCCCACGCGCCCCACCCCCGGCAAAGGAACCTCTACACCCCCGATCGGCGCCCTCAGGGGGTGTAAAGGTTCCTTTGCCGGGGGTGGGGGAGGGGTGCGACGGCGGCCGAGCCCGGGTCCTCGCCCAAGCGGGCGGCGACGTGGTCCCGGGCCGCCTCGGCGAGCCGGGCGGACAGTGCCGTCCAGCTGTCGCAGGCCTCCTGCCCGGGCCAGCCGCCGGGCTGGAGCGACGTCGGCAGGAAGGGGTCCCGGCCGATGGCGGCCCGGAACTCGTGCAACGCCCCCAGGTGGGCCCGCAGCGCCGCGGGTCCGCGCGGGCAGGGCGCCGCCAGCTGTGCCCGGAAGCCCGCGCTCAGCTCCCGGTAGCCCTGGGCCAGGGCGGCCAGGTCCCAGCAGCGGTGCGCCAGCTCCAGGTCGGTGGCCGGCATGTCGGCGTCAGCCATCCGGGCGCGCAGCACGTCCAGCCGGGCGATCGGCTCGGTGGCCAGCTCCGCACGGACCTCGTCCAGCCCGGCCTCCTGCGGGGAGATCCAGGTGGCCGGGCCGAGCATCCCGAAGCCGTGCCGGCCCAGCGTGCGGCGGACCCGCTCGCGGGTGGCCCGCTCGGTCTCGGGCACGGTGTAGATGACCATCCGCCAGAGCCCGTCCCAGGGCTGCAGCCGCTGCGCCAGTCGCTCGGTCCGCCGCATCCGCACCGCACGCAGCTGGTCGGTCGGCGTGTAGCGGGTCTCCCGGCCGCTCCGACTCGCGGCGACGACGCCCTCGCGGCGGAGCCCGGCCATGGCCACCCGGGTGGTCGGCTCGGCGATCCCGAGGTCTTCCAGGAGGGCGACGAGGACCTGCAGCCGGACCGGTTCACGGGTGAGCAGGTCGACGTGCTCCTCGAAGAGG